>CAVVZW010000104.1:0-16343 GCA_963752265.1 uncultured Alphaproteobacteria bacterium
ATCTAGCGTGGCTTTGGTTCAAAAGTCCGCATAGCGAGCGCGCGGCATCAATGATGCGGACTTTTGAGCCCCGCACTGGACTAGGCGCTGGCGCCCTTGGCCGCGACCAATTCGTCGATCCGGGCGCTCAAGTTTTTGAGAACGAAGTATTGTTCGGTGGTCGCCTTGCCGTCGTTGACTTCCTGGGTCCACTTTTCCAGCGGCAGCTTGATTCCGAACGCCTTGTCGATTGCAAAGGCGATGTCGAGGAAATCGAGGCTGTCGATCCCCAGATCGTCGATCGCGTGGCTCTCCGGCGTGATCGTATCGCGTGGTATGTCGCAGGTTTCAGCGATAATCGTTGCCACTTGATCGAATGTAGATGACATCACTAAGCCTTTGAAATATTGACGATAAATCCCACGTTGGTGGGGACGGTGGCCGGGTGCCCCGGACGGGCGGATCCACGACCCGGGGCCGAGAGCCCGTATATCGGAGCGCCGCCCTGAGTTCAATGGAGGTAGCCAAGGCCTGTGGCTGCGGATTTCCTGTGGCAGAAGCGTGTTTTTGCTGAATATTGCTGACGCTGCGGACGTTTGCGCGCTCAGGTCATCGCTAATTATGCGGCGAGGTGATCTGGACGCAATCGTGGCGCCCCATCAGGACACAATCCTGGGTCCGGCGCAGGTGGGCGATGCTTACGGTCAGCCAGATGCCGATTGCCAGCAAAGCGACGGTGAACGCGAAGGCGGCCACGTTCGCCAGCATCCGCTGCCGATATTCGTCCGCTTCTTCGGGGACTCGCTCATACCGAGACAGATCGTTGGCGACTTCAAGCCGGTGCACAAACGGAGAATGATTTTCGCGCTGAGCGCGGGGCGATCCCGGGCGCGGCCGGAATTGGAGCACGCGGTGCTCGTCTTCCGTCGGGGCCGATACGATGGGTCGCTGGGGTCTCACGGATGCCAGCTCCGGGGTGACTTTGCTTCCTTTAGCACGCCCGCGTTGCGTCCCGAAGTAAAAATAAAAATACCAAAGTATGGGAAGAATTCATTCGCCTACGGTGTCGTGGAACTTGCCATAGTCGATTCGAATCCGGCCATCGTCGAGATTCTCGAGAATATCGGCATAGCGTTGGCCGAACCGGATGTCGGTATGATCGTAAGATTTGCGGCCATGGATGGTTTGCGCCGCAACAACATCATATCCGGACACGACGACGACGAGGGCAACTCCGGCCGCCTTCAGCTTATCGGGGTCGAGATTGAAGAGTTCGCTGCTTTCGTCAAGCACGTGATAGAGCGTCCAGCTCAGCGCCAGCGCCGGGTGCTCGTTCTTCAGGAGAGGAAGTTCGTAGAAGCGCCGCACCGAATAGCCTTCGACGGTGGTGATATTCTTGAGCAGCCACACCCGAGCGGTCGCATTGCCGATGATGTTGTGACGCTCGTTGGCAAGACGCACCTTCAGGGTCGGTTTTCCCTCATAATTTGAAACGACCGGATTGTTGGCGAACAACAACCGCGCGCTTGGCCGCGCAAACCTGGAAAAAACCAGCCCGGTCATCACCGACATCGAAAAGATGCCGGTAAAGAGCTCTACCGCGGAGACGAAATGGCCGTAATGGGTTTGCGGATGCATGTCGCCGTAACCGGCGGTCGAGAGCGTCTCGATACTGAAATAGAGATAATCGAGATAGTCACTGTGAGCGACGTTCGAGACCGGCTGGTCTCCGAACCAGTAAAGCAGGCCAAAGGCCGCATTGAAGACCACGAAGATAGACACCGCGCCAGCAATAAAGGACGGCCAGGAAGCCGTCATGCAGCGATGGCTGATGTCGGCCCAAAAACTCAGTCGAAGACCCTCGGTGACAATCTCGCGGTTGCCAAACGCGATGACGCGCGAACTCGATAGCCGCCGCTTCAGCTTTTCCAGCATCTTTCATCGTGCCATAATTGAACCTGCCAAGGCGCCATATTTCACAATCCGGCAGGGGGATGTCTAGTCATGTCGAACGTGCGCGAGCCGATGATTAAACCGATTCCGATTCTGTCGCTTCGGCCGACCCAGATGACCGTTGGGATGAGGGAGGTGAAAGAAAAGCGCAAACGTTTTCGCGAGCAGAAAAAGAAGAAGCAGGTGGAAACGCTAGGCAAACACATGATCCCCGTCGTCAAAGGGCCAGACAAGCGATTCTACGTGGTCGATCACCATCATCTGGCGCGCGCGCTTCATGAGGAAGGCATCGCGGATATCCTCGTCACCGTGATCGGCGATCTCAGCATGGTCGAGAAGGATGCGTTCTGGAACGTGATGGATAACAAGCGCTGGGTCTATCCCTACGACGCCAAGGGCGAACGCCGGCATTTCAAGGACATCCCGAAGACGATCACCGAGCTCAAGGACGATCCGTTCCGCAGTCTCGCCGGTGAATTGCGCCGTGCCGGGGGTTTCGCCAAGGACACGACGCCGTTCAGCGAATTTTTGTGGGCCGACTTCCTGCGCCGTAAAATGTCGGCCAAGAGCGTCGACGAAAACTTCGCCAAGGCCATGGAAAAAAGCCTGGCGCTGGCAAAAAGCTCGGACGCGATCTATTTGCCAGGCTGGTGCGGACCGGCCTCGGACAGCTAGCCGGAGGAACAGCCGTTGGCCTTATGACTTCGGCAGTCGTCCCATCAGATAAAACTCGTCGTTGGGCCGCATGGCGGTAACGTTGGCGATCCGGTTCGACAGCGCGAAGAAGGCCGAAATCGCGGCGATGTCCCAAACGTCGTCCTGGTTGAATCCGTGCGCCGACAGCGCGGTGAAATCGGCATCTGAAACCAGGTGCGCTTCCTGGCTCACCTTCATCGCGAAATCCAGCATCGCGCGCTGGCGCGCCGTGATGTCGGCTTTCCGGTAGTTCACGGCGATCTGGTCGGCGATAAGCGGATTCTTCGCCCGAATTCGCAAGATCGCGCCATGGGCGATCACGCAATACTGGCATTGGTTGGCGGCCGAGGTCGCGACCACGATCATCTCGCGCTCGGCCTTGGAGAGGCCGCCGTCTTTGTCCATCAGCGCATCGTGGTAGGCAAAGAACGCGCGAAATTCGTCCGGCCGAAACGCAAGCGTCAAAAAGACATTCGGAATGAAGCCGGATTTCTCCTGCACCGCGAGCAGGCGCTCGCGGATGTCTTCCGGCAAGCTATCGACAGGGGGAACCGGGAATCGCGACGGTGTCGGCTGCGTCATGGCGAGGCTTCCGCTAAATGGATACGCTGCTGTGACCATAGTCGACAGTGCAGCGGACGCAAAGTCCGCACCCGAATGTAAGCGATTTAGCGCAGCGGCTTCTTCAGGAGCGAGAAGCGGTCGGGATCAAGCCCCATCGAGGGTTGCAGCATCGGTGCTTCGACCGAGCTGGTCGTTCGTGAGCTATTGCGGTCGTTTAAAGTGGGGTCATTGGGAACGTCGCGGTTGGACGTGGCGCCGCGCCAGCGTTCCAGAACCGCGCTGACGAAGTGCATATCGTGGCCGGACGTCGCCGACGGCACGGTTGAGATCGTGGCTTCGCCACGCGGCAGTTGATGAACCGGAACTTCCTTGAACCGCAAGCGGGTCGGCAACGCCACGCCTTCACCGAATGCGAGCACTTCGCGCGTTCCGAGCGAGGGAACAAAGGATAGCAGGTTCGCGGCCGCGTCCGAGACCGCCGAGCGCAACAGCGCCTGGTCGCGTTCGTTGGCAAGGCGCATCGTGAACAGCGTATTGCACTGGGAGATGATGGTGGCGTCGAGTTCGGCGGGACGCTGCGTGATGAGTCCGAGATATACGCCGTATTTGCGGCCTTCCTTTGCAATTCGCGACACAGCCTTGCGGGTCGGACCAAAGCCAACGTTGCGATCCGCGGAGGCGTATCGGTGCGCTTCTTCGCAGACAAACAGCATCGGCGACACGCCGTCGCTCCAAAGCCCGAAATCGAATGCCATGCGGCACAGCACCGACACCACGGAATCGATGACCTCGGCCGGAAAACCGGCGAGTTGCATCACGGTCATCGGCCGGCCTTGCGACGGTAGGCGGAACAGGTGGCTGATGACCTCGGCCATGGTGTCGCCACCGACATTGGCGTTGTCGAACATGAAGGCGTAGCGCGGATCGTTGCGCACGGTTTCGATGCGCGAGATCAGCTTGTGATAGATGATGCGCGAGGAACGGTTCTCGAGTTTGCCCATGCGCTCGTCGATCAGCGAGATCAGATCGACCAGCCGATAGGGCACCGGCGTATCGAGGGTGTAGCCGCCGGACTTGGGATCGGCGCGCTTCAATCCGACGCGATCGGTGTTCTGGTATTGGGTATAGATCGCCTTTGCGACCGGAATGACTTCCGCGAGAATGTCGAGTTCTTCGGGCACGCCGGGGCGGCCGGCGAACAACACGTCGACGATTTCCTCGAAATTGAACAGCCAGAACGGGAGCTTCAGATTGCGCGGATTGAGCACGAGCGCGCGATCGCCAAAACACCGGCCGTATTCGTTGTGAACGTCGAGCAGGAAAATTCGCAACGCCGGCCGCGATTTGAGAATCTCGTTCAGGAGCAGCGATACGCCGGTCGATTTACCGACGCCGGTCGATCCCAGCACCGCGAAATGCTTGGAAAGCATTTCCTCGATATCGACGTAGGCAATGACCGACGGATCCTGCTGCAACGTGCCGATATTGATCTGATCCGAGCCGCTCGGCGCGTAGATGGTGCGCAATTCCTGGCTGTTGATCAGTTCGACTTCGTCCCCAATGGTCGGATAGTTGGTGACGCCTCGCCGGAATTTCTGTTTGTCTGCGGCGCCATGAATCTCGCCGAGCAGATCGACGGAGGCGCTGGCGACGAAGTTGTCGGATGTCGGCAGGTCTTCGCACGAGACCTCCGTGATCATGGCAACGATGACGGAGTTGGCGCAGCGGATGCTGACAAAACGGCCGACCGTCGCCCGCACCTCGGCGGGGCCTGTCTTGCCGTTAGCCATCAGGCCGACCCGCGCCAGCGAGCCGCGTACGAGAATCACGCGTCCAAACGATGTCACGATTGCTAAACCCGGTCTTTCACGAATGGTCCCTCTAGGATGCCACTATGCCGTCTGTCGCTGGACAAACGGTTAAGCTACGTTGAGCAAAAAAGCGGCGTTTCGGTGTGATGGTACGTACGCCGTGTACTCTTTCGGCGAAAAGCAGAGATTAGCCCGGCCCTGAATTCATATTTGATTTACCAACCCGCGAGGTGCCGCGCCCGGACACTCGGCCTCAGGGACCGGCCTGGGGCAGAAGTCTGTGTGCGAAGGGGCCAGGGCCGTCGTTGGAATGCCAGCTGATTGTGCCGAGATCAGATGGATCTGGGCAGATGAGATATCCGCCAGCCGGGCGGCTCGGCGCTACAAATTCGTTGACTCGACCGAATGATTTGTACATTTGTACAAATCAAAATGGTCCCTCACCCTGACAGCGATGATGCCACGCCGCGCAAACCGAACATGCGCGAAGCTATTCTGTGTGCCGCCGAGGATTTGTTTTCGACCAACGGCTTCAACGCGGTTTCGGTGCGTGACATTGCGCAGGCTGCCGGCGCCAACCCAGGCAGTGTAACCTATCACTTCAAGACCAAGGACGGGTTGCTTCTCGAAATCTATCGCCGGCACTGCGGGCCGATGAACGTGCGGCGATTGGAGTTATTGGCGGCGGCACGACGCGTGCGCGACCTCAAGGACAAGCTTGAGGCCATCGTGCGCGCCTACTTGCTGCCCGCATTCTCCTCGGGTAGCGATCTTGCCGGAGGCGGGGCGCGCTTTACACGGCTGCGCGCGGTGATGTCGGCGGAAGGCAACGCGGTCGCGGGCAAGATCATCGCGCAGACCTTTGATGACACCAGTCATGCCTTTATCGATGCGATTTGCGAGAGCCTGCCGCAGATTCCGCGCACCGAGATCGTCTGGCGCAGCCACTTTCTGCTGGGGGCGCTGTACTACACGCTGGTCACGCCCGAACGCGTATCGCGTTTGTCGCGGGGCGAGGCCGACGGCTCGGATTCGGCAAATGCGATCGAGCAACTCGTGCACGCAACGGTAGCCTCGCTTCAGGCGCCGGCGCTCGACCGGCCTTTGCCGGTCCGGCGAAAGGCAACGGTAAGCGTCAAGAATTAGGAAAAACGACGAAGTAAATGAGCTGCGCCAGGAGGCTCGGCCGGCACATCCGAAAGGATAAACG
Source organism: uncultured Alphaproteobacteria bacterium (assembly GCA_963752265.1). GTDB lineage: Bacteria > Pseudomonadota > Alphaproteobacteria > Rhizobiales > Xanthobacteraceae > Bradyrhizobium. Next base: position 6,214 of record CAVVZW010000104.1, read on the forward strand.
ATGGCAAAAACAGGTTTGGTGGTATCAGCCCATCCCGGCGATTTCGTCTGGCGCGCGGGCGGGGCGATCGCGCTTCACGCCAGAAAAGGCTACCGCGTCAAGATCGTCTGCCTCGCATTTGGCGAGCGCGGGGAATCCCAATTCGCCTGGAAACAGCCGGGCATGACGCTTGAAAAGGTCAAAGCGGGTCGCAAGGACGAGGCCGAACGCGCGGCAGCCTCGCTTGGCGCTGAGATCGAATTTTTCGATGCCGGAGATTATCCGCTGCGATTGACCGACGCGCACATGGAGCGGCTGATCGACATCTACCGCGAACTCAATCCGAGCTTCGTGCTGACGCACTCGCTCGAAGACCCCTACAATGTCGACCACCCGGCAGCGACCGCCTACGCCCAGGAGGCGCGCATCGTTGCGCAAGCCATGGGCCACAAGCCGCAGGCCGAGTATAGCTATGCCGCGCCTCCGGTGTTCCTGTTTGAGCCGCACCAGCCCGAGATGTGCAACTTTAAGCCGCAGGTGATCCTCAACATCGATGAGGTCTGGGACATCAAGCGCAAGACCTTCGAAATTCTCGCCGCGCAAAAACATCTCTGGGCCTATTACGAGCGTGTCGCGTTGCAGCGGGGCATGCAGGGCGGGCGCAATTCCGGCAAGGCCATGACCTATGGCGAGGCCTATCAACGGCTATTCCCGATGGCGCTGGAGGAATTGGTATGAAGAACGTCGTCGTTCGTAACATCAAGCGTGCCGATACTGATGTGGTCAAACGGCTGGGTGCGCTTGGCGCCTCCACGGTGCACGAGGCCTATGGCCGCTCCGGCCTGATGAAGCCGTATATGCGCCCCGTTTGGGCCGGTGGCGAAGCGGCGGGCACCGCCGTCACGGTGTTGGCGCAGCCCGGCGACAACTGGATGCTTCATGTCGCGGTCGAGCAGTGCCGTCCCGGCGACATGCTGGTGGTGGGCTGCACCACGGACAATACCGACGGCATGTTCGGCGATCTGCTCGCGACCTCGCTGATGGCGCGCGGCGTGGTCGGTCTCATCATCGATGCCGGTTGCCGCGACGTGAAATCGCTCAAGGAGATGGGCTTTCCGGTGTGGTCGAAGGCGATCTCGGCCAAAGGCACGGTGAAAGCCACGCTGGGTGCGGTCAACGTTCCCGTGGTCTGTGCCGGGATGAACGTTCATCCTGGCGATGCCATCGTTGCCGACGATGACGGCGTGGTGGTGGTCCGAAGAAAGGATGCCGCCGAGGTCGCGCTCAAGGGCGAGAAGCGCCAAGCGGAGGAGGAGGGCAAGCGTAAGCAACTTGCCTCCGGCGTGCTCGGGCTCGACATGTACAAGATGCGCGAGCCGCTCGCCAAAGCCGGGCTTGTCTACATCGACGAGCCGGAGGCCGACTGAAATGGTAATGCGCTTGCGCACCTTGCTCGGCGATCACGCTTGCACGGCGGCGCTCAAGAATGGATCGATCAAATCCGATCTGGTCGAATTCGACTTCGCCGACTACTCGCCAACCCACAAGGGGTTCAAGCCGATGGTCCGCGAAGGCGCTTTTGACGTCTCGGAGCTCGCGATCGTCACCTATCTGATGGCGAAAAACTTCGACAAGCCGATGGTGCTACTGCCTGACGTGGTGATGGCGCGATTTCAGCACGGCTACGCCTTCTATAATGCCAGGCACGGGTCGCTTGAGCCCGCTGGCCTCAACGGCAAGCGCGTCGGTATCCGCTCCTTCACCACAACGACCGGGGCGTGGTTGCGGGGCATTCTTGCCAACGACTATGGCGTCGATCTCAACTCGATCGACTGGGTGACTTTCGAGGACGCCCACGTCGCCGAATTCGTCGACAACACCAAACGGGCGCCGGCGGGGAAACAGATCGTGCAGATGCTCGTTGACGGTGAACTGGACGCGATCCTCGGCGAGAAAATAGAGCATCCCGACCTCAAGCCGCTATTTGTAGACGTCAAGGCCGAAGAGGCCCGCTGGTTTGCCAAACATGCTGTCAAGCCGATCAATCACATGGTGGTCGTCGCCCAGGAATTGTCCGACCGGCATCCCGAAGCCGTCCGCGAAGTCCATCGCATGTTGTCGGAAGCGGCCAGCGCGGCCAACGCGCAATTCCAGGCAGCCGAGATGCGGCGTTCGCTGGAATGCATCACCGGCTATGCGGCAGAGCAGGGCCTGATTGCGCGACGCTTTGCGGTCGATGAGTTGTTCGACGACGTGACGCGAGCGTTGATTGAGGAGGTCCACTAAGATGCAGCCCGAGCCGATCCTCGATCTGGCCCACCTCGGCCATCTCGAATTGCTGACGCCGAAACCGGACGAGAGCCTCAAGTTCTTCGTCGATGTGATGGGCATGACCATCAGCGGCCGGCAGGGCGAATCTGTCTACTTGCGCGGCTGGGACGATTACGAGCGTTATTCGCTCAAGCTGACGGCTTCGAAAACCTCAGGCATGGAGCATATGGCGCTGCGAGCCCGCAGCCCGCAAGCACTCGAGCGCCGGGTTGCGGCGCTGAGGGGGTCGGGGTTCGATATCGGCTGGACCGATGGCGACCTCGGTCATGGACCGGCCTTTCGCTGCCGCGATCCGGACGGCCATATCGTCGAACTCTATTATGAGACGGAGTGGTATCAGCCACCGGCCGAATTGAAGCCTGCCTTGAAGAACCAGGCTCAGCGCTTTCCGGCGCGCGGCATCAATGTGCGTCGCCTCGACCATCTCAATTGCCTCGCGGTCGATATCAGGGCTAACCGGATCTTCTTCGAGCAATATCTGGGCTGCCGCTTGACCGAGCAGATCGTGCTCAATGACGGCACGGAAGCCGCGATGTGGATGACGGTGACGAACAAGAGCTACGACTTCGCCTATTCGCGGGATCATTCCGGCACGCCTGGTCGCTTTCACCACCTGACTTACGCGCTCGACAGCCGCGAAGACATTCTGCGCGCTGCCGATATCTTCCTCGAGAACGGCGTCTACATCGAGACCGGCCCGCACAAGCACGCCATCCAGCAGACGTTTTTTCTCTATGTTTATGAACCTGGCGGCAACCGGGTCGAGGTCGCCAATGCCGGGGCGCGGCTCATCCTGGCGCCGGACTGGAAGCCGATCGTCTGGACCGAGGAGGAGCGCAAGAAAGGACAGGCATGGGGGCTGAAGACCATCGAGTCCTTCCACACCCACGGCACCCCGCCGGTTGAGGGCCATTGACCGTCCAAGGCCACTGACCGTTCAAATTCGTGTTGACCTGACGGACATCACTGCATGGCGGCAGTTGCCTCGGGTTGGCTTCCCGGAAGATTTGTCGCCTGCTATCGTCCGCGTGATCCAAACCCTCGGTTTGGCTTAATACCAAAAACAACATCAACGGGGAGTAACTTCATGAAACGCTGGTCCGCCATTGCAATGCTTGTCCTCGGCTGCGCCGTCCTGGCTTATTCGCCGCAGGCCTCGAGCGAAACCGGATGGGTCACGCTGTTCGACGGCAAGAGCATGGACAACTTCAACCAGATCGGTGACGCCAATTGGCGGATCGAGGACGGCATAATCGTGGCTGACAAAGGCAACGGCTTCCTCGTTTCCAAGACCGATTACACGGATTACGATTTCAAAGCGGAGTTTTGGGTCGATGCCGACACCAATAGCGGTGTCTTTATCCGTTGCACCGACCCAACCAAGATCGGCTCGAACAACGCTTACGAAGTCAATATCTGGGATATGCGTCCCGATCCGAGCTACGGCACAGGCGCGATCGTCAACGTCGCCAAGGTCGATCCGATGCCGCATGCGGGGGGCAAGTGGAATACGTTCGAGATCATCGCCAAAGGCTCGGCGTTCACCGTGATTCTGAACGGCCAGAAGACCGTCGATGGTGCACAGGATGCGAAGTTCGCCAATGGACGGATCGCGCTTCAACACGGCCTTGGAATCAAGGACGCTAACGGCGTTCCGAACGACAAGGGCATCGTGAAATTCCGCAAAGTCGAGATCAAGCCGATCTGAACTTCCGGTCCGATCTGTCACGCTCTTAAAATTCCCCGCGCGTCGATGAGATCCGCGGGGTTATTTTTTGAGAGCGACCGCGGTGCCGTCCCAGTTCTCATCCAAAGGAGAGAGCATCGCCTGCTTGCAGCGTTCGATCATCACGGCCGAGGCCTGGTCCTGCCCCCGCAATTGCTGCGCCATCTCGAACGCCCCGATGGCGCCAGCGAAATCGCGCGCGCGATAGGATGCCAGACCCGTTTCATAGGATGTGACCCAATCCGGCGGTTTGGCCGATGCTTCCGCCAATTCGAGCAGTTCGTAGATTTGTAAGCCCCCCGCGCGGCCATAGACGGCGAGCCGGTCGAGTTCGCGCACAACAATACGATCGCCCGCCAGCCGCCGGGTTTCCGGACCTATGATGATGCGGGTGCCGTATTCCTTGTTGGTGCTCTCCAGACGGCTCGCGACGTTCACCGCATCGCCAATGACTGTGTAATTGAGCCGGACTTCGGAGCCGATATTGCCGACCAGTATGTCGCCGGAATTGATGCCGATACGGATTTCCACGCGCTGCTGCTCGTCGTCGAGCAGATCCGGTTCGCGGATCGCCTTGAGGCAGGCCAGCGCCGCCCGGCAGCAATCGAGCGCATGTTCGGGATTTGACGCCGGTGCACCCCAGAACGCCATCACGGCGTCGCCGATAAATTTGTCGATGGTACCGCCATGGTCTTGAACCTCCGTCGACACCGCGTCGAAATAACGCGAGAGCAGCGGGATGATGCGGTCGCCGGATCGTTCCGACATTCTGGTGAAACCGGCCATGTCGACGAACATCACGCTCATCGGCCGCACGTCGCCGCCGAGCCGGGCGCCCCGGCCGTCGCTGATCAGGCGTTTGACCAGGTCGGCGGGAATGTATTTCCGGAAGGCGGCAAGCCCCAGCGCCATATCCGCGATCGCGGAAGAGAGGTTTTCGATCTCGGCCAGTCGTGACGAATGCCGTTCGACCCGGTCGAGATCGAAACGTTCGACATGACGCACCTCGTTGACAACCTTGATCAGGGGGGCGGCGATCAACCGTTGACCGATCCACGCCGATAACACCCCCGCAATGACAATGAGAACCGCAAGGCCAAGCAGGAGGTTGCGGATTGTGCTCTGCACCGGCCCAAGGAATTCAGATTCAGGCACGACGGTCACCAGCGACCAGCCGGGAAACGAGATCGGCGTCAGGACGACTTCATAACCTTTACCGTCTCGCGACACCTGGGTGTGGAAGGCCTCGCCCTTGTCGCTGTCATAGGCCGGACCCGCCTGTCGCATCGCGGCGACCGCCACTGGAAACAGCGGATGGCTGGTTTTCAATGTCGTCAGTTCGTCGGCATCGGTGTCGGGAGAAGCAACCGCGGTGCCGTCCCGCTCGAGGATAAAGGCCCCGGCCGACTTTCCGACCGTGAGCTGGGAGAGGAAGTTCGATACACGCGTGAGTTCGATGATGATGGCGAGAACGCCGACGCGTTTCTGATCGATATCGATCGGCCCCGCCAGCGCGACCGCCGGGCGTTCGCCGCCGGGATGGGTCGTCAGCTTGAACCAGTCGTCGTCGCTGGCCTGTATCGAGTCACGGTACCATTGCTGCTCGGCGACGGAATAGTCGGTGTTGGCGAAGTATTGTTCAGCGAATTTGACATCCATGCCGGCGTAGTCATAACGCTCGCTGCGGAGCCGCTTTTCGGCGCCGTTGATATCGAGCATTTCGATCGCACTTTCGCCGAGCTTGTGTGCCCCCGAGAACGAGCCATCCGGAAAGCCGAAGGCAACCCAGGAAATCGTCGGTTGCGCCTGTAACTGCGAGAGGAACACGAACTGCCGCTTGCCGGCGTCGCCGCTATCGACGACTTTTTCGATCAGCAGCGTTCGCACGGCAGCAAAGGCGGACTTCGCCTCGCTCGTGATCGATTGCAACTCGTCACCGACCGCGGAGACGATCTGGTCGTTGATGGTGTCGGCGAGCTTCTCGCTGATCTGTTGAGCTGTGCGCCACCAGAGCAAATGAACGCCGGCGGCGCTGACGACGATGGACGCCAGCACAAGCCCGGAAAGCGCGAAACGGACCCCAATGCGCATGAATGACCTGATCACCAATGGACGGCATCTCTATCGGAGCACCATAGCACGATCGATTCCAAGGGAATTCCGCGGCGCGGCACGTCCGTTTCGAAACGGGGGCGAAAAAGTGGCGATTGCCCGAAACCTTTCCGCCACAGGCTGCGTACTGGCAATGAAGACTGGCTGGGATCCGGCCGCTGGCCGCAAGCTGAGGTTAACGCATGACCAACGTCCCCATCTCCGCTGCCCTGATCGCAGGTGTCCTTTCCTTTCTTTCGCCATGCGTGCTGCCGCTGGTGCCGCCCTACATGATTTATCTGACGGGTGCGACCATTGGACAGGTCGCCAATGACGAGACGGCGGCTGCCTCCAAACGCGCCGTGATGATCTCGGCACTTTTGTTTGTGCTGGGCTTTTCGACCGTGTTTGTCGGTCTCGGTGCGACAGCAAGCTTCATCGGTGCGTTCATCCGAGCCTGGTCGGCCCAACTCTCGATTCTCGCGGGCGTCGTCATCATGGTGATGGGACTGCATTTCCTCGGGCTGACGCGGATCGGGTTTTTGATGCGTGAAGGCCGTATGTCGATGTCCAAACCGGTCGGTTTTTTGGGCGCCTATGCGATGGGCCTGGCCTTTGCTTTCGGCTGGACGCCCTGCATCGGTCCGATCCTGGCGGCGATCCTGTCGCTGGCGGCGGCGGAATCGACGGTGGCGAAGGGTGCTGGCCTGCTCGCGATCTATTCAGCCGGTCTCGGCATCCCGTTCCTTCTCGCAGCTTTCATGATCGAAAGATTTTCGGTTGTGTTCCAGCGCATGAAGCGGCACCTTGAGACCGTCGAACGCGCCATGGGCGTGCTTCTGGTCATCACGGGCATCTGCTTTCTCACCGGCAGCGTCTCGGCGGTGAGCATCTGGCTTCTGGAAACCTTCCCGTCCTTGCAAAATCTCGGTTAAGCCACCGTAACAACCGGACATGACGGAGCGAATTCCGCTTAAGGACCGGTTATTGTTCAAGGGAATGGCTGCAAGCCAAGGCTTTTGCAACGATTACGATATTTAAGGGAGGGCTTCGTGAAGTTCATTGTCAATCTCCTCATTCTGCTGCCGGCGTACATTGCGTCGTTCTTTTCGTGGGTTGGGCCGCTGATCATGCGGCTGATCGTCGGCTACGTTTTCATGCTGACCGGCTGGGCCAAGCTCAACAATCTCCCGCAGATGATCCAGAATTTCACGGAATGGGGCGTCCCGTTTCCAACCGTGCTGACGCCCTTCGCCTCGGGTGTGGAATGCTTTGGCGGCGCGATGCTGATTGTTGGACTCTTCACCCGAATTCCAGCGGCGATGTTGGTGGTGGTGATGGTCGTCGCGATCAAGGTCGCGAAATGGGGCGATGTCGATTCGCTCGAGACGCTGCTCGGCTTTGAAGAAGTGACCTACCTCGCGGCCTTCCTATGGTTAGCAATTGCAGGTCCGGGCGCAGCCTCCCTTGACCGGCTTCTTCTCAACATGACCGGCAATTCCGACAGGACACCCTGAGGTTGCCTCACGTTCGCGTGAGTATAGAAGGAGAATGAGCCCGGGCCGGGATCGCTACGTAGCTCTGTGAACCCACCACTACACACTTCCCGGGAGGCGTCATGAAGCTCGTTCGTACGGTACTCGCGATCGCAAGCCTTAGCAGCTGCATTATCTCACCCGCCGCCGCCGAGGCGATCAAATGGAGCGGGTGGGGCGATGAGGTGTTCACCCGCGCCAAGGCCGAGCAACGCTTCGTCATTCTCGATCTGGAAGCGGTGTGGTGCCACTGGTGCCACGTGATGGAGAAGACGACCTACTCCGACCCGGAAGTCGGCGAGCTCATGAAGTCGAAATACCTGCCGGTGAAGGTTGACCAGGACGCCAACCCCGACCTGTCGAGCCGGTACGGCGATTGGGGTTGGCCGGCGACCATCATCTTTGGGCCCGACGGCAGCGAGATCGCCAAGATCAGGGGCTACATTGAGCCCGAGCGGATGCAGGCGCTGCTCAAGGCCGTGATCGATGATCCGACGCCCGGACCGTCGGTTACTGCGGCCTTCGAGGTCAAACCGTCTACGTCAGCATTCCTGACCAAGGATCAGCGTGCCGAACTCGTTAAAAATTACGACGAGTCCTACGAAGAGGCGCTGGGGGCCTGGGGTAGCACCCAGAAATATATCGATGCCGACAGCATGGATTATGCGATGGCCCGCGCGGAAGCTGGGGATGCGACCGCAACCAAGCGCGCCCGGCAGACGCTCGACGCTGCGATCGCGTTGATCGATCCGGTGTGGGGAGGGGTGTTTCAATATTCCGAAGGTGGAAGCTGGACCCATCCGCACTTTGAGAAGATCATGTCATTCCAGGCGCAATATATGCGTCAGTACAGCCAGGCTTACGCGCTCTGGCAGGACCCGAAGTATCTTGAAGCTGCCCGCAAGATTGAGGGCTATCTGACGACTTTCCTGATGGATCCGAACGGCGCGTTCTATGTCAGCCAGGATGCGGATCTCGACCACGACACCGATGGTCATGTGTACTACGCGCTCGACGATGCCGGGCGCCGAAAACTCGGCCTGCCGCGCATCGACAAGAACATCTATGCGCGAGAGAACGGCTGGGCAATCAGCGGGTTGGTTGCGTATTATGATGTAACGAACGATCCGAAGGCGTTGGCCGCGGCCGAACGTGCCGCAAACTGGGTCAATGGCAACCGCTTGTTGGCCGACGGCGGATTCCGTCACGGCGACAATGACCGCGGCGGGCCGTTTTTGGGCGATACCGTGGCGATGGGCCAGGCCTTCCTCGACCTTTATGCCGCAACCGGAAAGCGCGAGTGGTTGAATGCGGCTGCGAAGTCCGGGGACTTCATCACAGCTTCGTTCCGCGATGAGGGCGGCGGCTTCTTCACCTCGAAGACCGCGGAGGCCAAGACGGGCGTGTTTGCAAAGCCGGCCAAGCTGATCGACGACCAGACTCAGGTCGTGCGTTTCATGAATCTCCTCGACCGTTATTTCGGCGGCGACAAGTACCGGGTGCAGGCGACCCATGCCATGAAATATCTGAGCGGTGCGGCCACCGAGATGATCCGCCCGTTGCCCGGCGTGCTCCTGGCCGACGAGGAAAATGCGGTCGAGCCGACCCACATGACCATCGTCGGTCACAAGGACGATCCGCGCGCGCAGGCTTTGCATGCCTTCGCACGGGCATACCCTGCGCGTTACAAGCGCCTCGAATGGCTTGATTTGCGTGAGGGTGCGCTGCCGAACCCTGACGTTGAATACCCCGATCTGGGCGAGCCGGCCGCGTTCGCGTGCAGTAACCGCATCTGCTCGTATCCCTCTTTCAACGCTGCGGAACTTCAGGCAACCATCAAGCAGATGGCCAAGCTGAGGCCGACGCGGGCCGCGCTCGACTGATGATCGCGAACATAAAGCTCGGGCATATTTGCCAGTTCCTATGATTCTAACATTCGCAACCGAGTTCGCTGCAATGCGATGCGAATGTTGGAATCGGACATCTGAAGCGCGATGAGATCTGGTTGAGATGTCATCGCGCTTTAGTTCTTTATTAAGAACGATCTCCGAGCGAACGCAGAACGCGTTTGTCGCGAGGGAAATCCGCTTCACGCTCCGCATTAAGTGCGGGCAGGCTTTTTCCGGATCAAGGCTTGGCCGGTATGCAATATAATTACAATCGCTGGCTTTAATTCCGCAGAGCGCAACGAAATACCCGTCCGGGGCCGGGGTTAGGGCATAAACGGGATGTCCGGCGAAAAAAAATAAAAGATTCTTTTGCCGAGATGTAACCATTCGCCTGATGGCCCGTATCTGTTGCTGGATGCGCCTTCATTTCGGGACGATCAAGGTCTTGCCGGCTTGATTAGCATCCAGGACTTCCGCGCGTTGTGCGTCTCCGTGATCGAACGATCCCGAATGCCCACGACGTCCATTCTGTCATCGAGGAATCATCTAGGAGATCGTCATGAAGTTTGATTCAAAGTC
>CAVVZW010000105.1:0-6116 GCA_963752265.1 uncultured Alphaproteobacteria bacterium
GACCTCGGCCACGGCGGTGGAAGCGGCTGCGCCTGCAAATAGCGGCAGAGCGAGAACCAGAATCCGGACGGCATGTTTTCGTACGATCATTTTGCACCCTGCCACTGTCCAGATACGCCGAGCAGGAACCGCAGTTTGCTGTCGCCCGCGGTCGTTGCCACCTGAATATCGAGCTGGTCGATGAACAAGAACGGCATTCCGGCTTCCAGGTCGTACAGCAGGGATTGCATCGCGGATTGCTCGAGTTCACAGTTCGCAACCATACTGACGAATCCGGTCTTGGCCTGCGGGCCCTGCAAGTCAAGCTGCGACGACAGCACGTTGCCTCCGGCCTTTGTCACCGCGCCGGCGACACGTTGCAAAAGGGCCGCGCCCGCAACCGTCACCGTCGCACCTTCCAGAAAGGCTGAGCCCGTAGGCATGCCGGCCTCACCCGATCGCCCGCCGCCCGCGGGAACCTTGCGGCCCTCCAGTTGATCGAGCATGGCAGCCGTCTCCGCAACCGATGCCCGCTTGCTGAGGATGTCGACAAGGGAGGTGACGGCCACCGCCAGCAGAATGACCACAACCGCGGCGTAAGCGGTTGCGGCCACGGGTAGCGAGTTCACTAGCGATTTTCGTAACGTAGCGACGGTACTCATGTATTCGATCCAAAGGACGGCGTAATGCGGGCTTCGATGTGGAATTGCTCGCCCGGCTCGTTCTGCGCACGCGTGGTCGGCGCAAAGAAGGTCGCGCGCGCAAACTGCGGCGATTTCTCAATCAGGCGGATGAGGGACGGCGCGTCCTGAGTCATGCCGATCACCTGAACCTTGTCGCCGTCGATCCGAAGCTCGGTGACATAGGTGCCGTCGGGCAAGGCTTTCGACAGCGCTTCCAGCACCACGACGCTCAAGGGGCTGGTCTGCTTGCGCTTGGCGAGAAGGCCGAGCGCCGAATTTCCTTCGGGGCCAAGACGAAGCGCGGCTCGCCGCTGCGAAACCTTGCTCATCAATTGCTGCTGTTCGGAATCAAAGCTGTCGCCGAGATAGGCGCCGACCAAGAGCGCGACCGCGGCCGCAGCTCCGGCCGAGAGCAGGACAGCGCGCAGCACGCGCGGTGTGTCGAACATACGACTGCCCCCGCTGCCCAGCGTTTGGTCGAAGACCTTGATGGTTGCAGTGGCATCGCTGGCGGCGGGAGGCACGGCAAATGCTGCGAGCGATTGCGCGCCGAGACCAGTGGCGAGTTGAACGAGCGGCTCAATCTGCTGTTTCGAAGTCGCAGCCAGCGTCAGTTCGATTCTGTCCTGTCCGGTCTGGGAGGGCGAACTCCAGCCGAAGACGGCTTCGTCCGCGGGCCACGGCGTCAGACGGTCGATCTGGGTGCGGATCATGCCGTCGAGGAAATCTTCCGCCTGCTTGGGAAAATCAAGCGGCCGAAACAGCACCTGTCCCGGTGCAAAGGCGGTTTCGATCCGGCTGCCGCGGAAGGCCGCCTGCCAATCCGCCGGCAGGGCCGGGCTCGGCCGGCCGTTGGCCATGCGAAATGAAATGTCCGAGAGCGCCGGCCCCTTTGCCGCCGACTTCAATCTTGCGGTCAGGACTCCACCGCTGTCCCCGCTGAGCATGATCTGCGACCGGCGCGCATATCGGCCGATGGCGAAATCGACCGCCTGGGTCACCGTCGCCATCCACTCATCGAACAAGTTTCTTGCTTCTGATAAAATCGTCATCACCGACCTGCCTGTCTGGAGGGCCGGGTCACGGTCTCCGCTTCGTCCTGCCAGGACAATATCTTGTAAGGCTCTTTGTCCTGCGCGCCAGCCTTGACGATGTCCGCGCCCTTGGAACCGTCCTTCTTGCCCCCTGTGTTGCTCAACAAGATGACCGCTTCGATCGATGTCCGGCGGCCGTTGTCGAACCGTATCGTCGTCCGCACACGGAAGGCTTTAGTGTCCGGCAAGTTCGCGGCGGCCTTGGCCGCCGGACCGAGCGCGGCCGCAACCGCCTTCTGATCGCGCGGCAAAGAAGACCTCTGTTTCAGAAAATTGTTGAGCACTTCAGGTGTCATCCCCGGCAGCGCGGCAATCACTTCCGGCGCCGCAAGCAAAACGTCGATATCGGACGATCCACTGAAGACGGTGAGATAAGGCAGGGCGCGCTCGACCATCGCCGGCGGGACGCCGAGCACAAGGCTGAGTTCGTTGATATGAGCAAAAGGCGCTTGCCTTGGCGAATAGGTCAGCCCCGAAGACAGATAAAGCGCCTCTTCGTCGTTGGTCGCGCCGGTCTTGGGCTTCGTTCGCCATCCGTCGATACGAACGGCGATTTGCTCTGCCGCCTTTTGTTCCGCGCCGAGGACCTCAAACAAGTTGGCAAGCAATTCTTTCGGGGCCTTGTTGAGATCGACCCGCGCGGCTTCCGAGATGAAGTTGATTAACGCATCCCCGCCGTCCATCCGGAAACGGAACGACCCCTGCGCCGGGCGCTCCTTTTCATCCGCCAACAGCAACTGGTAAGCGGTCAGTTCCAGACTGGCCGACACCAGAGCCTCGCTTTGAACGCCGATATCCGTCACTCCCAAAGCGCGGGCCGAATTGGACAGATAGACCGAAAAGATGGCCACAAGTGCCGACAACGCCACCAGAATCCAGAGCACGGCTATAATGACGAAGCCACGCTCCGAGGATCGCGCACTTTGCGTGAGGGGCTGTCTCATTGCGAACCGCCCCGCGCGGCGCTGCCTGCCTGCGAACCGCCCTGAGCATTGGCCTGTGCGCCACCCCTGTCGTCGCACCCGAGGCCCAGTTGCTGTTGTGCGCTCGTCTGCTGTCCGTTGTTCGGTTGCTGTCCGTTCGGTTGCTGTCCGCTGGCTTGCGGCGTGCAGTCACCCAGCGCCGGAGATTGGATATGTATGGTTGCCACTGTCGAGATCGTGAGAACGCGGCCGCTTGACGCGTCGCTCACGGTCAGCCTGACCTTTGACGGCAGCCGTTCGGAATCCCGCCAGACGCTCTTCCACGCATGGTCTTCGCCCGCATAGGCAAAGGACAGCCGGTACGGCGCGCGCAACAGCACCACCGGCTCGCCAAAACGAAGTTGATCGGCACGCGATTCCGGTGGCAACGGCTTGAACAACGCTCGCGAGCGAACGGTCGCCAGCCCGCCCTGATCGGTGGTCTCACCCAGATGTACTACGTCGAGCCCAAGTCCGGCATTCGGGCCAACTGCCGTGCGCACAAAGGTCACCGCCTGCTCCGACCCCGAAAAGAACGGCTGCGGCTTCTCGCTGCGGTTGATCGGCACACTCTGGGCCACCGCGAGGTCATCGGCAATTCGCTGCAATGCGATACCGATCAGCTCGCTGCGTTGGACGCGATCGAGGCCGCGATTCCAGTTCGGCAGCCATTGCGCGGTGAGGTTGGCCAGCGCCGAAAGCACGAGCCCCATCAACGCCAGCGCCACAAGCGTTTCGATCAGCGTAAAACCGCTCTCACTCGTTCGTTGACTGGCCCGCATCCTCATTGCCGCTGCTGTCCATGCATCAGACGCACCGTGCTGAGATCCATCACCGCACCGGAGGGAGAACGCACCTGGATTCTAACGAGGGCCGGAATCCACGTGACATCCTCGCCGCTCGCCTTCCATCCGTCACTCATTGGGCCGACATTGATCTTCCACTGATGACCGTTGGTGTTACCCGACCAGGTGCCATAGCCTATTTCCGCAGGCGACGGCACTTCCGACGCCATCACCGAACGCACCGTCTGCATCAGCGTCACATGCTGCTCCAGCGAGCGAACCCCCCGCACGTTCGTCGACATCACCGACCCGATCGCCACGATCGAGATGGCGACCACGGCAAGCGCGACCAGCACCTCGATAATCGTGAAGCCGGCGGCGCGGCCGTCAGTTGGCGGTGTTGCGCGAAACAATTTCCACCCTTCCAGTCAGCCAGTTGACGCGAATTTCATAGCCGACATCCGCCCGTGTCAGGGCCACGGCTCCGCCACACGACATGCCGCTGGCAAAGAAACTGATCGTCGACAGTTCCTCACGCTGGTTGCAGCTGCGCGGCAGCAGCGTCTCGAAATTGACGTCGTCCGGAATGCGGATCACGTCCGCGTTTGAACCGGAGCGGATCGTGTGGCTCCCGGAATCGACGAAGGTCGCCACGCCCGTGCCGCGCCGGATAGCGGCATTGCGATCTTCTTTCAGCAGCGCCGCCGCCTGCAACGCATAGCCCTGCAAGCGGGCGCGCGAGGTATGACGGGGAACGAACGGCAGGAGCACAGCCGACATCATGGCGATGAGCGCCAGCACACATACCATCTCAAGCAGCGTAAAACCGTGTTCAGACGGCCTATTCATTTTTCGCATTGACGAGGTTTTCCGTCGAAATGTCGGCTGCGATTCCGCTTCCGCCCTCCTGTCCGTCCGAACCGTAGGAGATGATCTCATAGGGTCCGCGCTCGCCGGGCGAGCGGTAGACATAGGCGTGGTTCCAGGGATCGTTCGGCAGGCTGCCGCCCTTCAGATAAGGACCGTTCCAGGCCGAAACGCCGGCGGTGCGCTGCACCAGCGCCGCCAGGCCCTCCGAGGTCGACGGGAAGCGTCCGGCATCGAGATAGAACAGGTCGAGCGCGCCCGAAAAACTCTGCAACTGAATCCGGGCCGCCTTGACCTTGGATTCATTGAGATAGTTAAGAACGCGTGGTCCGATCAAACCCATGATCAGGCCGATGATGGTGATGACCACCAACATCTCGACCAGCGTAAATCCGTGCTGGCCGACGTCGGGCCGGCGGTCGCGCTTCTCGTTTGCCGCAAAAAAAATGCCAATGCTTTTAAGCATTTGATCCAATCCTCGCTCTATCCGACTAGTTGTGTAACCGAAAGCAGCGCGGTCATGACCGATACGATCAGCCCTCCGACCACAGTGCTGATGCTGATGATCGCGAGCGGCCCGACGATACCTACGATACGATCGAGGCTGCGTTGCAGTTTCGCTTCATAGAATTCCGCGACCCTGCCCGCGAGCACCGGCAACTGGCCGGTCTCCTCGCCGAGCCGCAGCATGCGGATGGCCATTGGCGGCATATTGCTCGATGCCAGCAATGCGTCCGAAAGCTTGCCGCCGTGACGCACGCGATCGGCGGCCGTCGTCCAGACCGTGACGTTTCCAGTCACCGCCATGATGTCCACCAGAATGCGCAAAGTGGCCGTGAGATTGACGCCGCTGCCGAGCAGCACGGCGAGATTTCGGCAGAACAGGCTGGTGCGGTAGAATTGAAAAATGTTGGCGATGCCGGGGGTTCGCGCGATGAGCGACATCATCGCACCCCAGGTGCCGGGCCGGCGAAACAGCCACCACAAGCCCGCAACCACAGCAGCAAGGCTGAGCAGGACCGGGGTCGCATTGCCCCGGAGGAAGTCCGACAGCCTGATGAAACCGCTCAAGGCGGTGTCGGACTTGGCGCCGAAATCCTGCAACACGGAAGAAAACTGCGGCAGCACGAACAGGATGAAGAACAGCATCACGCAAACCGCGGCGATCAAAACGAAGAGCGGGTACTGCATCGCATCTGTCAGCTTCCGGCGCATCTGCTCGGACCTTGCCCGCTCGGCGCCCAACATCTCGAGCACCTGATCGAGTGTTCCAGATACTTCGCCGACCCTGACGAGCGCGATATACATCGGGGAAAACAACGAAGGATGCGTCGCAACCGCGCTGGCAAAGCTCTCGCCGGCGAGGACCGCGGCCCGCAAGCGCGCGACCACGGGTCGGAGCCTGCCGACGTCGGCATCATTCGCAAGCAATTCGAGGGCGTCGTCCAGCCGGGCGCTTGCCTTCAGGAGCAGCGCGAGGTCTCGCGTAAACGTTGTCACTTCCGCCGAACTTGGCCGGCCAAAAAAGCCGAACCCGTCCTGCGCGGAGGCGGCCTTCTTGTCCTCAACGGTTTCGATCGGCAGCAAGCGGAGATATTCGATGCGGCGGGCGACTTCGCTCGCCGTCGGCGCCGAGAGCGTGCCGTGCACGACCTCGCCGCTCTGCGTCAGTGCCCGGTAGCGGTAATTCGGCATGATTGTTACCTCACCGCACTGTCGTGACGCGAAGCAGTTCCGCCGGCGAGG
>CAVVZW010000106.1:0-9774 GCA_963752265.1 uncultured Alphaproteobacteria bacterium
GACAATGACGCGAAAGCCTTGCTTCGCCAGCGCCAACGACGCGGTCAGTCCCCCGATCCCGGCGCCCGCGACGATGATCGTGCGTGAGGCCGCCATCAGCTTGGTGGATTTGACATTCGATCAGGCGACCTTGTCGGTCAGCACGCATTCGGGCGGGCGGGCCTCGCCGGCCTTGAGGTCGGCGGCATATCGATAGAGCGTCGAGCAATACGGGCAGATGATCTCGTTGTCGTTGCCGAGGTCGAGAAAGACGTGCGGATGATCGAAAGGCGGGTTGGCCCCGACGCACATGAATTCCTGCGAGCCGATCTCAATGACGGCGACGCCGGCATCGTTGTGAAAGTGCGGAACGACATGATCGGACATCAGGTTCACCTCGGGTAACGAGTAGCAGACGACAAGTATGAAGTTCTGCCACCTAAAAGTGGCGTCACCATAGAGACGGAACCCGCCAATTCCTAGCCCACTTTCCGCAAGTCCCGGTGAAGTGGAGATCGCCGATTTTACTCTTACAAATTCGACATAATCTTGGTGTCCCGAGAAGCCCTTCTTTCGTCGGGGCGGTTGTGTCGTAAAAGCGGCATACTATTTTTCACCTTGGCGGTGAGCAGGTATTTCGAATGAAACGGTGGCGGATCGGTTTGGCTTTCGCGGCGATGACGGTAAGCGGTGCCGCGCTTGCTGTTGTGTGGCCGCGCGCGCACGAAGCCGGCGCCATGCTTGCCGCACAGGATGATCCGGCAGAATTGTCGGACCTCCAGGTCAATTCTGTCCTGCGGAATAGCCAAAACATAGTGGCCGCCCAGATTGAATCCGCGCTGGCCGCGCATGATACGGGCTTGGCTGAAAGCTTCGTCAACCTCGCCAAGGCCAAGAGCATCGCGCTGCCGGAGGATCTGCTGGTTCGCGTGAACGAGGCGGTTGACGAAGAAAGCACCGCGTCGCACTTTGCCCTGCGCTTCGCCACCGGCCTTGTGACGGGAGATGCCGATGATGTCGGCAGCTTCTCCGGCACCGTGGCGGGAGATCTCTTCGTCTTCGGCGACATCAGGGATGTCGTCCGCGAGGGCAAGCACCTGGTCATGGGCGAGAATACCGACCGCCTGGTGCTGGGGCTTGCGGCCACCGGCCTTGCGGTAACGGCGGCGACTTATGTTTCCGTCGGCGGTGCGGCGCCGGTGCGCGCCGGGCTCACGCTGGTCAAGGACGCGCGCAAGGTGGGGCGGCTGGGCGAAGGGTTGACCGAATGGGTCGGCCGCTCGGCGCGGGATATTGTCGATGCACCGATGCTGGAAGAAGCCGTCGCTTCCAGTGCGACCACATCTCCGCGGCAAACCGTCAGCGCCATTCGCGCCGCTTTCAATGCCGAGAAGGCGGGTAGCTTGGTGCGGATGGCCAAGGATGTCGGCCGCATCAGCGAGAAAGCCGGGGCGCGTGGCGCGCTCGATACGCTCAAGATTGCCGAGGGTCCGGAAGACGTCGCGCGCGCCGCGCGGCTTGCGGAATCCTCGGGTGGCCGGACCCGCGCGCTGATCAAACTGCTCGGTCGTGGCGCCCTGCTGCTGACGATGGGCGCGTTCGATCTGTTGCTATGGGTATTCGGCGCGGTGTTTGCTCTTTTCTCCCTGCTGGCGTCGATCAAGGCGGCCACCGAGCGGCTGACGCAGTCGTGGATTGACCGCGGCAAGCGGCGCAGGTTGCGCGCGCAACTGGCCAGCGTCGCCGCAAACGGCTAGTTTCCCGAAATCTTTCCCCAACACGGAATAAATGATGCCGAGTTTTCATCACGGCGCTGTTGAAATTGCCTATCTCGACGAAGGCGAGGGCGATCCAATCGTACTCGTGCACGGCTTTGCCTCCAGCAAGAACGTGAACTGGGTCTATCCGACCTGGGTCTCCGACCTGAAGAAAAGCGGCCGGCGGGTGATTGCGTTCGACAATCGCGGCCACGGCGATTCCAGCAAACTCTATGATTCCGCCGACTACGAACTCGCCATCATGGCGAGCGACATCGCGGCCCTGATGGACCATCTCGAGCTCGATCGCGCCGACGTCATGGGTTATTCGCTGGGATCGCGAATGACGGCGATGTTGGCGCGCAGCGCGCCGCATCGGTTGCGTTCGGCCATTCTGGGCGGCATCGGGATCGGCCTGATCGAGGGCGGTGGTCCCGGCGAAAACGTCGCCACGGCGCTGGAGGCCGATTCGCTCGATGAGGTCACCGATCCCGTCGGGCGGACATTCCGTGCCTTCGCCGATCAGACCCGATCCGATCGCAAGGCGCTGGCGGCGTGTCTGCGTGGGTCGCGCCGGCTGATGACCAAAGAGGAGGTGGCTGGGATTGCCGTGCCGGTGTTGATCGCGGTCGGCACCGTGGACGAGATTGCAGGCTCGGCGCATGCGCTCGGTGACATTATTCCCGGCTCCGAAGTGCTCGACATCCCCCATCGCGACCACATGCGGGCTGTCGGCGACAAGGTTTACAAGGCGGGCGTGCTGGATTTCCTGTCACGCCGCCCGTAAACGCTCACGGAGCCGGATCACTTCGGCGTTCGTTACGTTGCCGGCGTTTCATGGCCGCGATCATGACGGCGCAGGTCGCAATCCAGACCAGACGCGAGCCGTAACGATCATGCGGGCCGGATATGATGCCGCATATGGCGGCATTGCCGAGCAACGCGAGAGCTACGGTCGCTGTCAACAACGTCACATCATCGAGCCGCGGCCTGAAGAGCGCTGTCAGCAGCATGACAAACACTAACGCCGTGGAGATCAGGGCCACGGGGACGTGGATCAGGTTGATCGGGCCAAACGTGAGGAATCCGGTCTGTTGATGCGCGGCGTTCATCAGCTTCAGTTGCTCCGGCATATAGCGGCGGATAATCCCGTAGGTGTGAGGCGTGGTCGGAGGATCGGTGTTTTCGCCGGTGGCCACCTCGAGCATCTGTTCGCCCGTCGCCAGCAGCGCCTCCTCGGCCTGCCATAGCGGATATTCGGCGAGCGCGTGAATGGCGATATATCCCATTTCATCGCCCATGCCCGGAAAGCGGCCGAGCTTGTTGAAGACGGTCTCGCGGCTCCAGAGGAAATCATCCGCGGTTTCCGGCAATTCGTCGCGATAGGGGCAGAGCTTGAAATGCTGTGTGGGGCAGTGGTCGTTGAGGTAGCGGGTGACGATGCCGTCCTGAAGCATGCGGGCAAAGGCAATCGCCGAGCCGCCGGGCGTCCATGCGACCTGTCCAGACAGGGCAAAATTGGCCGACAGCAGCATGATGGCGCCGGCCGCGATCGTCAGCGTGCCCTGAGCCAGATGGGCCAGCGGAATTCGCCCGCGCAGGAACGGCCGCGCGATCCACCCGACGCAGCACAGCCCGAGCAGCACGGCCATGGTGGCGCTGTGGGTCGCCGCCGCAAAGGCGGTGAAGACGAACAGCGCAGCCTTTTCAGGTCCGGATACCTTGTCGCCTTGCAGGATGAGAATAAACAGCGAAAGCACCGACAGGCCCGCAAAGATATCGGTCAGGAGCATGCTGGCGAGCCAGGGCAGCGCCGTCGTCAGCGTCAGCAACAGGCTCAATCCGAACAGCCGCCATGGCCGGGCGAGGCCAAAGACGCGTAGCGTCAGCTGCAGGATCCACATCGTCGCCAGCGCCTGGATCGCCAGATTGAGCCAGAAGTAGCTGTGTTCGCCGAAATGCAGGTAGAGGCCAAAGGCGGTCGAGCGGCTGGGGACGAGGTAGCCTTCGTACCAGCGCGCCAGATAGCCCCCGGTATCGGACTGGAGCAGCGGGTAACCGTTCCAGAGTGCAGGGGCGAGCAGCATGAGGGGGATCGCAACCGCGATCGCCCGGGCGAAGGGCGGGTTTGCGGCGCGTTTAGCGAGGGGTTGCGTGGTGGTATCGGTCATTGCTGGCGCAGAACATGCCCAAAGACCACAGCCGGCGAAAATTCGCCTATAGTCGGCTTGATTTACGGCGATGGCCGACCAAGTAGGATCGACGGAACCGATCGGGGGTTTGCGGCTCCGGCGTTCACCTTGGCGTCAGAGTGAGGGGGACAGCGACGGGTGCCTGTGCTAAAATGACCCGGTCATAAAGTCTGATTATCTTGACCACAGAACAATTTGCGGGCGGAGCCTATGGCAAAACATCAGATTAATCCGCAAGGCGGAACAAGGATAGCGGCGCTCGATCCGATCTGGGATCGCGTGCGGACCGAGGCCGAGGACATCGTTCGCCGGGAGCCGGAACTCGCCTCTTTCATCTATTCCACCGTTCTGCATCACGACCGGCTGGAGCAGGCGGTGGTGCATCGGATTGCCGAACGCCTGGACCATTCCGCGTTGTCGGGCGATTTGATCCGCCAAACCTATGACGAGGCATTGCGCGACGATCCCGATCTCGGCAACGCCTTCCGCGCCGATATGGTCGCGGTTTACGACCGAGATCCCGCCACCTCGCGCTTCATCGATCCCTTGCTCTATTTCAAGGGCTTCCATGCCTTGCAGACCCACCGCTTAGCGCACTGGCTGTTGGGTAAGGGCCGCAAGGATTTCGCCTATTACCTGCAAAGCCGTGCGTCTGCCGTGTTTCAGACCGACATCAATCCGGCGGCGAAGATCGGCCGCGGCATCTTTCTCGACCACGCCACGGGCTTTGTGTGCGGCGAGACGGCGGTAATCGAAGACGACGTCTCGATCCTGCATGGCGTCACGCTCGGCGGCACCGGCAAAGAGAACGAGGACCGCCATCCCAAGATCCGCCACGGCGTTCTGATCGGAGCTGGCGCCAAAATTCTCGGCAACATCGAGGTCGGCCATTGCGCCAGGATTGCGGCCGGCTCTGTGGTCGTCAAACCGGTACCCCACAATGTGACGGTTGCGGGCGTGCCGGCCAAGATCGTGGGCGAGGCCGGCTGCGCCGAGCCATCGCGCACCATGGACCAGATGATAAACGCGATCGGGCTTTGAATTTCGACCCATGCGGGGAGGTGGCCACTAGCGGTTATGGCCATATCGTCCTAAAAGTTGCCCAACACCTTCGGATTGGAGATCGCCGTGGACGTTCAGGAAGTTCGGAAGCTTGATGCTTATCTCAAGCGCGTATTCGCGAACCCCAAGATCCGGGTGGTTCCACGGCCCAAGAAGGATGACTCCGCCGAAGTGTATATCGGCGAGGAATTCATTGGGGTCCTGTTCGTCGATGACGAGGACGATGATCGCTCGTTCCAGTTCCAGATGGCGATTCTGGAAGATGATCTGGTCGACCAAGGCTAGAATCAAGGCTGATCTCAGAAGAGGCCGAGCTTCAAAAGGCTGATTTCGAAAGTCTTTAGAGACTTTCGTTTTGACGCGTTTTCTTCACGCGAACCGGTTCCCACTTCGCTCGAAAACGCTATGCGTTACTTCGCACTGTGCAGTTGCTGCGTCAGGCGATCCATCGCCTCGGCAACGTCGTGCCATTTTCCAAGCCAGCTGCGTGGAAAACGAAAGGTCAGATCGGCGCCTTGGACGCGGCGCTCGCTCAGGCACATGCCGGGCGTCGATGCGTCGCGGCTGCAACGGGCGACGAAATTAGGTGCGCCGGCGGAGAAGAAATCCTCGCCGCTGTAGGGTGAGCCCTCACGGAAGGCGCGCAGCGTCAGACCGTCTTCGCTGACCGTGGTCGTCTGGTCGAGATAACGCGGAAAGATCGTGCGCACGCGGATCTCCGGCGCCAGCGCGTCATGGTGGTCCGCGATCGACAGGAAGATCCGGTCAATCGGTTGCATGGCGTCATCGACGTTGGCCGCGCTGACGCGCTTTGGCGCTTCCGGAGGATCAAGCGAGGGATAGGCGAAGCTCAGATCGATGCGTTCTTGCGGCCCGGTATGATGCTGGATTTTCATCCGGATCGACCCGGACGGCACGTTGAAAAGCGTCGATCCGACGCTGACCGGCAAGCGTGCCGGGCCGGTCGCGGCGTCCACGTCCCAGGTCGGCCACAACAGATAAGTGACGAAGGCCAGCGCAGCCGTAGCGAAGGCGCCGACCAAAAGGATCGGAAGCAAATGGCCGCGCCTGTCCTTGCCGGGCGTGCGCGTGATGTTCTGAAGCGGGGTGACGAAAGTCATGAACAGATGATCTAGCTGACGAATCAACTTGCAATATGCCACGCGAGATTGTGCTTCCGTATGGCGTTAGGGCGAGCCTGACGTCGTGAGCCATGTGCCAGCAGCGGTTCCCGAGGTTACCCATTAACCTTTCCTTAAGGATGTTGTGGCGGCGGCAGCCCAATTTTGCGAAGCAGGGGGCGATTTCAGTTGTTGCGTGGATGAGCCCCAAATGTCGCCGGATACGTTGAACTCCCTGTTTTCCCTGTTTATCGGGTTTGCGCTCGCCGGCGCGCTCACCAGCGGATACCAGGCCGTCGTGCATCGTCCTGCGGGTTTTGGGCTGCTCCAGGAAGGGGTCGCGCCCAGCACCTTTGCCGCGGTGCCGTTTCTGGTTTTTGCTGCGCCTTTCATCATCATGCGAAACACGCTGCGCGGCGCGCAAATCGAACGCCGCCGCTTCGAATTCGTGATGATGGCCACCGTGCTCGCAGGCTTCTGGAGCATGATGTCCGGCACGTTTTTTCTGATGACCTTGCGCGCCACCGGCCTGCTGGCCTGAATAATTTTCCTGTGCCAGAGTCTCCTTAAATCAAGGAGACTTTTTCCGATGGCGATCTACGAACTCGACGGGCAGGCGCCCGACCTTCCCCAAAGCGGCAATTATTTCATCGCCGATACCGCCACCGTGATCGGCAGGGTACGCCTCAAGGAGAGTGCGAGCGTCTGGTTCGGCGCGGTGTTGCGCGGCGACAATGAGTGGATCGAGATCGGCGAGGGTTCCAACGTGCAGGACAACTCCACCTGCCACACCGATCCCGGCTTCCCGCTCGTCATCGGCAAGGATTGCACGGTTGGGCACAATGTCATCCTGCACGGCTGCATCCTGGAGGACGGCGCGCTGGTCGGCATGGGTTCGATCGTCATGAATGGCGCGAGAATCGGCCGTGGTAGCGTGGTTGGCGCTGGCTCCGTGATTACTGAGGGCAAGCAGTTTCCCGAAAATTCCCTCATCATCGGCTCGCCGGCACGCGTGATCCGCACGCTGACGCCTGAGCAAGCAACCGCAATGGGGCGCGCGGCGAAGTCATATCAGCGTAACGGGCCGCGCTTCAAAGCTGGGTGCAAGAAAATCAGCTAAGGCCACGCCGGAATTCTCGTCATCACGATCTGGTTTTTCGCGATACCTTCGGCGGCTTGCTTTTCTTGGCCGGCTCCGCCGCGAGCTTCACGCTTTTGCGCAAGGCGTCTTTCAGATCGATGGGAATGCCGTGTTTCTTCAGGAGATCGGCGAAGGCCTCGTCCGCCAGTTCCTGGAACGTCCCCATCCGGTCCCGCGCCAGCTGCCTCAGTTTGTCGAACGTATCGTCGTCGAAGGCGATCAATTTGCGCATTGTCGGGCGTTCCCATTCTGCGATCGGGTCGTTTCGCGCATCTTGCTTTCCAGCGGCAACTCCCGAAGCGTCCATCGTCCACCACGGCGCTCGCGCGACGGTCGCGCAGATGTGAGCCGGCGTGTGAGGCATTTCATCGCGGCCAACCTAAATGACAGGAACAGGAAGCGGAACGGAAGAGTCTTTCACTCACTGGGCGGGTGATGACCGTAACCGCAAGGAGAATGAAGATGTTGCGTAAATCGATGATCGTGCTGTGTGCGGCGGCCTCAGTTGCCATGCTTGCGCCAAACTTGGCCATGGCTCGTGGCGGTGGCGGAGGGGGTGGCGGCCACGGCGGCGGAGGTGGTGGTTTCGGCGGCGGCCGTGGCGGTGGTTTCGGCGGCGGTGGTTTCGCTGCACGAGGCTTTGGCGGCGGCGGCAACTTCGGCAGCAGCTTTGCCCGCGTGGCCCCAGCGGGCGCCGTTGCCGGCGTGGCCGCGGTTCAAGGTGGCCGTTTTGCAAACGGCAGCTTCAATCACGGCCGTTTTGACCATGGCCGGCGGTTCTTTGCCGGTGGCTTCGGCGGCTACTACGACGGTTACTGGGATTATCCGGGCTACGCCTACGACGATTCCTATTACGACAACGGCGGCTGCTACGTCGTGCAGCGGCGCGTGCACACCGCTTATGGATGGCGCGTAAGGCCGGTTCAGGTTTGCGGTTGATTTGTCGAAGCAGTCTCGTCTGTTCTGAAAAGAGAACGGCTCCGGCGTTTCCACCGGAGCCGTTTTTTCGTCGGAAGATCGGCGCCGATCAGCCGATCACTTTGTACTTCTTGAACCAGGCCTGCATCGAGTTCCAGCCGTCTTCCGCCGCTTCCTTGCGGTAGCTGGGGCGATAATCGGCATGGAAGCCGTGCGGGGCGGCCGGATAGATCTTGAACTCGGCGGGCTTGTTTGCCTTGGCGAGCGCTTCCTTCAGCGCTTCGACGGTGGCAACGGGAATGCCGGTATCTGCTTCGCCATAAAGTCCGAGCACCGGCGCTTTCATCTCGCCCGCGAGCTGGGTCGGGCTCTTTGGCCAGAGCGGGTTCGGCGAGTCGACCGGAGGTCCGTAGAAGGAAACGCCGGCCTTCAGCTCGCTCGAATGGGCGGCATATTCCCACACCGTGCGGCCGCCGCGGCAAAAGCCGATGATGCCGAGCCGGTCGGTGTTGCCGCCTTGCGCTTTCGCCCAGGCGACCGTGCTGTCGAGATCGGACAGCAACTCGGCGTCAGGCTTGGCGTTGACGATCGGCAGCAGCTGCGGAATGTCCGTGATCTTGGTGAGGTCGACGCCCTTGCGGTAATAGTAATCCGGGGCAACGGCGAGCACGCCGAGCTTGGCAAGACGCCGTGTCACGTCCTTGATGTATTCGTGCAGGCCGAAGATCTCCATCGCGACCAGAACGACCGGCGGATTGGCGACGCCCTTCGGGCGCGCGAAATAACCGGGCATCTCGCCGTCGGCGACCTTGATCTTGATGTCGCCCGTGTCGAGGCCATCAGGGCTGGTCATGATCACGTCGGCGCGCACGGGGCCGGCGGCCAAGGTATAACCAGCCGCGACGGCGGCTGATGCGGTCATAAAGCCACGCCGCGAGAAAGGCGCAGTCTTGGTCAGTCCGATGACATCGGACGTCAGCTGGGTGTGAACGTTCATGGGGGTTCCTTCATCGATGGTGGCAAATTAGACACCAGCATCCAGCCGATATTCCGCCACCGCCGCAAGGCCCACAAAAAAACAAGGCCGTTGGCGGAGTATGTTCGCCCACGGCCTTGCCAGCCCCGGATATCAATTGGCTTATCGGACGCGTTAATTGCCATGGTGCTCAACGCAGAATCGACACCGGATGCCGAAGGTGACGGGGGATGACGAAATGTACGCTAGCGGACCCGAATACGGCAACGTGAACCCAATCGTATGCGACATGTGTTGAATACGTGGCAACTTTGCGCGCCTCTGAACAACCGCTTAAACTTTCACCATTGGGGGGAATACACAGCCGCCTAGAGTCGCTTGAGTGGATTAAGCCGGTTTGAGTGGGTCGTTACCTAAGAGGGTAGGGGCATGAGCGTTATCGCAGGTGTGTTAGTGTATGCCGCCGCATCGCTATAGCCAAAGCGAGATCACCTATCAGTTCGTCGACTTCCCGGGCATGAAGGGACACGAGGAGATCGTGCGGCGCCTGCATGCCGCCGCGAAGGTCAACAGTCGCCACTTTGTGTTGCCGTTGGAGCGCTATCCGCTGTTGACCGACTTTGGCGAG
>CAVVZW010000107.1:0-8403 GCA_963752265.1 uncultured Alphaproteobacteria bacterium
GCTTGCGCCGGTAGCTCTCCAGCATTTCCGAAGGATCCCGCCCGTGCTTGACGGAGAGTTCCTCTCCGATCGCAGCGAGTTCTTCGTCCGCCGTCATCTCGGTCAGGATCTGGCGCGACTTGAGCTCCATGACGGTGCGCTCGATCGCATCGCGCAAACCCGCCGATATCTGCTCGCCCGGCTTTGCAAACAGCGCCGCCATCGCATCGGCATCCTCAGGGATACGGCGAGCTTGCGAGAAATACTCCAGAAGCGCCGATATCTCGCCGTCGGCGGGAAGGCGCATATGGCTGATCGCATGCACGATCAGCGTGCGGCCCTGGCCGACAGGCAACAGATGAACGAAGCGGGAGCGGCGGAGAATCATCCTTGCCTATCATAGCCGAATGGACGCAGATTTGGATTTTTCGGCATTCGTCCGATACGCCGTCATGGCAAAAGATGCGAACGCGAACGAAGGCTTAGGGATCAAGGCTAAAGGATAATGTCATGAACCCTGAAGGCGGCCCAAAGGCGTCACCGGTCGAGGTTTCAAAGCCCGGCAATGAGGACACCCGGTATCTTTCCACCAGGGGGCTTTTCATCGTCTTGGGCACGCTCGCCGTGGCGCTCGTGCTGGGCTATCTCCTCCTGAACAAGCTCATCAACATCTCCAGGGAAGAAGATTGCGCGCTGGGCGGCCGTTACAATTGCGCGACGGTCGAGGTGCCGCGTTAAAATAATAGAGACATGCCAATCACGACTTCTTCGCCGCGTTGCCCTTGCCGCCGGGGCTGGCCAGCCGCGCCAGGGTCGTCTCCTGCCGCATCCACTGCATTCTCGGCTTTGCCGGGTAGCCGCCCCATGTTTCGCCGGCGGGGACATTGTGCATGACACCGGAGCGCGCGGCGACCCGCCCGCCACGGCCGATCGTGACGTGAGGCGCGAGCCCGACCGAACCTCCGAGCACGGCAAAATCCTCCAGCGTCACACTGCCGCTCAGTCCGCATTGCGCGACGATGATGCAATATCTGCCGATCTGGCAGTTGTGTCCGATCTGACAAAGATTATCGATCTTGCTCGCCTCGCCGATCACGGTATCCCGGATGCCGCCTCGATCGATCGTCGTGCCGGCGCCGATCTCGACACCATTCTGGATAATGACGCGGCCGGTCTGCGGAATCTTCTGCTGGGCCGCGTCTTCGGTGTAGCCGAAGCCGTCCTGGCCGATGCGGCAGCCCGGATGAATCACGACACGATCGCCGATCAGCGTGTGCGTGATCGAGCAACCGGCGCCGATCCGGCAGTCACGGCCGATCGTGACGTCAGGGCCGATCACGGCGTTGGCGGCGATGAGACTGCCTGCGCCGATTTCAGCGCGGGGCCCGATGACGGCGCCGGGATCGACGGTCACGTCGCTTTCGAGCCTGGCCGTGGGATGGACGGTCGCGCCCTCGAAAATGCCCTCGACCTCAAACAGCGAGGCGGGACTGAGCGATTGCGGATACAGCTTGCGGTGCACGGCGACAAAAGCGCGATAAGGCTCTTCCGTATGCAGAACCGTGAGCTCCTTTGGCGCGCGGTCCGCAAAGCGCCGCGGCATCAGGCAGGCGCCGGCGCGGGTCGTCTTCAGGGCGTCGGCGAACTTGTTGCCATCGACGAATGTCAGATCGGCGGGGCCCGCGAGATCGACCGGCGCCACGCCGGTCATCACAAGCGACATCGGCGCGGCCTGATCGGCTTCGGCGCCCGTCAACGCAACGATTTCGGCCACCGTCAGGCCGGGCGGGCGATCAAAGAAGCGGCGATTTCCCATTCCCTGATCCTTGCCCTGATCCATAATTTGCGACGCGCTCGGCGGGTGTCCCGATGCGACGTTCGTATTATCGAACTGTCATAGTAGCAAGTCTCGCACGCCGCCGCGCGACCTCCACTAACATGTGAGCAGTTGGTCGCAGCAAACTCCGTTGACAGGCATCTGCATTCGGCCGATGCTATTTGAAATACAAGCAAAATTTCACATTGTCGAAAGAGCTGGAACGCTGACGTTCCACAAAAAAAGCTGGGAGCGAACTATGACTTTTCGTCGCCATTCGAGTGCGTGTCTCACCGGGGTCGCGATCGCCGCATTCGTGATGGTCTTGGGCGGCCCGGCAAGCGCACAACAGAAGAAGGCGGTTCCTGTCAAGGCCGACGCGATCGGCGGCCAGGTCACCGGCGCCAACGGTCCCGAGGCCGGCGTCTGGGTCATCGCGGAGACCGATGACCTTCCGACCAAATACGCCAAGATCGTAGTGACCAACGACGACGGTCAATTTGTCATCCCGCAGCTTCCGGCAGCCAAGTACAAGATCTGGGTGCGCGGCTATGGCCTGGTCGATTCGGACAAGCAAGACGCAGCGCCCGGCAAGAACATCGATCTAAAGGCAAAGGCGGCGCCGAATGCGGCCGCCGCGGCAGAGTATTATCCGGGCATGTACTGGTACTCGATGCTCAAGATTCCGGCGGAAAGCGAGTTTCCGAATAAGGACAAGAGTCCAAATGGCGTCGGACCCGGCATGACCTCGCAAGCGGTCTGGATCGACAGCGTCAAGAACTCCTGTCAGTCCTGCCACGCACTCGGCAGCCAGAACATTCGCTCGCCGCACGTCAAAGAACTTGGCGAGTTCAAGAGTTCCGAAGAGATGTGGGAGCGCCGCGTGCAGTCCGGGCAAGCCATGACCAACATGGCGCTGACGCTCGGCCGTATGGGCCCGCCGCGCGCTTACAAGATGTTCGCCGACTGGACCGATCGCATCGCCGCGGGCGAGCTTCCCTCCGAGAAGCCGGAACGTCCGACCGGTGTCGAGCGCAACATCGTCATCACGTCATGGGCCTGGGGCAAGAAGGGCGAATATCTCCACGACGAGGTTTCGACCGACAAGCGCAATCCGACGGTGAACGCCTACGGCAAGATCTACGGCTCGCCGGAGGAAAGCTCGGACGACGTGCCGGTGCTTGATCCCGATCAAGAACACCGCATCGTACATCAAGGAGCCGTTCCGGGATCCGGATACACCGAGCGCAGATGACGATCCGAGGGGACCGTCGGTGTTCTGGGGCGATGAGGCGATCTGGGATGGTCACACTTCGATCCACAATCCGATGATGGACGAAAAGGGCCGGCTCTGGCTCACCGCGCAAATCCGCAAGGCGCCGAACCCCGCGAGTTGCAAGGAAGGATCTGACCTTCCCTCAGCGCAGGTTGCACCGCTGAAGGAATCGCCCCGTCAGGTATCGTTCTACGATCCGAAGACCGAAAAGTGGACGATGATCGATACGTGTTTCGGCACGCATCACCTTCTGTTCTCGCCCAGCGACAGCAAACTCTGGTTTAGCTGGGGACAACCTTACAGCGGCGTGGTCGGCTGGCTCGACGTCAAGAAGTTCGAGGAAACTGGCGACGCGATGAAGTCGCAAGGCTGGACGCCGGTCGTGGCCAATGTCTCCGGCACCGGCAAGCGCGAAGCGTTTGTCGCCGCCGACAAGCCGATCGAACCCGGCAAGGACAAGGCGGTGAAGGCTGCGTTCTACGGCCTCATGCCAAGCGTCAAGGGCGACGTGATCTGGGGCCAAACCATGGGCCAGGGCTTCTCACGCATCGACCAGCCCGCCTATCTGATACGAATGATCCCCGGAAGCGATCCAACCCATACGGCCGTTTCGGAGATCTTCCAGTCACCTCCCGGCACCTATGGCTCGCGCGGCGTGGACGTCGATTCGAAGGGCGTCGCCTGGACCGTGCTGTCCAGCGGTCAGATGGCGAGCTTCGATCGCTCCAAATGCAAGGAAAAGCTCGAAGGACCAAACGCGGCGACCGGCGCCCAATGCTATGAAGGCTGGACGCTGTATCGGATGCCCGGACCGCAGTTCAAGGATGTCAAAGATCCCCAAGGCAGCGCCAACCACGCTTATTATATGTGGGTTGACGTCCACAATACGCTCGGTCTCGGCAATGACGTGCCGATTGCAACCGCCAACGGCAGTGAGTCACTGCTGGCTCTCGTGAACGGCAAGTTCGTCAACATCCGCCTGCCCTACCCGCTCGGCTTCTTCGCCAAGAACACCGACGGCCGGATCGATGATCCGAAGGCCGGCTGGAAGGGTCGCGGCGTGTGGACGACGACCGGCACCCGCGCTTACTTCCACAGCGAAACCGGCAAGGACGAGAAGCCGCGCGTCTACCACGTTCAGCTGCGTCCGGACCCGTTGGCCGACTAGTTCGGCCGGTGCTTGCAGTCCATCTGCAAGCGCCGATTTCAAGACAACACCAAATGCTTCGCTGCATCAAAACATGCAGCGAAGCATTTGCTTTTAAGAGGGTTTGATGCGGGGCAACGCGATCGCGCTGTAGCGTTTTCGAGCGAAGCCGCCTTCGCTGAAGTCTCAGTGGCCGAGTGAGCCAGTGGCCCAGCGACGCCCTCGCGGAGACGGGTCGATACCGTTTCGCGAGAAGAAAAGGCGGCGAAACAAAAATCGGCAGCTCCGGTTCTGATTCAATCAGAACCCAGCAGCCCGCTGCGAAGCGATTTTGCAGAAATGTGAGTTTGGTCAAGAAGCTAAGGCGCGACGATGAATCAAAATCTCATCGCGCCATCGTCGTCCTACTCGTCGCGATAGACCTTCTCACGCTTCTCGTGGCGTTCCTGCGCCTCCACCGACAGCGTTGCGATCGGGCGGGCTTCGAGCCGCTTCAGCGAGATCGGCTCGCCGGTCTCCTCGCAATAGCCATAGGTGTTGTCCTCGATCCGCTGCAACGCCGCATCGATCTTGGAGATCAGCTTGCGCTGCCGGTCGCGCGCGCGCAGTTCGATCGCGCGGTCGGTTTCCGACGACGCGCGGTCGGCGAGATCGGGATGATTGACGTTCTCTTCCTGCAGTGTCTGCAACGTGATCTTGGCTTCCCGCAAGATCTCGTCCTTCCAGGCGAGAAGCTTGGCGCGGAAATAGTCGCGCTGCCGCTCGTTCATGAAAGGCTCTTTTTCGGTGGGTCGATAATTTTTCAACTTTTCCAAGGCCAGCCCATCCGTAATTTCAAATGCCCGTCCTGATCCGCGGATTCCGTACGGTTCCCGCGCGCGGAACTCGGTAAAAAAAGCGTGTCCGCGCGCGCCTTATATAGGGGCACGTCCGGGGAGACAATATCGGCCCCTTACGGGGAAGCGGGACGGTTAGCGGTAAATCGCCAGGAACTTCAAACAGACGTCACGGAATCGCGGGGTCAGAACTGGCCGGCTTTGGCCAATTCGACTTCGACCCGCAGTTCGATCTCGGACAGCACCGAATCGAGACCCGGATCGCCCGAAGAAGATTTGAGGTTGGCGGCCGCATCGCGCAGCCTGGTGACTGTCGAGGCATCGAAATTGCCCGAAAGCAGGCCGATCTTGAGATCATCGAGCACGTCCAGCGCCCGTTTGCCGCGCTGCACTGAGCGTTTGCGCCGCTCGACCACGTCTTCCTCGATCCCCTGCATCGCCAGCAGCGCATCGATGCCGGCGGTTGCTTTGGGGGCCAACGTCGCACGTGTCTCGGTGGCGGAAGCGGTATCCGGCAGCGCAAATCCGCTCGAACTGGTTCGCCGGACGCCGCTCGACTGGGACCCCAGTATGGTGCCGTTCGGTCCTGAGATGCGCATAAATCGTCCTCGCTGGTGCGGCGAACCCGAAAGTTCCAATCAATATCGCGGCCAGTAGGAGCGCAGCATCGCGCGCCATGGTTAACGGAGCGTAAATCACCCGGCAAAATCTGCCGCAGGGCGGCAGATTCAGCTCCGCCGGGGGCTCCCATCACGGCCGCAGCTCATTAAATTTTACAAGTAAAATCAATGCACTAAATGCCCGAGAGGCTATGGCACGGCACTCGCATAGGGAATGCTGGATCGCCCCTTATGGGAGTGAGGTGCGTATCCCTTAGTTTCAAGAGCCTCGGGCTGGGGAGCAGAGGATGCCAAGCGTGGTTTGGGGAAGAGTGTTTCGGCTGGCCTGCGTAGCGCTTGTGGCGCTGCAGGCCGGTGTGATTCCGGCCGGCGCAACGTCGCGGATCAAGGACCTCGCCAACATCGAGGGTGTGCGGCAGAACCAGTTGATTGGTTATGGCCTCGTCGTCGGCCTCGCCGGTACTGGCGATACCCTCAACAACATCCCCTTCACCAAACAATCGCTGCAAGCGATGCTGGAACGCATGGGCGTCAACATCCGCGGCGCCACCATCCGCACCGGCAACGTCGCCGCCGTCATGGTGACCGGCAACCTGCCGCCGTTCGGAACCCAGGGAACCCGCATGGACGTGACGGTTTCCGCGCTCGGCGATTCCAAGAATCTGCAAGGCGGCACCCTCCTCGTCACCCCGCTGCTTGGCGCCGACGGCAACGTCTATGCGGTGGCGCAGGGTTCGGTCACCATCAACGGTTTCCAGGCCGAGGGTGAAGCCGCCAAGATCGTCCGCGGCGTGCCGACCGTCGGCCGCATCGCCAATGGCGCCATCATCGAACGCGAGATCGAATTCGCGCTTAATCGCCTGCCCAATGTACGGCTCGCCCTTCGCAACGCCGATTTCACCACCGCCAAGCGCGTTGCAGCCGCGATCAACGACTTTCTCGGCACCAAGACCGCCGAGCCACTCGATCCCTCGACCGTGCAGTTGTCGATCCCTCCGGAATTCAAGGGCAACGTCGTTGCCTTCCTGACCGAGATCGAGCAATTGCAGGTCGAACCGGACCTCGGGGCCAAGATCATCATCGACGAGCGAAGCGGCATCATCGTGATGGGCCGCGACGTTCGCGTCGCCACCGTCGCGGTAGCCCAGGGCAATCTCACCGTCTCGATCTCGGAAGGCCGGCAAGTGAGCCAGCCCAACCCGCTCTCCCGCGGGCGAACTGTGGTCACGCCTCGCAGCAACATCTCGGTGACCGAAGACGGCAAGAAATTGGCTGTCATGAAGGACGGCGTCTCGCTCCAGCAACTCGTCGATGGCCTCAACGGATTGGGTATCGGGCCGCGCGACTTGATCGGCATCCTCCAGGCAATCAAGGCCGCGGGCGCCATTGAAGCCGACATCGAGGTGATGTGATGCAGGCAGCCTCGATCACCAGCAGCATCGGTTCGGCCGCCGCCAAGGCAGCAATGCCCACCTGGGGCGGCCACCCCGACTACGACTTCGCCGCG
Source organism: uncultured Alphaproteobacteria bacterium (assembly GCA_963752265.1). Lineage (GTDB taxonomy): Bacteria > Pseudomonadota > Alphaproteobacteria > Rhizobiales > Xanthobacteraceae > Bradyrhizobium. The sequence continues at coordinate 7,182 of CAVVZW010000107.1, forward strand.
GCGCTCGACAAGGTGTCGCCGCAAGTCAAGGCCAAGGCCCAAACCCAGGCGCAGAACTTCGAGGGGATGTTTCTCAACTCGATGTTCTCGGAGATGACCAGCGGCCTCAAGGGCGAAGGCCCGTTCGGAAACACCGTCGGCACCGGCATCTGGCGCTCGATGCAGATCGAACAATATTCGAAGTCTTTCGCGAAGGCCGGCGGCGTCGGCATCGCCAAGCATGTCTATCGCACGCTGATCATGACGCAGGCGAAGACCGGCGGCCAAACCCAAGAAAAGCATGCGTAAAGCATGCATAAAACAGGCACGCACCAGCCATGAGCCAGCCTCCTTCACGCCCCATCGCGCCGGCAACCCCATCAGCCTCAACCCCGGCCGAGGCCCGCAAGCTCGCCGAAGAGCTGATGGACGTCATGAGCGCCCTGCTCGGCATCATCGAACGCGAAACCGAGCTTGTGCGCGCCGGCAAGATTCTGTGAAGCGATGGCATTCGAGTCCCAGAAGACGGAGGCCTCGCGCCGCTATGTCGGCGCCGTCAGCCGCCTGAAGGCCAGTCATCCCTATCTCGCCAAGACGGCGCCCGATCTGCTCGCGACGCTGCGCCGTCACCACGAGACGTTTCGCGCCATGTTGCAGGTCAATCTCACCGTGCTTGCAACCGCGCATGCGGTTTCCGAAAGCATCGTGCGTGGCGTCAACGCCGAGGTTCAGCGCCGCAACATTCCCAACACCTACGGCGCAACCGGCCGCCGCGTGAATCCAACAGCGCGGCAGCTTACGCCGCTGGCGGTCAGCCGCTCTCTTTAAAGCGAGATGCGATCGCGCAAGCGGCGAGTCCACACCGGCGACGCAACAGATAATTTTCATCAAATTTGCGTCGGGAGTTCCTATGACGTCATTAATGAGTCAAGGGCAGGTTTCCTATTAAATACATACATAAACGTACATGTACCGTGCTTAAGCTTCGCCTGTCAATTAAGCCATTTTGTCAAAATCATTATCTATAGCATAGGCTATAGGCCTAAGCTTAATAACACTTCTATAAGCTCTGCTCATATGCCCAATACATTGTAGGCCTAGAACTAATGGAGTTAGTCCATCAACTCCGACACCCGAAAAGAGATAAGGAAATAAAGTTTAAATACAATCAATTTGAGATATCAAATTGATCTTATTTACAAGGCCTACAACAGCTTGCCTACAATATATATGATGATATATA
>CAVVZW010000108.1:0-6768 GCA_963752265.1 uncultured Alphaproteobacteria bacterium
GAATGCCGCAGCTGGAATTTCGGTCTCTGATCCATTCGGCATTTTCCTCGATCGCGAGGCGCCGATTCGGAAGCCTGCTCAGGCGCTCCGCAATGGCGCGGTTGAGTTTGATGCCGGCGGCGTCGAGCTCGGGGTCGCCGCAGAAAAGCTGATCTGCCGGCACCTTGATCTCTTCGCAATGGTTCTGGATGAATAGCGGGAGTATATCGCTGATCTTCGAAATGCCCGGATCGTCGGCATGCGCTGGCTGCGCCAGACCAATTCCGATACCCACAATTGCCAGCGCGAATGCCCGCATCCCAATCCCCCCGAAAGGATAAGCCAGACGATGGCTTATTCCCATCGTAGCTTTTCGGCTGGCGCGGTGAAATGAAATTGTTTGGCTGGCGACCCCATCTCTTCTCGGCTGACAGCCAATGCCAGATCCGCTCTACTGGTTTGATGCCGGCGGCAGCTGATGATACCGTGGTTTTATTGCAGGGCGGCGGCGTCCCCGGTCATTCCCGCGTTCCCATTAACTTGATGCGACCGCTTTACAGGACGAAATCTGGATCATGAAATTGCAGCTTGGCGCCTCGGCGAGCAGATTATTCATCGGTTTTGGTTTGCAGCTCGGTCTCATCTCCGCTCTTGCGGCGTGGCCAGGGACGGGCATGGCCCAGAAGTTGGTCGATCCGAATTCGGTCGCGCCGGAATACCGCGCCGCGGCCGAGAAGCGCCGCGCGGAACAGATCAAGCTGTTCGAATGCTCGAAAAAGGCGGAAGTGGACAAGGTGCCGCGGAGGGATCGCGCCGTTTACGTCAATGAGTGTCTCACAAAATGAGGCGTGGGACCGATGGGTAGCCCACGTCGGATTTGTCATTTATCTAAGCCGGGTAACGGGCGGGATGTCGTCCCAAGCGCTCACCTCGAGGCCGGGATAGGGTCCATCGAGGTGACGAAATTCACCGCGATGGAAGGAACGGAATCCTGGCGCGCCGCGCTGACATACGAAGGCTGCTCTTGCGAAGGCTGTTCTTGGTAGCGTCTGACGCCGCCGTCATCGATGACGAATAGCGGCCGATGGTTTTTGACGTCGATATCCTCGATCATCGCCATGCGCCTGTTGTCCAGCGTCAGCCAGTGACCGTCCAGCCGCGCCAGCACCACCGCATGGTCCTCGCCACGAAGCAAATCGCGCAAGACGACGAGCCTGATATCCTCGGTCGAGACGCCGGCCATGCGAAGTGCTGCGAATTTGGCGATGGCGTAATCCTCGCAATCGCCCGCGCCGGTGGCGAAGGTGTCAAGCGGCGAGCTCCAGACGTCGATCTGGCCATATTGAGCCAGGTCGCTCATCGGTCTGATCGCCAGATTAATAGCGCGATTGATCTCGCCAAACCGGGCGCGGCCTTCGCGGGCCCTCGCCGTATCCACGATGGCGAGGAATTGCAGCGCAGCCGGCGAGACGCAGCGTTCGCGATCGCCGTCGCAGAGGGCGAGTTGAACCATGTCGTCTTCAAGCTGGCGTTCGACGCCGTTCCATTTCTCCGAAAGGTTGCCGCCGGACAATCTTGTCGCAAACAGCCCGAAGGGCTCGGCGGATTTCCGGATCAAATCCAGCGCACCCGGCGAAATCAAGCTAGCAGCATGGAGATTGGCCGCGGGCCCTAACCAGACCAAGGCCCATCCAAGAATCACGGCGCGCCAAGTATGTCTATAAGTCCGCCCGTTACCGAAATAGCCCATCCGACACCCCCTTCGCCCGGGCATCGCCAACGCCTCGCAGGCGCGCGTGACCAGGTCGTTTTGTGGGGATGATGGGCGGTGGGACTTTTATTCTGCTTAAGGGCGGGGTTTCGGCCGCGGGAATGTCCCGAACAGGCTGAAGGTGCTCTTACCAATTTAGTAAAAATGCTGCGGAAAAGACGTCCGGGGCGCCTCAGAACCAACTTTCTGTCCGACATGGCTAATTTGATGAAAGTTGCTTGCTTTGTAATCCAGCTCACAGTCTCGGAGCAAAAATTGGCGCACAAATGGCCGGTGCGAGATCGGAAGAGACTATAAAAAGTATAGATGAAAAAATCTATACGTTAAAAAACACAAGGATGATCGATTTGACGAATGAATACATTAAAAATGCTGTATTCTCTGAGCTTTTTACACGGTTCAATAGGAACGGAGCAGAGCGGAATCGCAAAGAAAATCCAAACAAGCCCAGCCTGGGCCGGTCTCTTGCAAGCAGAAGATGGTTTCGCGATCGATCCACTGATGATATGGAAGCTTAGACCTTTGAAATTATAAATTTATTAACCATTGTGGTGGGGCGGGTGAATTACTTCGGCAATTTTGATGCCAAGGTTTCCGGGGCTCTGGGTCAGTACGCGCCGGGCCATGTTGAATCGACGACGGTTCACGCCACCCATGTTCCATCAGATGCCATCGTCGTTCCCGACGCTCAGTTACTTTTCGGCGCCGAGTTCAAACGTACCGGTGTTGATCTCGTTCTCTCCGGCGACGGCCGCGAATTTGTTCTGCACGACTATTTCAAGGGTGAGAAGCATGCGCCGCTGGCCTCGCCCGACGGCGCCCATCTCACCGGCGATCTCGTCAACGCGCTCGCTGGCCAGGTTCAATATGCGCAGGCCGACGGCAATGCGGCGGCCGGCCAGGTCATCGGCCATGTGACCAAGCTGGCCGGCACCGCGACTGCGATCCGCAACGGCGTCTCGATCATCCTCAACAATGGCGACAACGTCGAAAAAGGCGACGTGGTCGCCTCCGGATCGAATTCTACGGTCGGCATTACCTTCATCGACGGCACCGTGTTCGGCCTGTCGTCGAATGCGCGCATGGTGCTGAACGAGATGGTCTACGACCCGAACGGGTCGAACAATTCGTCGCTGCTGAGCCTGGTGGCCGGCACCATCACCTTCGTCGCGGGCGAAACCGCCAAGCACGGCGATATGAAGGTCGATACGCCGGTTGCGACCATGGGCATCCGCGGCACGGCGGTTCTGTGCGAGATCGACTTTTCGGTGCCTGGGACCACGCCGGACGCAAAATTCCAGGTTCTGGTCGAGCCCGATGGCACCACCGGTTCTTACATCCTGTTCGACAAGACGACACTCACGCCGCTGGCCGTCGTCGACCAGGCCGGGATGCAGATCAACATCTCGAACGGGATCATGAGCCAGACGCTGGCGCCCTTGTCGCCGGAGATACAAAAGCTCATCACGGATGTGTTCTCGCTCAAATTTACGGACAGCACGAACACCAAATCGCTGCAGAATTTCACCGAATTCGATCGTCCCCAACGCGCTTGGATTTGTCAAATTCGCGCTCGGAGCGCCTCCTCCGGTCGGTCCGATCATTGTCAACTTGCAGGTTGAGAATACTGCCGCCGCCCCGGCCCCCGCTACGCCCATCCAACACATTGCGCAGGCGCCGAACTTCCAGAACGGTCCTGCGCTGGGCGACGTCACCGAGAAACTGCTCATCACCGGCAGCAATTCGCCCCAAACGGTGTCCGGCCAACTCCAATACTTCGACATTAATACGTCCGACCATGACACGGTGTCGGTGAAGTTCGCTTCCTTCACGTACCAGAATGCGAAGGGGCAGGATATCACGGGTTCGTTGAACAGCCTGCAGCTTGCGGACATTTTGAATGTCGAAGCTGCCGTCACCGTGTCCAAGAATACCGGTCCCAACACGATCGGGAACGGGACGGCGAACTGGAGCTATAGCGTTGCCGACAAGGCCTTTGATTTCCTTGCTGCCGGCGAGAAGCTGACGCTGACCTATACTGCGACCGTCGACAACAACTATGCTCCGATTGACCAGACCGGATCGACCACGATCACGATCACCGTCACCGGTACCAATGACGCGCCCGTCATCACGAGTTCGCAGCAAAATATCGCCTTCACTGCCGCGGGCACAGGTACTCACGGCGGCGATCTGCTCCCGGACACCGCGACCAAGGGAACGTTGGCCTTCAAAGACGCCGATCTGACCGACACCCATACGGTCGCCGTCAAGATGACGAGCGCGCTGCTTGACGGTCAGAGCTTCGCGGCGACGGTCGGGCCAAATGTGATCAACGAACTCGCAGCCGCAGTGACTGTCAGTATCCCGACGGGAGACGACAGCACCCTTAAAGGCACCGGTACGATCGACTGGGCGCTTGCGAACCTTCAGATCTCCCTGGCGGACCTCGTTCCCGCCGGCGAATCGCTGGTCCTCACCTACGCCGTCACCGTGACGGATTCGCAAGGCGCGACCGCCACCCAGGACATCGTTGTCACGATTGGCGGCAACAACGGGGCGGCGGTAGTCTGGGACGACACCAGTCCTATCCCGCCGGGCGGAGCGTTATGGAGCATCGCTTCGAATTGGGAAGGCGACAGAGTTCCGAACACCGACGGTTTCAACGACGATGTGTTCATCGGCACCGATCAGGTGTTGCCGGCAACGCCGACGTTTCCAGCGACGATCAATGACGCAGAAGCGGCCAAATCGCTGACCATGGATTATTTCACCGACTTCGGGACATCGATTCCGGAATTGGATGTCTTGTCGACGGGCACGCTGACGATCTCCGGCGCGCTTAACATGGGCACAAGTGCGGATCCTGCTTCCCCTCTGACCGCCGAAACAATCATCAAGAATTTCGGAACGATCAGTGTCGGTGGCGTGGCCACGCTCTTGAAGCATAGTGTCCTGGACAATTACGGCACGATCACCCTCGCCCAGGGCGGCCTCTTTGGTGATCAGAGCAGTATCACGAATTCCGGAACCATCGAGGTCGTCAGCGACACGCTTGATATTGAAGTCGCAATCGCCAATTTCGTCACCACGACCGTCGACGAATCGCCGGTCACGACCCCTGGTTTGATCCAAATCGACGGCGGGGCGACGCTGAAGCTCAGCGACGGCGCCACTATCACCAAAGGCGATGTGACGCTCGGCAACCTGAGCCTGCTCGATGTTGAAAACGGCACGGCATCGTTGCCGGCGGGTACACCGGATGCCACGCTCGATGGTGTCACCGTCACCGGGACGAGTGGTTCAACGCCGAGCACGATCGAAATCGGGACCTTGGGCGCGGCGACCCTCTTGCTCGACGGCGGCACAATCATCAAAAACGGTGATCTGACGATCGCAAGCGGCAGCGCGTTGGACATCACGACCAGCGGCGCGACGCTGGACGGCGTCAACGTGACGGGTACCATCGGAGCCGCGGGAGCGATGCTCGGCGGCCTCGATGCGGGCGCCGGAGTTTCGATACCCGCGAGCACGATCGAAGTCGGTACGGCGACGGCGACCGGAACGGTGCTGACGCTGGACGACGGTACCACGATCACCAATGGCAATTTGATCATCGACAGTGGCAACACGCTTGAGATCGCGAAGGGTACCGCGACGCTGGCAAGCGGAACGCCAGATGCGGCGCTTGATACCGTCGATGTAACGAATTCCGGGACGATCCAGATTGATGTGCCGGCTACGTTGACGCTCAATGGCACCACGGTCTCCGGCGGCGGCTCGATCGACGACGCCGGCACGCTGTCGGTTACCGGTTCAAGCTCGATCGAAGGCGAGAATATTTATGGGGGCGGCGACGTCACGGTTGCCGGCGGCCAGACACTGACGCTTTCCGCCGTGACGCTGGACGATGTAACACTGTCGGGCAGCTTCACGAATGCCGATACTCTGACGATCGATCAGACGGTGAAGCTCAGCGACGCCACAATCTCTGGCGGCACGATCGATGACACCGGCACATTGTCAGTCACGACGTCCAGCAAGATTGAAAGCGCCACGGTTGATGGCGGCGGCGACGTCACGGTTGTCAGCGGCCAGACACTTACCCTTTCCGGTGTAACGCTGGACGACGTGACGCTGGCGGGCAGTTTCGCGAATGCCGACACGCTGACGATCGACGGCACGGTGACGCTCAACGGCGCCACGATCTCCGGCGGCACGATCGATGACACCGGCACGCTGGCGTCCTTAACGCAACCAAGCACGATCGAGAACGCGACCGTCGATGGCGGTGGCAATCTCACGGGTGAAATGACGTTTTCCGGAGTGACGCTGGACGATGTCACCCTGACGGGCATCTTCGTGAATTCCGACACCCTGACGATCGACGGTACGGTGACGATCGAGGGTGGCGGCCCTGTCTTTGGCGGCACGATTGACGACACCGGCACCTTGTCGATTGTCGCCGGTTTGATCGGTGGCGCAACCATCGATGGCGGCGGCGATGTGACGTCGACGGGCACCTCGGCGACGCTGGAGACCGTAACGCTGGACGATGTGACGCTGTCGGGCAGCTTCATCGTTTCCGACACCTTGACAATCGACGGCACGGTGGCGCTCGACGGCGTCACCTTCTCAGGCTCCCCGATCGACGACACCGGCACGCTGTTGATCACGGCCTCGAGCGAGATCGACGGCTTGATAGTTGACGGCGGCGGCGATCTCACGGTCACCGGCGGCACGCTGACGCTTTCTGACGTGACACTCGAGAATTTGACGCTGTCGGGAAGCTTTACGAACTCCAACACGCTGATTATTGAGGGTACGGACACACTCAACGGCGCCACGATCTCTGGCGGTACGATCGACGATATCGGCGCGCTGTTGGTCACCGCTGCGAGCGAGATCGAGAACGCCACGGTCAATGGTGGAGAAGTCGGAGATATTACGGTCACCGGCGGCACGCTGACGTTGTCCGGCGTCACGCTCGACGGCTCGAATCTTTCGGGCAGTTTCAA
>CAVVZW010000109.1:0-16317 GCA_963752265.1 uncultured Alphaproteobacteria bacterium
GGAGTGTGCGAATTGTTGTGTTTGGGATCGTAGGTTTGGGAATGGTGGATTGGCGATCTCCGGACTGTGGAATCTGCTGATGCCGGCCATTTTCGCGCTTCCTGCTATCGATTTCTGGCAGGCTCTGGGGCTGTTTCTGCTAGCCCGCCTGCTGTTCGGCAGGTTCGGCGGCTGGGGCCATAGGATGCGCAAGGCCCGCTTCGTCCGCGGCTGGAAAGATCTGACGCCGGACAAGCGCCGGCGTTTCTGCCATGCCGTAGACCCGCGCCGCCGCGAAGACGCCAGTGCCGGCGAACCGGCGAAGATGTGAGTTGGTGTGGGGCAGGATGGCATCCAGGATGGCATCCTGCGGGGCGTTACTTCACCCGCCTGCCCGGAGTGTCCACGATCGCCGGGGGCAGGCCGATCGCCAATAGAGCCCGGACCCCAGAGGGTACCCCTGCCATCCTGCCCCAAAAATGTGATAATGCGGTCAAAGGCCTCATCCATGGAAACCATGCGAGCGCTTCGGCTGGAAAGGTTCGGATCGGTAGCCGACCTGGAACTTCGCGACTTGGAAAAACCAACCGCATCCACCGGACAGGTTCTGGTCGAAGTGCGATCGGCCGGGGTCAATCCGAGCGACGTCAAGAACACCACCGGCGCCATGAAGCAGACTACCCTCCCGCGGACTCCAGGCCGCGACGGCGCTGGGATTGTGGTGGAAGGATCCGCAAGTCTTCAAGGCGCCGAAGTATGGTTCACGGGCGGTGCTCTGGGATTCACGATGGATGGCTGCCACGCTGAATATGTTCTGCTGCCCGAGGCCGCGGTCCGCCGCAAGCCGGAAGGACTGGCGCTCGAGCCGGCCGGCTGTATCGGCGTCCCTTTTGTCACTGCGTGGCTGGCGGTAGTTCGCGCGGCCGCCATCGGCGCCGGCGAGACCATCGTGATTGTGGGGGCGTCCGGCTCTGTGGGCAGCGCTGCAACCCAGATCGCCAAGTGGAAAGGGGCTCGCGTAATCGCCGCGGACCGCCGCAAGCCGGCTCAGCCGTTGGCTGACGAAAGCATCGACACCGCCACGGAAGATCTGAGCGAGAGCGTGCTCCGCCTTACCGGAGGGCATGGCGCGGATCTGGCCTTCGATACGGTTGGCGGTCCGCTATTCGAGCCCTGCCTGAAGAGCCTTCGCCGGGGTGGAAGGCTGGTCGAGATCAGCAGCAGCGGCGGCCGCCGCGTGAGTTTCGACCTGGTCGATTTCTACCATCAGGAGCTGACTCTGCATGGCGTGGATTCGTTGAAGTGCGATGTGGAATCGGCGGCGGACATACTGGACCAACTCAAGCCGGGGTTCGACTCCGGAGCTCTGGCGCCGCCAGTTACGCAAGCGTATCCGCTGGCCCAGGCCAAGGACGCTTACGAGGCCATCGCCGCTGGCAGGGCTGTTTCTAAGTTGATCGTCACTCCCCATGTGCGCTAACCGCTACCCGATTTGCGGCCACATGCGACAAACTGGGAAGCATGGATCAACCACTGCCTGTAGCAGCCCTCGACCAATTGTTTCGCGAAGGACACACACATTCCGCCTGGCTGGACCGGCCTGTCTCTGATGAAACGCTGCGCGCAGCGTACGACCTGATGAAAATGGGACCGACGAGCATGAACTGCTCCCCCGCGCGCATCCTCTTTCTGCGAACACGGGAAGCCAAGGAGCGCCTCCGCCCGTTCCTGATGCCGGCCAATGTCAACAAGACCATGGCGGCCCCTGCGACCGCGATCATTGGTTACGACCTGAAGTTTTACGACCATCTGCCGCAGCTCTTTCCGCATTATGCGACGGCCCGCGATATCTTCGCGAACTCTGCCGACCTGGCGCAGATCACCGCCATGCGCAACGGTACGCTACAGGGCGGCTATTTCATTCTGGCAGCGCGGGCGATGGGCCTCGATTGCGGACCGATGTCGGGCTTCGATAACGCCAAAGTGGATGGGGAGTTCTTCCCCGGCGAATCGGTTAAGTCGAATTTCCTGTGCAACCTGGGATATGGCGACGCATCGAAGCTGTTCCCGCGCAATCCACGGCTGACTTTCGAAGAGGCTTGCAAGCTGCTGTAGGAACGCAGCATGGACGACACCATGGAATGGAGGCGCTTGCTGACGCTGCTTCTTGCGCAGCGTCTGGAAATCAACGCGATCGAGAGCGCCTTGAAGGCGGCGGGCATCCTCACGGATGCGCAGGTCAAGCAGATCCGCACGCAAGCATCCGATACCGCAGCCGCTTGGAGTTCGAAAGAGAGCGACGATGTGCTGGCCCTGCTGCGCGTGCGCTCATCGCCCTTGGCGACCATGCTTGTGCCGCCGCGTGAACCATAGGTGGCTGTTGTGTGGGGCAGGCAATTTTGCCTGCATGCCGCCTTTTTAGGCGGCTCTCCGAGGCTCCTCGCGCCCGCAAGAGCCGGCTGAAAGCCGGCTGCAGCCAGAATTGGCTGCCCCGCTCAAAGATGAATGATGCCCCGTTGAATGGCGGCTGTTGCCGCTTGAGTGCGGTCTTGTACGCCCAACTTACTCAAGATGCTCTTGACGTGATTCTTGACGGTATGTTCCGCGATGCTAGTTCATAAGCGATCTGCTTATTCGCCATGCCGCTCACAATCAGACCCAGCACCTGAACTTCACGCGCGCTGAGATCGGGCCGCGGCATCTGCGCGGCCAGGGAGGCGGCTACCGCCGATGGCAGATAGGTCTGGCCGGCATACACCGCGCGGATGGCTTTCAGCAACTCATCGTGAAGTACGTCTTTGGTGAGGTATGCCTGCACCCCCGCGGCCAGGGCGCGGCGGATATCTTCATCGCCACCGTAAGTGGTGAGCGCGATCATGTGGGCGCCTGGAAACTCGGCGCGGATTTTTTGCGCAGCCTCCACGCCGCCAATGCCCGGCATGCGCAGATCGAGCAGGGTCACATCCGGCAGGTGTTTGCGGTATAGCTCGATGGCCTGCTGCCCATTGGAACGCTTCCGCGACCACGGTCATATCGGGCTGCATATTCACAATGGTGGTTACACCTACGCGCGCCACCAGGTGGTCTTCCGCTACCAGAATTCTAATTGGGTCGCTCATATTCTCTCTCGCCCACAGACGCTATTCCGGGCGCGCCATGCGTGGCAAGGGCGCCATCACTTCCACTTCCGTGCCTTCTCCGGGATGGCTCGCCAGTTTCAGTTCTCCGCCCAGGCGCTCGGCCCGCTCGCGCATTCCGATCAATCCGAAATGGCCGTCTTGCGAGGAAAAAGCGCCGCCCTGTTCAAAGCCCCGGCCGTTATCCACGACTCGCAGAAACAGCCGTTTGGCCTCGGTGTGCAGCTTGATCCAAATGCTGGTGGCGCCGGCATGCTTCACGATATTAGTCACGGCTTCCTGCGCGATGCGCAATAGTTGCTGCTCCATCTCTTCGGGCAGCGGCGGCTGCGGGCCGCTTACTTCCACTTTGACATCGATGCCAGCGCCGGCCGTCCAGATGCGCATGCCCGATTCGAGGGCCGCCGCCAGATCTTGCCCTTCGAGCACCGAAGCCCGCAAATCCATCACCGACCGGCGCGCCTCGGTCAAGCTATGCCGCGCCATGCGCCGCGCCATGTCGAGATACTTGCGCGCGGGCGGGGAGTCATCCGGCATGCACATGGCCACGGCGTCCAACTGCGAAGAGATGCCCACGAAGCCCTGCGCTAGCGTGTCATGAATTTCGCGCGCCAGGCGCGCACGCTCTTCCAGCACCGCCGCGAAGCGCGAACTGATCTGACGTAACCGCATCTGATAAGCTGCCCAGCCGGACGCCAGCAGCATGAGGCCGCACGCTGCCATGAACCAGGCGGTTTCATAGAAGTGCGGCAACACCGTGAAGGCATACGATTGCTCGTTGCCGGGACCACCCGGCAGATGCGGCGCGCACATGGAAGCGGTATTCCCGATGACGCAGACTGTTATAGTCTTTGACGCGCCGGCCGCCCGCCTTTACCCAATCCTGATCGAGGCCATCCAGCTTGTAGGAATATTCCACCAGTTCCGGCGCGCTGAGATGGATCGCGGTGTAGTGAAATTCGATGCGCAGGCTGCCCGGGGGTAATTTGGCGGGGCTGGTAAGATCGACCGGCCGCCCATCCACGGTCATTTCCGCCAGGTGCGCGACCGGGTTGTAGCGCGATGCCATCGGGCCTTCGGGTCGAACACCGCGAGGCCGCGGCTGGTGGTGAACCACAGGCGGCCATCCGCCATGCGGTTGCCACCCGCGGCCACCGGATAGGCCGGCGAACACTGCGCGCTACGCAAGCCGTCTTCCACCCCATAAATCAGCGGCTCCAGCGTTTTGCGGCGGCCCTGCGCGAAATCCTTGAGCTGCTGTTTATCGATGCGGCAGATGCCGCGCGTGGTGGCCAGCCATAGGGATTCGCCGTCGTCTTCGATCTTGGCGATGTTGTCGCTCAGCAGGCCGTCCTTCTCCGTGAAGCGCGAAAAGCGCCCGTCGCGGAATGCAGTCCAGGCCGCCGCCGGCGGTGGCGATCCACAGACGTCGCCATCGTGGATCCTGGTAAAGTGAGCGGATCTGGTCGCTCGAAAGTCCATCGGCGGTGGTGTATTGCTTAAGCGAATCGCCCTCTACCCGCCACAGGCCCTTGCCATACGTGCCCGCCCACAAAATGCCACCGTTGCCTTCGCACAAGCGTCACCACCGATTCTTTGATTACCGGCGGCCCGGAAATCACGTTGCGCAATTGCTGCCCGAGCCAGCTGGCCCAAACCGCCGCCGCCGGCGAGCCAGACTCTTACCGGCGGAATCTTCCATGGCATCGAAGATGAGCGGTGCGCGACAGCGGGTCTTTGGGAACGAAATTGCTCAAGTGGCCATCATGCACGCGCACCAGGCCGCCGCGGGTACCGATCAGCAGATCGCCATCGCGGGTTTCGCGGATGGAAAACACTTCGTTGCTGGGCAGGCCGTCGCGCGTGGTGAAGAGCTTCCTGGCTGTCGCCCGAAATCATCAGCAAGCCGGCGTCGTGGTAAGCCCACCCAGATGCGGCCGGCGCGATCCTGATAGGCCACATTGGGCTCATCACTGGGGAAGCCTTCGCTCTTTCCGTAGACGGTAAAGACATCGTCGCGGAGCTGCGTCAAGCCGTTATTGGAGCCCACCCACAAATCGCCTTCGCTATCTTCAAAAAGGCATCGAACCTGGTCCTGGCCGCGGTCGGGACCGACTGGCGCCGATACGAAGCGGGCGCCCTCAAGCCGCGCCAGGCCGCCATTGGTGCCGGCCCACACGCTGCCATCGCGATCCACCCAGATCGCGCGAAGGAGAGGATCAGGCAGTCCGTTGGCGCTCGTGAAGTTCCGCAGCTTGGCCGCCGGGGGCAGCGCATCATCGCGCCCTTGCTGCCGCCGATCCACAATTGTCATGCTGGTCTATCAAGCAGAACGCCAATCTCGGCGTCGCCGCCGCCATCAATTCGCTCGGCAAGGAAGCGACGCTGGAAGGCAAACCGGCGCGTACCTTCCCGCTGCGCTTTGCCGATGGCACGGTCTATCTCGGGCCGATAAAAGTCGGGCAAGTCCCGCCTTTGTTTTAAAAATTAAGGCTTCGTCGCCAGCTGTTCGTGCGGACGGCCGAAATCGGGCGCCGCGGAGTCCTGCCCGATTTCGACAATGCCGCGGCGGATCGCGCGGGTGCGCGCGAAGTGCTCGAACAGGGCTTCGCCATCGCCCCGCCTGATCGCGCGGGTGAGCTTCGAAAGATCCTCGTTGAAGGTGCCGAGCATCTCCAGCACGGCGTCCTTGTTGGTCAGGAAAACGTCGCGCCACATGGTCGGGTCGGATGCGGCGATGCGGGTGAAATCGCGAAAGCCGCCGGCGGAGAACTTCAGCACTTCGGATTGCGTGACGCCTTCAAGCTCATCCGCCGTGCCTACGATGGTGTAGGCGATCAGATGCGGCAGGTGGCTGGTGATCGCGAGCACCATGTCATGATGGTCAGGCGTCATGATCTCGACCTTGGCGCCGATGCCGGCCCAGAAGGCGCGCAATTTCTCCACCGCCTGGGGGTCCGTGCCCTCGGGCGGGGTGAGAATGCACCAGCGGTTGATGAAGAGTTCCGCGAAGCCTGAATCAGGACCGGAATGTTCAGTGCCAGCCACCGGATGCGCGGGCACGAAATGCACGCCCGCAGGCAGATGCGGCGCCATCTCCTTGACCACCGCGCCCTTGACCGAGCCGACATCGGAGATGATCGCGCCTGGCTTGAGATGACCGGCGATCTCGGCGGCAACAGCGCCGCAGGCGCCGACGGGGATGCAGAGGATCACGAGGTCGGCGCCGCTGGCTGCTTCCGCATTGGTTTCGACGACGCGATCGACGATGCCGAGTTCCATGACGCGGGCGCGGGTCTTTTCCGAGCGCGCGGTGGTGACGATCTCTTTCGCCAATCCTTGCGCTTTCGCGGCGCGCGCGATCGAACCGCCGATCAGCCCGAAGCCGATCAGGGCGATACGATCAAACTGCGCCGTTCCAGTCACTTCGACCCCATGAAGTCTCGCAAGCCATCGACCACGAGGCGATTGGCTTCTTCGGTGCCGATCGTCAGCCGCAGGGCATGCGGCAGCTTGTAATTTTTCAACCCCCGCAGCACGAGACCTCGTTTGGTGAGGAACGCATCCGCATCGTCCGCCGTCTTGCCCTTATCCAGCGGGAAATGGATCAGCACGAAATTGGCAACGCTCGGCGTTACCTTTAGGCCGAGCTTGGTCAGCTCTTCGGTCAGCCGGTTGCGCCACGTCTCGGTGTGGGTCTTCGACATCTCTTGATGCTTGGTGTCTTCGATCGCGGCGACGGCGGCGAGCATCGCAGGCGTCGAGACGTTGAACGGGCCGCGAATGCGATTGACCGCGTCCACAATGTGGGCCGGTCCGAACATCCACCCCACACGCAGCGCCGCGAGCCCGTGAATCTTCGAAAACGTGTGGGTCATCACGGTATTCTCGTTGGTCGCCACCAGTTCGATGCCCATCTCGTAATCGTTGCGCGAGACGTAATCCGCATATGCCGCGTCCAGCACCAGCAGCACATGCCCCGGCAATCCCGCACGCAGCCGCTTCACCTCGTCGAACGGCAAATAGGTCCCGGTCGGGTTGTTCGGGTTGGCGAGCCAAACCAGCTTGGTCCGCGGCGTCACCGATTTAAGGATCGCATCGACGTCGGCCGTGAACCCGGTCTCGGGCGCGATCACGTTGACAGCGCCGCATCCCATCGTCGCGATCGGGTAGACCAGAAAGCCGTGGGTGGTGGAAATCGCCTCGTCGCCGTGGCCGAGATAGGTATGCGCCAGCAGGTTGAGGATTTCATCGGAACCGGCGCCGCAGATGATGCGGTCCGGGTCGAGCCCGAACGAACGCCCGATCGCTTCGCGCAGGATACGCGAGGTGCCTTCGGGATAGTCCTCCAGATGCGCGGCTGCGTTCCTGTAGGCCTCGATGGCCTTCGGCGACGGACCGAACGGCGTCTCGTTGGCCGACAGCTTGAACACCTTGCGGCCAGCTTCCGCCTGCGGGCTTTTGCCGGGCGTATAGGGCGCAATATCGAGAATGCCGGGATTCGGCACAGGTCGGGACATTTTTAGCTCCGGGAAACAGAAGCGGCTATTTAGCCGGTCCGTTAGGGACGGTATAGCGCGTTGCGTGGCTGCCGACGAGGGCCGACGAGCGCACGGATGCGCCGGCCTCGATCAGGGCCACCTTGATCTTTTCAAAGTTTCCGCCGGAAATCGACACCAGAAGCGCCGCGCCGTCGAAGGCCGTATCGGGCACAGCGACGATCTCGGCCAGCGGGGACAGCGCGCGGGCGGTCTCGGCATTCCAGCCGGAGACGCGCACGCTCCACATCTCCACTTCGGTCACCATGGCGCTGTCGGCGACCCGCGACACCACAAAAACCGGCAACGCCGCCGGATGGTCGGCGCGCTCGACAAAAGGCAGCCGCGCGATGATCTTCGGCGCGCCTTGTGCTTCCAGCGCGATCCACCACGGCGTGCGGCTGGACGTCGCCGATACCAGCGCCAGGTCGCCCTTGGATTTCGATACCGCCTCGACGGCCGCCGGCGCGTTGAAATGCGAGACGTAGGGCACGGTGAAGCCGAAATGAAACCGCGCCGAGTCCCGCATGGCGGGTTCGCTCACTGAAATGTCGGCATGGACCGAGAACGGCGCCTGCACGTAAGTGAAGGTCGAGATGATGACGCGCCAGATGCTTTCGACGGTGTCGAGCGGCAGGATGCCGCGATGACGCTGCACCAGACGCCGCATCATGTCGGCCTCGCGCGCCGGGCGAAAAGCCGAGCCCACTTCCTGGGTCTGCTTCACCTGGATCAGGCGATCGATGATGTCGCCGCGCTGCATCAACAGGCTGTGCACCTGGGCATCGATCGAGTCGATTTCCTGGCGCAGCTCGGCGAGTGATGGTGGCGAAGGCGGTGGCTTGGACATCGTGGAAACCTGGCGTATTTCGATCCTCATCCCTTGGGAGCGCGAAATCGCGTCTTAAAAGGATGCGGCCCGTTCTCCCTCATGGTTCGAGACGGCGCAAGCGCCTCCTCACCATGAGGATCTGCAGACCTATTAACCATGGCCTTGCCTTGACGTTGAGGGGGCAAGCGACTAATTTTACATCGTTCCGTGGTCATTTGAGCCGGCCGGCTTGCAGCCACGTTAAAAAATTCGCTAAACAGGCCGGGGACAGAGATGATCCCGGCCGAACTTATCGTTCAGGCCGGGTTTTTTATGGCCTGATTTCCGGGACGGTTTTTCGAAAGAACCGCCCTGAGGGATCGGTATCAAGATGGTAAAAGTCGTACAGTCCGTACCAAGCCCGGCGATCCACGCCGAGGAGCGTTCGCAGGAAGCGGATCATCCGAGCTCGAAGGTCGCGCAGTTCGGCATCGACCAGCCGCTCCGGCTTGATTGCGGTATCGATCTCGCGCCGTTTCAGATCGCTTACCAGACCTATGGCGAACTCAACGCCGAGCGCTCCAACGCCATTCTCGTCTGTCATGCGCTGACCGGCGATCAGCACGTTTTCAATATTCATCCGGTGACGGGCAAGCCCGGCTGGTGGGAAACGCTGGTCGGTCCCGGCCGCCCGCTGGATACGGAACGTTACTTCATCATCTGTTCGAACGTGATCGGCGGCTGCATGGGATCGACCGGTCCAGCCTCGACCAATCCCGCGACCGGCAAATTGTGGGGGCTGGATTTTCCGGTCATCACGATTCCCGACATGGTGCGGGCGCAGGCGATGCTGCTGGATTGCCTGGGGATCGAGACGCTGTTCTCCGTGGTTGGCGGTTCGATGGGCGGCATGCAGGCGCTGCAATGGACGGCGGCGTTTCCGAAGCGCGTATTCTCGACATTAGCTATTGCCTGTTCGACACGGCATTCGGCGCAGAATATCGCCTTCCACGAACTCGGACGTCAGGCCGTGATGGCCGATCCCGAATGGCACAACGGACGCTATTTTGAGAAGGGCACTCAGCCGCATCATGGCCTTGGCGTGGCGCGGATGGCCGCGCACATTACGTACCTTTCGGACGCAGCCCTCCATCGCAAATTTGGCCGGCGGATGCAGGATCGCGAGTTGCCGACCTTCTCCTTTGACGCGGATTTCCAGGTCGAAAGCTATCTGCGCTATCAAGGCTCGTCCTTTGTCGAGCGGTTCGACGCCAACAGCTATCTCTATTTGACGCGCGCGATGGACTACTTCGACATCGCCGCCGATCATAATGGCGTGCTGGCGCAGGCGTTTCGTGGGATCCAGACGCGCTTTTGCGTGGTGTCGTTTACCAGCGACTGGCTGTTTCCGACCTCGGAGTCGCGCGCGCTGGTGCATGCGCTCAATGCGTCCAGCGCGCGGGTGAGTTTCGCGGAAATCGAGACCGACCGCGGGCATGATGCGTTCCTGCTCGACGTGCCGGAGTTCTTCGATATCGCGCGCGCCTTCCTGCAATCGGCGGCGAAAGCACGCGGGCTGACGGAGGCGGGCGGCGCATGACCCTGCAGCAGCAAACCCTGCCGCTGAACCCCGCCCTCAGGCCGGATGGTGTGCGCCATCGCGGCGATCATCTCTTGGTGGCGGAAATGGTCGAGCGCGGTTCGAAGGTGCTCGACGTCGGCTGCGGCGATGGCGATCTGTTGCTGCTGTTGGAAAGCCGGGGGATCGACGGTCGCGGCATCGAGTTGTCGCGCGAGGGCGTCAACCGCTGCGTCGCCAAGGGGCTGGCGGTGGTGCAGGGCGACGCCGACACGGATCTGGTCAATTATCCGGACGATGCCTTCGACTATGTGATTCTGTCGCAGACCTTGCAGGCGACGCGGCAGCCGAAAGTCGTGCTGGAAAACCTGTTGCGGATCGGCCGCCGGGCCATCGTCTCGTTTCCGAATTTCGGCTTCTGGCGGATGCGCTTGCAACTCCTTGTCGGCGGCCACATGCCGCGTACGGAGAACCTTCCCGCCACCTGGTACGACACGCCGAATATTCATTTCTGCACCATCAAGGACTTCGTGCAGCTGTGCGACGAGATCAACGTCAAGATGGAGCGCGCGGTCGCGCTCGATCTCTACGGACGGCCGCTGCGGCTCATCGCGCCCTGGTGGTTCTGGAACATGTTCGGCGAGCAGGGCGTGTTTTTGCTGAGCCGGGCGGAGAAGGTGCGGTAGCCTAGCTGCCTCCACATCGTCGGGCTTGACCCGGGCATCCCCGACTTTCTTTTGGTGGCCAAGACGTTGGTTGAGCACGTGGCCCGATGGGGAAGGAACAGGCTCGGCTCGACGCAGTCATCGCCTTCGTCGCCGCACGTCTTCTCAATGAAATATTCGTCCGGAGTCGATGACGACGGTCTGGCCGGTCATGGTTTCGGTGCGGCACATGGTGACCACCATGTCGGCGCAGTCGTCCTTGTCGGCCGGCTTCTTCAGGAGTGAACTCGCGGCCGAATTCTGGATTTGCTCGGACCGGAGGTTAGCGGTCGCGCGCGTGCCGTCCAGCAGACCCGGCGCCACGCAGTTGACCAGCGTCTCGGGCGCCAGCGCCACCGCCATGCAGCGCGTCAGATGAATGAGCCCCGCTTTTGAGACGGCATAAGCGATCGAAGAGCCGGTCGGATACAGCCCTGCGACCGAAGCGATGTTGACGATGCGGCCGTGCCCTTGCGCCTTCATGACCGGGGCTACGGCCTTGGTCAGAAGCATCGGCCCCGTCAGGTTGGTGGCCATGATCCTGTTCCATACGTCCGGCGTCAGGTTGTCGAGATCGGCAAACGGAATCGCGTGGTTGTAAGCGGCGTCATTGACCAGAATATCGAGGCGGCCGAAGGCGTGGCTGACCTCGCCGACCAGCCGATCCACGGCCGCGCCATCGGTGATGTCGCAGGCGAATGCTTGAGACTTGATGTGATAACGCGACGTGAGTTCGCTGGCGACGCTTTCCGCCTGGTCGCGGCTGCGAGCATACATGATCGCGACATGTGCACCCTCCTGCGCGAGTGCGTGGCAGATGCGTTGTCCCAGTCCACCATTGCCGCCCGTCACCAGCGCAACCGCACCCTTTAGCTCCATCGCTTCTCTCCTGTTATGCAAATGCGTTGTCGTGCCGCTTGATACTACAAAATTGACCTCGGATCGCGCGGGCCCCAGCCGGTGGCTTCCACCGGCGCGATAAAGCGCTCGACCGTTTCGTTTAACACAAACGGCGGACCAGGTTGCCCCGATCCGCCGTTTCTTTCATCCGCCGCTGTGCCGGCCGTCTTGCTCAGGCCGGCTTGCTGTTGTCGTCAGTTCTTGCACAACGCATTGGCAAGCGCCGTATCGGCTGGCGTCGCCGTCACGGCCGCAAGCACGTTCGACGCGCTCACCTGCGTAAGCAGCGTTTGTGCGTCGGACGGCAGCAGGAAGCGCTGCTGTTGAGCGGCGGTCACAGCCTTTGTAACAACGCAGACGTAGCCGGCATGGGTGCCGTAGCGCTCCTCGAGCGACGGGCGCGGATCACCATTGGCCTGACGGTTGGCTTTGGTGTCCCAGAAGGGCAAGTAGCCACCGCTGTTGCCCGCGCCCGCAAATACCTGGCCGACGCTTCCCGGACCGTTACTCGCATTGGGTCCGTACCAGCCGGTCGTGGCCAGATTCCAGCCGACATACGTACCCAACGGAGCCTCACCCAGGATTGTCGGCAAACCGCTGACCGCCTCGTTGCCGTCGGCATTCACCTTGGCGGTGTAGACCTGCAGCACACGTTCGATGATCGGTGGCTGGATGGTCGGAACGCCGGTCTCCTGATCGTAATTCTCCCTGGGACCGAAGTTGTAGACAAACGGCGGCCAGGCCTGCTCCCCTCCGTAAGGCATGCCGGGAATGTTGGGGAATCCTACGCCATGCTGGGTGTTGGGCACGAGCTGTCCGCTCGACACCGTCGGATAGACACTGCGCGGCATCGCGACGCCATCCATGAGCAGGCGGATGAAGTTGTACTGCAGCGCATTGTTCGTATACGCCAACGGGATCGGGTCGTTCGCCAGCGACTGACCGGCCGGTACGCTCACCGCGGTCGGGGAAACCCAATTGAACAGGTTGACCGTGGGGCTGACCGCGCCGCCGCCGTGGGTGGCGCCCGGCGTGTAGTACCGATGGACATTCGACGGTATCGGTATGTCCTGGACGCAAGTGAAGCCGCAGAGCGAGACCGCCATCTTTTCAGAATAGAGCTCCGCCGAAGCGAAGGTCTCCAGGATGGCAGGACACGTATTGTCCCGCGCACAGCGGTGAAGCATGCCATCGGGCGGCAGGTGACGTGCGAGGTTCGGATAATCCCCCCACCAGACCGGCGCTTCGTCACCGCCCATGTAGAGATACATCAGGTTGTTCGGCTGTCCGAAGCGGATGTTCATCACCATCATGCGCCCGTCAATCTGCGGCCAGGCGCCGTCAAAAACGATGCGGCCCCGTTGATCGTGGCCCCATTGGTCGTGGCCTTCCTCGTTGAAGCCCCAGAAGATGAAGCCGTGGAGGAATGCGGCGGATTGCGATGCACCTACGGTCATCGCCGTCGTGATTGAACCGGCGATCGGGTTCTGACCGCCGCCCGGAGCAACGCTGCCGTAACGCAGGAATGCCGCAAGGTCACGGAACGCGGCAAATCCAACTCCGAGCACCAACGGGTTCTCGGCCGTGTAGACCATTTCATATTCAAGCTTCGGGTTGAAGGTGCCGTTCTTCAGGCAAATCCAGTTCGGATTTGGCGTGCCCGGCCAGCCGTTGGGGCAATACGCCCAGGCCCATTGGTTGCTCGGGATCGGCGTCTTCACACTGGTCACGCCAGCTGCGGTTTGAGACGAGACGCTCCAGAACTGCGCCTGCTTGGTGTCGAGACTAGCCGGGTGATAAGGAACGAACGCCGGGCCCTGAATGGCCAACTGTGCGGTGCTGGGCGGTGTAGCCGTGGGGACGGGCAAGCCGCATCCGTTCGTACCGGAGCAGACGTGACCATAGACCTGGCCGGTGATGATGTTGCCCCCGACGGCATGATCGTCGCTGTAGTTGCCGTGGGTTGCCACCGGCACCTGAACCACATAGCTCGCCAACGTCTTCGTTCCGGCAGCAACATCGGGCACACCCGGAGCAACGAGAGCCCCGGTCGTGGTGTTCAGGCTGCCATAAGGTCCGGAGTTCAGGTCGAAGCAGGGATACGGTGCCGCCGTGGCGGGCGAGCATTGGGCGAGAAGGTCGCCCTGCCAACCGCTCTGCACATACGTCGCACCCTGGATCAGGGCGGCCGTGGAAATGGCGTTGTTGCCACGGTTCGGGACCTCGTGGATCAACAAGCCGCTGCGCGCGTGCGGATCGGTGGGCGTGACAATCTGAAAGTTGGCGACGTAGGCAACTTTGCCTTGCGTCTTGGGGGCGTGCTCGATGTCAGTAATGATGGCGTGTTGCGGTTCAGTTGGATCCAGCTCGCCGAATATCCGGCCGGTGTAGATCGTGTAGGGCGTCGATGCGCCGGGCGTCGAGGTGCCGAGGATGATCGGCGTGAAGCTGAGCGAAATCTGCTGATCGATGACGATCTTCTGGACGTAGGCGTCGCTCGGCGAATTCCAGCCGATCGCAGCGCCAAAGATCGCCAGTGCCGGCAGGAAACGCCGTAACAGGCTGACTGTGTTGGGCATGTGTCTCCCCTCTGAATGGTGAGACGGGATCAGGACATGCGTGGACGGATGCCTAAAAGCCCGTCGTCATATTATTTTTCTGAAAAATATTTCCGGTACGCAAAAACGCTGGAAAGCGCTTCAAGCTACGCAAAAGCCAACAACCTTGTCACGCAAAAACGTTATTCGCATTTGCGAAGAGCTGCTCACGCGTGTGTGAGCTTCCGGTCCTTCGATGATGAGACGATGACGCGAATAAGACCGGCAGTTGTCGCACAGCAGATCGACAACTTTTCGTCTTCCGCTTCAAAAGCCGGGCTACCTATCGGGTTGTGGCGCCTCGCATCGCAACAACGCTTCACGTCAGGACCGACCTCGGATCGCGCGCGCCCCAACGATTGGCTTCTACCAGCGTGACGAAACGCTCGACCGTTTCGTTAAACAGCGCCGGCTCTTCCAGATTGAGCACGTGGCCCGACTTGGGAAAAAACGTCAGCCCCGATGCAGGAAGATGTTTCTTCAGGAACAAACTCGGCTCGACGCAGGCATCGTCCTCGTCGCCGCAGATAATCAGCGCGGGTGTGGTCGCTTTCTCGATCGCTTCTTTCATGGTGTAGATCGAAGGGCGGCCACCCTGAAAGCCGCGCATGGTGTTGGCCGAGCCTTTGGAGTCATGCCGGGCCAGCGCCGCATAGAAGTCCGCATGCCCGCGCGGGTCCTTCACCAGAAATGGAATCCGCCCCGGTGCCTCGCGGGTAACCTTCGCCACTTCCACTGAACCGATCTTGTCGAACTGGTCGGCGGTGTCGCGGCAGTTTTTCCGGAAGGTGTCGAGATTTTCCAAACCTGATCCGGAGCCGACGCCGGCCAGCGTCATCGACAATAGGCGCTCGGGCGTGGTGAGAGCCACTTGCAGCGAGGAATAGGAACCCATCGATAGCCCAACGAAATGCGCTTTCGCGATGTTGAGATGGTCCAGCACCGCGAGCGCATCGGTATAGAAATGCTTGTAGCTGTAGTCCTCGGCTGAGGGCGGCACGTCGGAGGGCGTATAGCCGCGCGCGGAATAGGCGATGCAACGATGGCCCCGCGAGAAGTAGCGCATCTGCGGCTCCCAATTGGTGTGGTCGGCCGCGAACTCGTGCAGGAAAAGAATCGGCGTGCCGCTGCCTGCTTCCTCGAAGTAGAGGCGGGTTTTATCTTTCGCGACGGCGTGGGGCATTGCTTCGTTCTCCCTGTTGTTCTTGCGCGCTGGAAGCGCGGTGACAGCATCAAATTCGCAGTTAATGCTCACGGCCGACCATCGCGTCGCGGGAAAACTGGTCGCGTTCACTCAGGGTGTCGGGTTTATCGTCGCCGCCGTCGCGCCCGTTTTTGCGGGATCGTTCGCGGCTGGAGCGGCGGGTTTGGGGCTGCATGGATCATGCTCGCAGTCAGCATAGCCGCCATAATTGCAGTCAGCTGTCTATTCTCACCCCGCAGTTACGGGCAGTGGTATTGATCGGCGCACGCGTTCCCTCTCGCTACTTTGCCCAGCCGCCATAATGCAGAACTGGCCGCCGGCATAAAGAGTGCGGGCTGTGCTGCAGGCGTGGCATGGCGTGATGTGATGTGGCGCCCCGCTTCGGTGCACACCCCGTCGACGCACCGCGCAAGTGCAGCCGCCTTTGCCGGCACCGCAGATAAGCCCGTGATTGCGTTAGCTTCGCAGTGATTGGCTGGCACTGGCATACAGGTTGCTTTATCGATGGTCAGCCGTCGATAAACCCTACCCCATGCTGCGTGTTATGCTGGGTGCGGGGGCGGTGGCCGACGACTAGAGAACATCATCTCGCGAGTAAGAGTGAACTTGACTGGCCGATTCAACTTTCTCGCGGCAGCGGCGGCGATAGCAGAGTGTGGCCATGGGAAGAGCTTGCCGCCGAATCCGGAACCGATGTAGCGGGAGATGACTTGACGTTCTCCTTGGGCTCGCCCAATACCTTGCGAGAGAACAGTCTGATGGTTCATAACACCTTGCGAAGACTCGTAGAGAGTGTATTTCTTACCATCCCATACGGCGACGGTGGCGTGCATTTCCATCGGATTATGCGTTTCCACTTGGAGTAATT
>CAVVZW010000110.1:0-16256 GCA_963752265.1 uncultured Alphaproteobacteria bacterium
GAACGGGAAGATATTGGCAACGCTGAGGTTAGCAGCAAGGCGAATGGGCATAGGCTGACTGCAGTATATGGGTGACCTGCTCCCCGGATTGCCCTCGTTTATAAGTAGAGTCTGTTCTGGGTTTGGCCCCTGTTGGGGCGGGTTGCAAACTCGGTCGGTGTGAGCCCGTTGAGGCTCGTGTGCGGTCGGTTGGTGTTGTAGTCGATCCTCCATTCCTCGATGATCTGGCGAGCCTCGTTGAGATTTGCGAACAGGTGTTCGTTCAGGCATTCGTCGCGCAGCCGGCCGTTGAAGCTTTCAACAAAACCGTTCTGCATCGGCTTGCCGGGCGCGATGTAGTGCCACTCAATCTCTCGTTCCTCCTGCCAAGCCAAGATTGCATTTGAAGTGAACTCCGTACCGTTGTCGCTGACGATCATGCGTGGGCAGCCCCGGCTTTCGATAATCTGGCCAAGTTCACGCACCACACGCAAGGCAGTAAGCGAGGTGTCGACGACTAGGCACAGGCATTCCCGGGTGAAGTCGTCTACCAGGGTCAAGATACGGAAGCGTCGGCCGCTGGAGAGCGTGTCCATTACAAAGTCGAGCGACCAGCGCAGGTTCTGATCCTGTGGGATCGACATCGGCGCCCTTGTGCCCAGCGCCCGTTTGCGGCCACCGCGCTTGCGCACCGTCAGCCGCTCCTCCTTGTAGAGCCGGTACAGCTTCTTGTGATTGATCCGGACCCCTTGCCGAGCCAATAGCAGCCCCAAGCGACGATAGCCGAAGCGGCGTCGTTGCGAAGCTAACTCCCTTAGCCGGGTCCGCAGCGCGCCGTCGTCCGGTCGCGTCGAGGCATAGCGATAGGTCTTCGGCTGCAGGCCGACCAGACTGCACGCTCGTCGCTGCGAGTAGCCCTTCTCACTGATTGCCCAGGTCACAGCACGTCTCCGCAAGCCGGGCGTCAGAAGTTTTTTCCAAGCATCTCCTTCAGCGTCGAAGCATCCAGCATCGTCTCCGCCAGAAGCTTCTTGAGCTTGCGGTTCTCCTCTTCCAGGGCTTTCAGCTTGCGGGCGTCGGAGATCTCCATCCCGCCATAGCGCGACCGCCACTTGTAGAACGTCGCATCGCTGATGCCGTGCTTGCGGCACAGATCGCTCGCCGACATCCCGGCAGCGTGTTCCTTCAGCACCTTGATGATCTGCTCTTCCGTGAACCTGCCTTTACGCATCGTCTGTCTCCTCGCTGGAGAACAGAACCCTAACTTAAAATCGGGGGCGTTTCAGGGGAGCAGGTCATGGGTGCGCGCGCAAAGATCGCGGTGCCAGCCGCAAAAACAGCAAACAGCCACGCCAACGGTCTCATGTAACTATTGCCGTAATCGCACAAAGCTTGATAGGCAAAATTCAAAAGCCATTCCGGCGAAAAGGTACGGATTAATCCCCGACGAGCGCGCAGCTCCATGCGGAAAAAATTCTGCTCGTCATGGTGCTTTTTGCGTTGCTCCATCTCCTGCTTAAGACGTTCATAGTTATAGACTTGCCGTTGAGCGTCATCCTTGCTACTCGGCGGTTTCGGCCAAGTCACACCATGCCACTCGGTAGCTTCATGCATTTTCGCTCCGCGAAAGTCGGGAGGGACAGAGTTAAATCGCGCATTTGCGAACGTCACACTTCCGCTAAACTCAGCATTGATAAAAGTGACACGGTCGGAGAACCTAGCAGCGTTGAAGCTCGCTATGTTGAACTTCGTCGCGTTGAAGTCGGCAGCATTCGAGAAGGTAGCCAAGCGAAAAGCGGCACCCGCATTAAACTCCGCTCTGGCGAAATCGACACCACTAAGAAACGTTGTCGAAGTAAAATTAGCCGTTCCTCCGTAGAACTTCACGCGATTGAAGTTGCCGTAGGCGGTGAATTTTGCCTGCTGAAAGTTAGCATCGACGAAGTTGTACACATCTTGGAAATGTGCCTTCTTGGAAAACGTGGCCGATTGAAAGTCGCCACCAGAGTTGAACTGCGCCCGTCGGAAGTCGCTTTCTCCGCAGAATGTCGCCAACTTGAAATTGGTAGCAGCGTTAAACGCCGCGCCTTGAAACTTGACGTCGCGGAAAAATATTGCCGACTGGAAGTCGGAAGGCTTTGGAAAACTGAAGCCGCTAAAATCGACCGGGCAATCAAACTGCGTGCAAGAAAAATCAGCCGTTGATTTTGGGTCAGGTGTTGCGAGCGATAGATCTTTAGTCCTCTCGGTGAATAGTAACTGGTCTGCATTGCTCAAGTGTCCACCACCGATAAATCGGCTCCAAGCACTGTGATTTTTTTCGGCAAGCTGTTGGTTCCAACCATCTGCAGGCTGTTCGCCATAGAGTGTCGCGAGACAGTACCAAGGATTCTCGTTAGCTGGCCTTAACGCTCGTTCTTCTGTATCGCTCATGATGCCATCGGTCTCTTGATCTCATGTGGCGCCTGTCAACTCTCGCCCTCATACGCGGTGTCGCAAGCCTAGTCGGCGTATCCGCCTTCGATCTCGGAGCGAAACAGCCTCACGTCAGCTGCGGGGACGTCGCCCTCGTCGGCGAAGATAACTCCTGCCACTCTGTTCTTTTCAATCGTGAACGGTCGCGGGGTGTTGTCGCGCCTCACTTCGACGATAAAGCCGGTTTGATGCGGTTGGCTATCAAAGCCTGTGAGGTAGCGAACCGACCCTAAGATTCTCTGGATAGATCGCGGGGATGATTTTAGTTGCATCCTCAATCTCCTGCTTCGAGAGAGTCACAGTGACGGTCTGTATAAGGGTTTCATCTGGAAATAAAGCAAACCCCCTCGATCCACCGGGGAGAGATTTTAGATTTTCAATAATTTTAAGAAGCTCTCCGCGTGGACTGAACGTCGTGTTCGTGCTGATCTTCGGAATGATTATCTTGGGTTCTACAAAAACACCGGTGGCTGGAGAATGACCAATGTTTTTTAGAACGTAGTTCAGCGTAAAATTCAGCCCGTTTACATTATAATAAACTGGACCTCCAACCTGAACGTCGACTCTCACCCAAGGCCGATTAGCAGCGACCAACGACTTCTCAGCGACTTCCGAAGAGCGTTGAGCAACGAAGTAACTTGCGCTGGCAATGAGGACTGAACAACAAGAAGCGACGACCGATATCACAGCGAACAGACTTCCTTTGCTTTCGCCGTGAGATTTCTGGGTTCGCTTTTCGAAATTTTCGGCTTCCCAAATAATAAGCGTCACAATCGAAATGGGGATAGAAAGGAGCAAAATCCATACGATCATTTCTTCGCCCTCAGCGATGGATCACGACATCAAAGTCATCGCCACGCCTAGATCTGTAAAGCGGTGTTAAGCGTCACTTGACGAAGTGGCGCAGCGATCAAAAATTCCTCTGAGATATCAAAAATAGCTGTTAAGTATCACTAAACATTGAAGAATTTTGACTTGAGGTTGATTTTCCCGTAGGGTGTTTCTCAGGGCAATCACGCCCAACCATGGGGAGTTTTCACATGACCGCTGCTACCGATCGGCGTCTCGACCTTGAACCCGCCATTTACGACCTGCGCCGCGCAGGACAAACCGCTTTGCTGCTTGGCAACCATTTGCACGAAGCAGTTTCTTTTCCTGATGCGCCCCATGGTGCGGACTCGGCCGTCGATATCTCGGAAGCGCTCGTGTATGTGCTGGGGCAGGTTAGTGCACTGACCAGAAAACTAGACGACGACTTCCAGGCCGGCGCGTTCGTTGCTAAGGCGACGTGATCCCAAAAGGCTGCTCTGCGGATTGTTGGTATATGTGTTGGTATCGGTATCGTTTTCGTCGCCAACTTATTGATATAGCGCAGCGTTTTTTTCCCGTTGTAGGAGTTTAAAAAATGTCAGTTCAGGCCGTGATCAAGCGCAAAACCGCACCTGATATTCGCGCGCGCAAGAATGGCGAGCCGATTGTGATGCTGACCTCCTATCACGCCCACACGGCGGCGCTCGTCGACCGTTATTGCGACGTCATCCTGGTCGGCGACTCCCTCGGCAATGTAATGCACGGGTTTGAGACCACCGTGCCGGTGACGCTCAAGATGATGATCCTTCAGGGCCACGCGGTGATGCGCGGCTCGCAGCATGCGCTTGTCGTCGTTGATATGCCCTTCGGCTCCTATGAGGCGTCGAAAGAACAGGCCTTTCATTCGGCGGTGAGAATCCTGAAGGAGACCCATTGCGGCGCGATCAAGCTCGAGGGTGGTGCGAGGATGGCAGAGACGATCGCGTTTCTGGCCGAGCGCGGCATCCCCGTGATGGGCCATATCGGCCTGACGCCGCAATCGATCAATGCGCTCGGTTCGTTCCGTGCCCAGGGGCGCGAGGAGGGAAGCTGGGCGCCGATCGAAAACGACGCTATTGCGGTCGCGCAAGCCGGCGCATTCTCGGTGGTGGTCGAGGCGGTCGCCGAACCTCTGGCGCGCAAGATTACCGAGACGATCGACATTCCGACCATCGGCATCGGTGCCAGTGCTGCCTGTGACGGCCAGGTTCTGGTGCTGGAGGATATGCTGGGGTTGTCGCCACGGGCGCCGAAATTTGTCCGTCGCTATGGCAATCTGGGCCCCATGATCGAGGCAGCAATCCAGGGCTATGCGGCCGATGTGCGCTCGCGCGCCTTTCCTGGGCCCGAGCATGTTTACGGCATGAAGGCGAAGGCGTAAGCACACGCGATCGGCGGCCGCGGTCTGGGAAACCCTCGAAAGTTCCGGCGTTAACACTTTGACCCGGCTTGCTTTGCCTTGCCACCGCCATATCGCTAGGGTAACGCGACCGCCATCGACGGACAAATCGATGGCGCCGGTGGGTTCCGGACACGGGTGGCCGGGGATGGGGTATCTATAAGTGTCTGAATTATTTGACGAAGTTGATGAAGAGGTCCGGCGCGAGCAGCTCAAAAAGCTGTGGGACCGGTATTCGATCTACATCATCGCCGGTGCGATTCTGATCATTGCCGCCGTTGGTGGCTGGCGCGGATATCAATATCTGGAAGCGCAGAAGGCGGCCGAGGCCGGAGCGGCCTTTGATGCTGCGATCGAGCTGTCCGAGCAGGGCAAGCACGCCGAGGCTGAAGCGGCCTTCGATAAGCTCGCCACGACCGCGCCTTCGGGATACCGCATGCTGGCGCGGTTGCGCGCCGCCGCCGAGGTCGCAACCCGTGATCCGAAGGCCGGCGCCAAACTGTACGACGATATCGCGGCTGACCGCGGTGTCGGCGCCGAGCAGCAAGATCTGGCTCGGATCCGCGCCGCCGGTCTGCTGCTCGACGCAGATAGCTATCCGAACATGCTGCAACGCCTGGAGGCTGCGGCAAAGCCGGAGGCGGCCTTTCACCATACCGCGCGCGAGTTGCTGGCTTTGTC
The DNA here is from genome assembly GCA_963752265.1 of uncultured Alphaproteobacteria bacterium. GTDB lineage: Bacteria > Pseudomonadota > Alphaproteobacteria > Rhizobiales > Xanthobacteraceae > Bradyrhizobium. The sequence goes on from CAVVZW010000110.1 coordinate 5,384, forward strand.
GGCCTGGCGCGCCAACGACACCACAGCGGCCCGACAATGGCTCGACCTGATCGCCAATGATGGCGAGACACCCGCGGCGATGCGCTCGCGGGCAGAGGCACTCCAGGCGCTGCTTCCACCGGCCGCCAAGAGCTGACGTCGGGAAAGCGTATTGAACGAGAAATCGACCATGCGTCGTCTGCAACGTCTGATCTCCGCTTCCCTTCTCATCGCGCTGTCCGGCGCGATCGCCGGCTGCTCGAGCAACATGAGCAGCTTCGATCCGATGGATTGGCTTGATTGGATCGACACCAAGAAAAAGGTGCAGGGCGAGCGCAAACCTGTATTTCCGGAAGGCGTGCCGGGCCTCGAACAGGGTGTGCCAAAATCCCTGTACAAGGGTGCTCAGGAAGCCGATCAGAACGCGCCGGAGGTAGCGGCTGTGCCGCCACCGCCTCCTGAGGCCAAGCCGAAAAAGACCGCCAAAAAGAAACCCGCGGCGGCAACGGCCAGCACGGATCCGGCTGCCGCGCCTGAGGAAGATGCCACGGCGGCAGCACCGCCGGCGCCGAAGAAGAAAATCGTTCGTCAGCGCACCACCGCGCCGCCGCCCGATCAGCCAGCCGGCGCGCAGCAATCCGGCACCCCACCGGCACAACAATCCGCCGCGCCATTCCCGGCGCCGGTGCCGGGCGGCACGGTTACGCGTTAAACGCCTATTTCATTGCTTAAGGTCGGAGCGATCGGCTATTCCGGCACGGCTGCGTCGTGGCGGACTTCTGAATCGCCTCCTAGTTCAATTTCCTCCCATTCCTGGTCGCTGATGCCCTTTACGATCGCCATTATCGGCCGGCCCAATGTCGGGAAGTCGACGCTGTTCAATCGTCTGGTCGGACAGAAGCTCGCGCTGGTCGACGACGCGCCGGGTGTGACCCGCGATCGGCGCGAGGGCGAAGCGCGGCTCGGCGACCTTCGCTTCACCGTGATCGACACGGCGGGACTTGATGAGGGCGCTAAGGGATCGCTCACGGCGCGGATGCAGGAGCAGACCGAAACCGCGATCGGCCTTGCGGATGCTTTGATGTTCGTGATCGACGCCCGCGCCGGGCTGACGCCCAGCGACCGCGCCTTTGCCGACACTGCGCGCCGTGCCAACAAGCCGGTGGTTCTGCTCGCCAACAAAAGCGAAGGCAAGCACGGCGAAATAGGCGCGATGGAATCTTATGCCCTCGGCCTTGGCGATCCCGTTCAAATTTCGGCCGAGCATGGCGAAGGCATGGGCGAGCTTTACGACGCCTTGCGCGCCCTGATGCCGGAGCCATCAGAGGAGAGTGAAGAGTTCGACGATGACGACATCATCGAATCGGACGAGGATCTGGCCAAACGGCCCATTCGCGTGGCGGTCGTCGGCCGTCCCAACGCCGGCAAATCCACGCTGATCAATCGCCTGCTTGGCGAGGAGCGGCTATTGACGAGCGCCGAGGCCGGCACCACCCGCAATTCTATCGCCGTGGAAATCACCTGGAATGGCCGGGACTTTCGCGTGTTCGACACCGCGGGATTGCGGCGGCGTTCCCGGATCGAGGAAAAACTGGAAAAGCTGTCGGTGGCAGATGCCCTGCGAGCGGTGCGCTTTGCCGAAGTCGTCGTGCTGATGATGGATACGCAAAACAAGTTCGAGGAACAGGATCTTCGCATTGCCGATTTGATCGAACGCGAAGGCCGGGCGCTGGTGATCGCCGTCAACAAATGGGACCTGATGGAAACCAAAGGCGGCGCGATTTCCGCACTGCGCGCCGAGGCCGATCGCTTGCTGCCGCAGGTCAGGGGCGCACCTTTGGTAACGGTGTCGGGCCTGATGGGTGAGGGTATCGACCACCTGATGAGGGCGATCGAAGAGGCTTATGCGGTGTGGAATCGGCGGGTGGCGACGGCAGCGCTTAATCGCTGGTTCGAGCAGGCGGTGGACGCTAATCCGCCGCCGGCGGTCTCGGGCCGCCGCCTGAAACTGAATTACATTACGCAAGCCAAGGCACGTCCGCCGAGCTTCGTGCTGTTCTGCTCGCGCGCCGATGCCGTCCCGCAATCCTATTTGCGCTACCTCGTCAATTCCTTGCGCGAGTATTTTGAATTACCGGGTACGCCGGTGCGGATTTCGTTGCGCGAGAAGGCCAATCCCTTTGCGCACAAACGAAAGCGGCCGTCGTGAGCGACACAAGCGCGCTCGGCTTGCCACCCGCAACGTCATCCGCGCGCGGCGCAGCCGTCGCCTTCATCTTTGTCACGATCCTGCTCGACATGCTCGCGCTGGGCCTGATCATGCCGATCCTGCCAAAGCTCGTCGAAAGCTTCGTCGACAACGACACCGCGCGGGCTGCCCGCATCTTTGGCGTGTTCGGAACCGCCTGGGCGCTGATGCAGTTTATCTTCTCGCCGATCCTCGGCAGCCTGTCCGACCGGTTTGGCCGCCGGCCGGTGGTGCTGCTGTCGAATTTCGGGCTTGGGCTCGACTATGTTCTGATGGCGCTCGCGCCTTCCTTGATCTGGCTGTTTGTCGGCCGGGTGATTTCCGGCATCACCTCGGCCAGCGTTTCAACCGCCTTCGCTTATATCGCAGACATCACGCCCGCGGAACGCCGGGCCGCAGTGTTCGGCAAGGTAGGTGCGGCTTTCGGCGCGGGATTTATTCTTGGGCCCGCGATCGGCGGTCTACTCGGGGACGTCGATCCCAGACTGCCGTTCTGGGCTGCGGCAGCGTTGAGTTTTGCCAATACGATCTATGGCCTGTTGATCTTGCCGGAATCGTTGCCGCGCGATCGCCGCGCCCCGTTCCGATGGAGGAGCGCCAATCCGATCGGCGCGTTGCATCTGTTGCTGTCCGACCGGATATTGACCGGCTTGTCGGTGGTGAATTTTTTTACCCAGTTGGCGCATGTCGTGCTGCCATCGACCTTCGTGCTCTATGCGACCTATCGATATGGCTGGGATTCAAAAACGGTCGGCGTCACGCTGGCGATGGTCGGCATCTGCGCCATGCTGGTGCAGGGGCTGGGCATTGGGCCGATCGTGCGGCTTTTCGGCGAGCGGCTGGCGCTGCTGCTGGGACTCGTCTGCGGCGCTGCCGGCTTTTTCATTTTTGCCATAGCGCCGACAGGCCCGCTGTCCTGGATTGGAATTCCGGTGATGTCGCTGTGGGGCGTTTCCGGCGCAGCGATCCAGTCTTTAATGACGAAACAAGTCGCGCCTGATCAGCAAGGCCAGCTGCAGGGCGCCTCAGCAAGCGTGCAGAGTATCTCGCAATTGCTGGGTCCGTTCCTGTTCACGCTCACTTTTGCCTATTTCATCGGCGCAACGGCCCCGATGAAACTGCCGGGCGCGCCGTTCTTTCTCGCATCAGTGCTGGTGGTGATCGCCATCCTGATTGCCGCGCGCACGCTTATGAGTGTGCGAACTCGCTGAGCTCGCGCGTACGGTTATGCGGGCGCGCGAAAATTCAGCAGCGTTCGTGTCGGATAGTCGTAGAACTTGCCCGTCTCGTTCCAGGACGGCAAGCACATCGGCACGATGAATTCGGCGGCCTGTTCGGGGGTATCCAATGTAAGCGGATCCTCGCCGGGAAAGACGGTCGCGCGCATGCGGGTGCGGATGGGACCAGGGCTGAACAGATTGACCCGAAGCGGCGTCGAAGCCGTTTCATTGGCCCAGACCCGTGCGAGCGCCTCGAGCGCCGCCTTCGAGGCCGCATAGGGGCCAAGATAGGCCAACGCCATGTTGGCCGCCGCCGATGTGATGAACACCGCACGGCTGGCATCGGACTTTTTGAGTAGCGGCTCCATGCAACGGATCAATTGAAAATTCGCCGATACGTTGATTGCGAACACATCGTTCCATGGCTTCATCTCGATGTGGCCGAGCGGCGAGGAGGGGCCGGCGACGCCGGCATTGCCGACGAGAATGTCGAGCTTGCCGTGGCGCTCATGCAGGGCCGCACCAAGCCGCGCGATCCCGTCAAAGTCAGTCAGGTTGAGCGGCACCAGCGTGGTGGCGCTGCCGCCGTCCTTTCGGATGTCGTCGTCGAGTTCTTCGAGCCCGCCTTGCGTGCGCGCCACCGCGATGATGTGCGCGCCAGCCTTGGCGAGTGCGCGCGCCGTGGCGTAACCGATGCCGCGCGAGGCGCCGGTGACAAGAGCAATTCGGTTGGCGAGGGGAAGGGTCATTCAGAGCACTCTATCAACGTCGTCCCCGCGCATGCGGGGACCCATACGCCGTGACGGTTATGATGTGGGAAGGTTGCTGTGTCCAGCTGTGTGCAGAACAACTAAAGCCGCGGGTTATGGGTCCCGGCGTTCGCCGGGACGACACCTTTGGCGTTCTTAACTCGCCTCCGCCAGCAGTGACAATTGCCGTGGCTGCAACTCGACCTGGTCATGGTCGGTGAGGTTGGTCGGGTAGACCCCGGTGAAGCAATGGTCGGAGAATTTCGGGTTGGCGGGATCGCGGCCGGGAAAACCCATCGCGCGATACATGCCGTCGACCGACAGAAAGGCCAGCGTATCGGCGCCGATCAGTTCGCGCATTTCCTCAAGGTTATGGGTCGCCGCCAGCAGGCCGCCGCGGTCCGGTAGGTCGATGCCGTAATAATCGGGATAAAGGATCGGCGGGGAGGCGAGGCGGAAGTGAACCTCGCGGGCGCCGGCGTCGCGCATCATGCGGACGATTTTTTTCGATGTGGTGCCGCGCACCAGCAAATCATCGATCAGGATAATGCGTTTGCCTTCGATCGCGGCGCGATTGGCCGAATGCTTCATGCGCACGCCAAGCTCTCGCACGCTTTGGGTCGGCTGGATGAAGGTGCGCCCGACATAGTGATTGCGGATGATGCCAAGCTCGAACGGCACGCCGGAGTGCTGGCTATAGCCGACCGCGGCGGGAACGCCGAAATCCGGCACCGGTACGACGACATCGACGGGAACATGGCTCTCTTTCGCAAGCTGCGCGCCAAAGGCCTTGCGCACGTCGTACACCGACCGTCCGCCGACGATAGAATCCGGCCGCGAGAAATAGATGTATTCGAAAATGCAGGGCCGGGGTGGCTTCGGCGCAAAAGGCTTGTGGCTTTGTGCGCCGCGCTCGTCGAACACCACGATCTCGCCGGGCTCGACGTCGCGGACATATTTGGCGCCAATGATATCGAGCGCGCAGGTTTCCGACGCCAGGATCGGGCAGCCGTCGAATTCGCCAAGCACCAGCGGCCGGATGCCGAGCGGGTCGCGCGCCCCGATCAGCTTCTTGTTGGTCAGCGACACCAGCGAATAGGCGCCTTCGATCGCCCGCAGCGCCTCGATGAAGCGGTCGATGAAATGGTTGCGCTTGGACTGCGCAACCAGATGCAGGATGACCTCGGTGTCGGTGGTAGACTGCATCATGGCGCCGCCACGCACGAGATCGCGGCGCAGCGTCAGCCCGTTGGTGAGATTGCCATTATGGCCGACCGCAAATCCGCCCGCATTGAGCTCGGCAAACAGCGGCTGCACATTGCGCAGGATGGTTTCGCCGGTCGTGGAATAGCGGACATGGCCGATGGCCGCATTGCCAGGCAGGCGCTCAATCACCTCGCGCCGGGAAAACGTATCGCCAACGAGACCAAGCCGCCGCTCGGAATGGAACCGGGCTCCATCAAACGAGACGATGCCAGCGGCCTCTTGGCCACGGTGCTGAAGCGCATGCAATCCCAGCGCCGTGATAGCGGCGGCTTCCGGGTGCCCAAAAATGCCGAACACGCCGCACTCCTCGCGCAGCGTGTCACCTTCCAGGTCGGAGTCTTCGAGATAGAGCGGGCCGCTATCCGGCTCCGGAGCTTTGGCGTCGTCGGAAGAACTCTGTTGACTGTCCATCGCGCCTCTCTTTTGAGCAGCTATTACTTGGCCGCGGGCTTTTCGATCAGCTTTTTAAGGCTGTCGCGGGCGGGTTTGCTATAACCATCATTACTTCCGGGCGGAGAACCGCTATCAGGGTCCTCATCAACCGTCGCTTTTTTGCTGAGTTTTTTGAAGATCGATTCCGCCAAATCCTCTGGCAAAGCTGCCATCAAAGCCTTTCCCGTATTTTCGAGAACGACCAGTGATTTTGCCTGTGTAACCCATTCGCCCCTTTGCTTGTCCTGGACGAAGAACTCATAAAATATGAGGCAAACCGCCGTAATCAAGAGCCCGCGCGCGATTCCAAACAAGAACCCTAACGTGCGATCCAGAGCGCCAATCTTTGAATCGAGCACCATATCGGAGAGTTTGGTGGTGATCATCGACACCACGATGAGCGTAATGGCGAATACCCCTAAAGCGACGGCAAGCTTGGCAGCAATGTCGTTTTTCAGGAAGTCCTGGGCCCAGGCCACCATCTTGGAATTAGAGGCCAGCAAGGCCGCCAGCGCCGCGATTAACCAAGCTGCGATTGATAGGACCTCCCGCATGAGTCCGCGGACCATCGCGAGCAGCCCGGAAACCAGCAAAACCACAAGAACGATCGCGTCAATTGGCGTCGGCATCAGTAATGTTGTTCCTGCTCACTGACTCTTTCGAAAACCCACGAATCGACCAACTCGTTGATCATTGACCAGCTATAGCCAGCGTCCCAATTTGCGTCACGCCGTATAACCAGAGTTCTCCTAGTAATCTTGAAGTAATCTTGGACGCATATCGCCGCCTAAAATCGCCCCGTGGATCGAGGTAGCCTTGCGCGGGCGATATATAGCGGCGAGGGCAGGGAACGTCACCAGCGCCTAGCCTTCCTGACGCCGGAATCTTGCAGGTGTGGCATTTTTTTCAGGCGCGGTGCCGTCTCGGTTCCCTCTCGGGGATCCACGGGCGGCAATCTCGGCAACCAGGCTCGTCAATCCTCCGACGGGATTAAGCGAGAGGCCGGAATCGCCTCCGGCCTCCCCACGGGCTGATTCGGGTAGCACCGCACGGCCAAAGCCGAGCTTGGCGGCCTCTTTAAGCCGAGCTGAGGTCTGTGCCACCGGCCGGACCGCGCCGGACAGCGAAATCTCCCCGAAATAGACCGCATCGGCAGGCAGCGTGGCGTTCACCAGTGATGACACCAGGGCGGCGGCGGCGGCGAGATCCGCGGCCGGTTCCTGGATGCGCAAGCCGCCCGCGACGTTGAGATAGACGTCATAGCCGGACAATTTGACCCCGCAATGGGCCTCCAGGACCGCCAGCACCATCGAGAGCCGGCTGGGGTCCCAGCCGACCACGGCCCGGCGCGGCGTGCCGAGCGAGGTCGGCGCCACCAACGCCTGTAGTTCCACCAGAACCGGGCGGGTGCCTTCGATACCGGCGAATACGGCCGTTCCCGGACTGCCGAGATTGCGCTCGGACAGGAACAGTTCGGAGGGGTTGGAGACTTCGCGAAGGCCGAGACCCGTCATTTCGAACACGCCGATTTCATCGGTCGGGCCGAAGCGGTTTTTCACCGCCCTCAAGATGCGGAACTGCTGCGAGCCTTCGCCCTCGAACGACAGCACCGCGTCTACCATGTGCTCGACGACGCGAGGGCCGGCGATCTGGCCGTCTTTGGTGACGTGGCCAACCAGAATGATCGCAGCACCCGATTTCTTGGCAAAGCGAATGAGCGCCTGCGCCGAGGCGCGCACCTGGGTCACGGTGCCCGGCGCGGATTCAACCGTGTCGGTCCACATGGTCTGGATCGAATCGATCACGATCAGGCGGGGGGTCGCGCCTTCGGAAAGGGTTGAGACGATATCTTCCACGGAGGTCTCGGCGGCCAGTTGCACGGGCGCGTCCGCGAGCCCAAGGCGTTCGGCGCGCAGCCGTACTTGCGCCACGGCTTCTTCGCCAGAGATATAGACGGCGCGGTGGCCAGCACGGGCCAACAGGCTCGTTGCCTGCGTCAAAAGCGTCGATTTGCCGATACCGGGATCGCCGCCGACCAGAAGCACCGAGCCCCGCACAAAGCCGCCACCGGTGACGCGATCGAGTTCAGCCATACCGGAGGGAAGGCGAGGCGCATCCTGGCTTTTGCCGGTCAGGGTCTCCAGCGCAAACGTGCGGCCCTTGCGCTTGGAGCGGATTGAGGCCGGCATCGTGGTTGCGCCGGTGACATCCTCTTCGGCAAGTGTGTTCCACTCGCCGCAGGAATCGCACTTGCCCTGCCAGCGGTTATACGCCGCGCCACAGTTCTGGCAGACAAAGGAGAGGGTGTTCTTGGCCATGCGGAATTGGACTACAAATTCGAGCGCGAGGTCTTAACCCATAGCATGGATTGGCGGCCCATGACGTCCAGGCCTGAAAGCGGTCAGGGCTTATGAAAATGCCGTCCAGACCATGGACAGGCCCGCCACGACCATAATGCCGTCCATCAGCAGGCGGAACGCGTCAGGTTTCAGATGCAACACAAAGCGCTTGGCAATGAACGCGCCGAACATCAGTGACGAGCCGGCGATCAGGCCCTGCAGAGCGACCTCCGGCGTTAGCGCACCGAAGCGCTGGAAGGTGACGGATTTGCTCACGTACATGCCGAGCGAACTTGCAGCTTCGGTGGCGAGGAAGGCGCCCTTGGTCAGGCCATAGAATAGAAACAGCGGCACGCTCAACGGCCCGGTCGAAACCACGATGCCTGTCAGATAACCGATCGCGGCCCCGCCGATGGCGAGGTGCCAGAGCGAGAGTTTGAAGTCATGGCTGGCCAACCAGTGCCGCATCGGGACCATCGCGATCAGGAACAGCCCAATGGAAATATCGACAGTGTGCGAGGGCAACACCAGCAAGGTGCGCGCCCCGAGCGCCGCTGCCGGGATGGCCGGAACGGAATAGGCGGCGCAGGCGCGCCAGTCGATGTCGCGATACCAGGCGAGGATACGTGAGAGATTGGACATCACGGCGGCGACAGCCATGATCGGAACGGCCTGTTTGGGTCCATACTGGTAGATCAGGACCGGCATCAGCATGATCGAGGAGCCGGTGCCGACCACACCGGAAATGGTTCCGGCAATCAGCCCGACCACGAGGACGAAGAAAAAACTCAAGCGGTACTTCTCCTGCCGAATTTGCCGCAATCGCCTCCACTTGGAGGCGACGCCTGTTCGCGCCGCGTCAACAAAGACGCATGGCATGTGTCGGTGGCCGGATATAGACGGCCACGGGGCGAGCGGCTAGCCTGCTTGCCAAGCGCTGGGTGGTTGAAAACACCCAGGCATCAGGGAGGGCTGTTGATGAACAAGTCCGCCGATCGCATCGCAAGCGAACGCGATGCAGGAAAGCAAGTTTTGGAAGCCGTTGCCGGCAACGGCTTGATCGATCGTCGCGCGCTATTGGGGCGGGGCGTGCTGCTGGCGGGCGCTATGGGGACAGGCATCGCGCCATCGGCCGCCGGTGCCGAGCCGCTCACCGACGGTCCATGGAGCCTCGAGATGGGCGAGGCGACGCCACCGTATCAGATACCCTCGAAGTTCGAAGCCAAGGTGGTGCGCACGCGGAGCAATCCGGACAACGAGCCGCGCAATTCTCATGCGCGCACGCCGCATCACCTTTTGAATGGTACGACCACACCGAACGGGCTGCACTTCACTATCAACCACGGCGGTATTCCGGTCATTGATCCCGAACAGCATCGCCTTGTCATCCATGGGCTGGTGAAACAACCGCTAGAGTTCTCGCTCGAGACGTTGTCGCGCTATCCGCAGGTGTCGCGCGTGACCTTTCTCGAATGCGGCGGCAACAGCGCGCCGATGTTTTCGCCCGAACCGCTGCAGGCGACCGTGCAAGCCTTGCATGGGCTTGTCTCCTGCGCCGAGTGGACCGGCGTCAGGCTTTCGACGTTGTTGGAGGAAACCGGGATCGACCCAAGAGCGAAATGGCTGGTGGCCGAAGGCGCGGATTCGCCGCATCTAAGCCGCAGCGTACCGATGAAGAAGGCGCTTGATGACGCCATGATTGCGCTCTACCAGAACGGCGAGCGCTTGATGCCTGGAAACGGCTATCCGATGCGTCTGCTGTTGCCCGGCTACGAGGGCAACATGAACGTCAAGTTCCTGCGCCGCATCAAACTCATCGAGCAACCGGCGATGACCATGTACAAGTCGCGGACCTACACGCAGCTTTTGCCCGATGGCAAAGCCTATCAGTTTTATTTCCTGCAAGAGGTCAAATCCTTCATCACCAGCCCATCCCACGGCATGGCGTTGAAGGGGCCGGGTCTCTACGAGATTTCCGGCGTCGCCTATTCCGGCACTGGGCGGATCGAGAAGGTGATGCTCTCGGCCGATGGCGGAAAGAGCTGGGCGGAGGCTGCACTTCAGGAGCCGGTCTTGAGCAAAGCCTTCACCCGCTTTCGCATGCCATGGCGCTGGGACGGAGGGCCTGCGACATTACAGAGCCGGGCGTGGGACGAAGCGGGCAACGTGCAGCCCACCCGTGCGGAATTCGTCGCCGTTCGCGGTGAGCTGGCCAAGCCGCCGCCCGTATTGGCCTTTCCCAACGCGCACTACAATTCGATCACGAGCTGGGGTGTTGGAACGAGCGGCGAGGTCAAGCATGTTTACGCCTAGGCCCATTCTCGTCGCCGTAGCATTGCTGCTTGCGACAACCGCAACCGTGTCTCTGGCCGAGACGCCACATCTGGGCAAGCCGCTCGACGAAGCTGCGATCGCCAATTGGGACATCAGCATCCTGCCCGACGGAACCGGATTACCGAAAGGCAGCGGCACATCCGCACAAGGGGCTGCTATTTTCGCCGAGAAATGTTCGGCCTGCCACGGCGACAACGCCAGAGGTGGCGCCGCGGCAGCATTGGTGGATGACCGCAAGCTTGCAGGCATCTCCGCTTCGCAGAAAACGATCAAGAATTTTTGGCCCTACGCGACGACGATCTTCGA
>CAVVZW010000111.1:0-60144 GCA_963752265.1 uncultured Alphaproteobacteria bacterium
TCTGTCATCATGAGCGACAAGGAAGCGTCCAAGCGCGGGCTGAAGCCGCTCGGCATCTTCCGCGGCTTTGTCGCCGCCGGTTGCGAGCCGGACGAGATGGGCATCGGGCCGGTCTTCGCCGTGCCGCGGCTGTTGAAGCGCCACGGCCTGAAGGTCGAGGACATCGATCTTTGGGAGCTGAACGAAGCGTTCGCCGTGCAGGTGCTTTATTGCCGCGACAAGCTCGGCATCGATCCGGAGAAGATCAACGTTGACGGCGGCGCGATCGCGGTCGGCCATCCCTACGGCATGTCGGGCGCGCGGCTCACCGGTCACGCCTTGATCGAAGGCCGTCGCCGCAAGGCCAAATATGCTGTGGTAACGATGTGCGTGGGTGGCGGCATGGGTGCGGCCGGATTGTTTGAGGTGCTGCAGTAATTTTGCTCGTCCCGGCCTTGAGCCGGGACCATTCTGCAATCGTCGTCCCCGCGAAGGCGGGGACCCATACCGCGAGGTGTTGCTGTCTTGACGATTTGGTAGACGGCGTTGCTGCTCACGGACGCCGGTGGTTATTGGTCCCTGCTTTCGCAGGGGCGACAGAAAGATGATGTTCGCTTCACAGGAGGATCCGATGGATCTCGCTTTTACAAAAGAAGAAATGGCGTTCCGCGACGAGGTGCGTGCCTTCTTTCGCGACAACGTGCCGGCCACGACGCGGCAGAAAATGATCGAGGGGCGTCATCTCTCCAAGGACGAGATGGTCACCTGGTGGCGGATACTGAACAAGAAGGGTTGGGGCGTATCGCACTGGCCGAAGGAATATGGCGGCACGGGCTGGACCTCGGTGCAGCAATATATTTTCAACGAAGAGCTTCAGTCGCATCCGGCGCCGGCGCCGCTCGCCTTCGGCGTCAGCATGGTCGGCCCTGTCATTTACACCTTCGGCAACGAGGCGCAGAAGAAGCACTATCTGCCGCGCATCGCCAATGTCGACGATTGGTGGTGCCAGGGCTTCTCCGAGCCCGGTTCCGGATCAGACCTTGCCTCGCTTAAGACCAAGGCCGAGCGCAAGGGCGACAAATACATCATCAACGGCCAGAAGACCTGGACCACGCTCGCCCAGCACGCCGACATGATCTTCAATCTCTGCCGCACGGACCCTGGGGCCAAGAAGCAGAGCGGGATCTCCTTCATTCTCGTCGATATGAAGACAAAGGGCATCACGGTGCGCCCGATCCAGACCATCGACGGCGGACACGAGGTCAACGAGGTCTTCTTCGACGATGTCGAGGTTCCCGTTGAAAATCTCGTCGGCGAGGAGAACAAAGGCTGGGACTATGCCAAGTTCCTGCTCGGTAACGAGCGCACCGGGATTGCGCGGGTTGGCGTCTCCAAGGAGCGCATCCGCCGCATCAAGGATCTCGCGTCAAAGGTTGAGGCCGGCGGCAAGCCTGTCATGGAAGACCAGGGCTTCCGCGAAAAACTGGCGGCGGTCGAGATTGAGCTCAAGGCGCTCGAACTCACCCAGTTGCGCGTGGTCGCCGACGAAGGCAAGCACGGCAAAGGCAAGCCGAATCCGGCGTCTTCGGTTCTGAAAATCAAGGGCTCGGAAATCCAGCAGGCGACCACCGAGCTTCTGATGGAAGTGATCGGCCCGTTCGCGGCACCTTTCGACGAGCATGGTGACGACGGCTCGAACGAAGCGATGGAATGGACCGCGCAGATCGCGCCGAGCTACTTTAACAACCGCAAGGTCTCGATCTATGGCGGCTCGAACGAGATCCAGCGCAACATCATCACCAAGGCGGTGTTGGGACTGTAGCGCCAAAGATGTCGTCCCCCGCCAACGGGTCCGCGCGAAAGCGCGGCCCGATGACAGGCTCCGGTCGGGGGACCCAGTACGCCGCGACGGTGGGGCCTACGGGAAGCGGATGTGGTTACTGGATCCCCGCTTTCGCGGGGATGACGGCGGGAAATAGGCGAAAACGGGGCAACGGGATCGCCCGCTGATTTAGAGAGAGTAGAAAAAATGGATTTCGATTTGTCCGAGGAGCAGCGGCTTCTCAAGGAAAGTGTCGATGGGTTACTCGGCGACTCCTATGATTTCGATTCACGCAAGAAATACATGAAAGAGCCGGGCGGCTGGAGCAAGACGATCTGGAGCCGGTTCGCCGAGCAGGGCCTGCTTGGCCTGCCGTTCGCCGAGGACGATGGTGGTTTCGGCGCCGGCGCGGTCGAGACCATGATCGTGATGGAGGCTTTGGGCCGTGCGCTCGTGGTCGAGCCATATTTGGCAACCGTCGTGATCGCGGGTGGTCTGTTGCGCCATGGCGGCTCGGCCGCGCAGAAGGAAGCGCATATTCCGTCCATCATCGACGGCAGCAAAACGTTCGCCTTTGCCCAGCTGGAAAAGAATTCACGCTACGATCTGGCCGATATCTCGACCTCCGCGAAGAAGAAGGGCGACGGTTGGGTTATCGATGGGGAGAAGTTCGTCGTGCTCAACGGCGAGGCGGCGGACACGCTGGTGGTGACGGCGCGCACCAAGGGCGGCCAGCGCGACTTGAGCGGCATCGGCGTGTTCCTGGTGCCGGCCAATGCCAAGGGGGTCGCCAAGAAGGGTTACCCGACCCAGGACGGCCTGCATGCCGCCGACATCACGTTCACCGGCGTCGAGGTCGGCAGCGACGCCGTGATCGGCGATCCCGAAAATGCCTTGGCCTTGATCGAGCGCGTGGTCGATGAAGCCCGCACCGCGCTCTGCGCCGAGGCGGTCGGCCTGATGGATAAGTCGCTGAAAGCCACGGTCGAATATCTGAAGACGCGAAAGCAGTTCGGCGTGGCGATCGGCAGCTTCCAGACCTTGCAGCACCGTGCCGCCGATATGTTCGTCGCTGTCGAGCAGGCGCGCTCGATGTCCATGTTTGCGACCATGGCCTGCGACTTCGAGGACGCCGGTGAGCGCGCCACCGCGGTCGCCGCCGCCAAGGTGCAGATCGGCAAGTCCGGCAAATTCGTCGGCCAGCAGTCGATCCAGTTGCATGGCGGCATCGGCATGACCATGGAAGCCAGCATCGGTCATTACTTCAAGCGCCTGACCATGATCGAGAACACGTTTGGCGACACCGAATATCACCTGCGCCGCGTCACCGCCGGCGGCGGGCTGGTGTAGTTCAAGCCTTCATCGCGAGCGAAGCGAAGCAATCCAGCGTAAAAAATAGCTCTGGATTGCTTCGTCGCGTTCGCTCCTCGCAATGACGAGAGAGAGGAAACACTCATGAAATCCACCCCCTTCGATCTGACAGGACAAGTCGCCGTCATCACCGGCTCCAGCCGCGGCATCGGCCGCTCGTCGGCGGAATTGCTCGCCAAATTGGGGGCGAAAGTCGTGATCTCCTCGCGCAAGGCCGACGCCTGCGAGGATGTCGCAAGCGGCATCCGCAGCGCGGGTGGCGATGCCCATGTCATCGCCTGCAACATCTCGCGCCGCGAGGAAGTCGAGGCGCTGGTGAAGGGTACGCTCAGCCATTACGGCAAGATCGACATTCTCGTCTGCAACGCGGCGGTCAATCCGTATTACGGTCCGCTGCTCGACATCAAGGACGAAGCCTTCGACAAGATCATGGGCTCCAACGTCAAGAGCAATATCTGGCTTTGCGCGCTCGCGATCCCGCAAATGGCCGAGCGCGGCAAAGGCTCGGTGGTGATCATTTCTTCAATCGGGGGTCTGCGCGGTTCGACCGTGATCGGCGCCTACGGCATTTCGAAAGCCGCCGACTTTGCGCTGTGCCGGAGCCTCGCCGGTGAGTGGGGGCCGAAGGGCGTGCGCGTCAATTGCGTGGCGCCGGGCCTTGTGAAAACCGATTTCGCCCGCGCGCTGTGGGAAGACGAGGAGCGGCTGAAGCGCCGCTGCGCGACCACCCCTTTGCGGCGGATCGGTGAGCCCGACGAGATCGCGGGCGCGGTGGCTTATCTCGGCTCGGACGCGTCGAGTTTCATGACCGGGCAAACCATCGTGGTCGATGGCGGCGTGACCACAGCGGGAGTGTAAGGCGCCGCCGTCATTGCCGGGCATAGCCGTTCGAAGAACGGCGTCGCTTCCGCTCGCCTATGTCCGGAAATCCATCAAGAATGATCCTGAAATTTGATGGATGCCCGGGTCAAGCCAGGTCAAGCCCGGGCATGAGTACATATTGACGAACCATCCCCAATCCGCTTGCCTTGCAGGCAAATGGAATATGGGAAGAACGCCAATGTCCTTCGTGCTGGCCATCGATCAGGGCACCACGTCCTCGCGCGCCATGGTGTTTGCCGCCGACCTTTCGGTCGCGGCCATCGCGCAAGCCGAATTTCCGCAGCACTTTCCCGCGTCCGGCTGGGTCGAGCATGACCCGGAAGACATCTGGAACTCGACCATTGCCGTTTGTCGCGAGGCGCTGAAAAAAGCTGGTCTCACAGCCAGGGACATCGCTGCGATCGGCATCACCAACCAGCGCGAGACGACGGTGGTGTGGGATCGCGCCACCGGCCAGGCCATCCACCGCGCGATCGTCTGGCAGGATCGCCGCACCGCCGACGTCTGCGCGCGGCTGAAGGACGAGGGCCACGAGCCTGATATCACGGCCAAAACCGGCCTGATCATCGATCCCTATTTTTCCGGAACTAAAGTCGCCTGGATTCTCGATCATGTCCCCGGCGCGCGCGCGCGCGCTGATCGCGGCGAATTATTGTTCGGCACCGTCGATTGTTACCTCTTGTGGCGCCTGACCGGCGGAAAGGTGCATGCGACCGACGCCACCAATGCCTCGCGTACGCTGCTGTTTAATATTCACGAGGGCACGTGGGACGACGATCTCCTCAAGCTGTTGAACGTGCCGCGCGCGATGCTGCCGGAGGTGAAGGATTCTTCGCACCGTTTCGGCGAGACCGTGCCGGATCTGCTCGGTGGCGCAATCGCGATTGCCGGCATCGCCGGCGATCAGCAGGCCGCGACCATCGGTCAGGCGTGTTTTACGCCCGGCATGATCAAGTCCACCTACGGCACCGGTTGTTTTGCATTGCTCAACACCGGGTCGACGCCGGTCGCTTCCAAAAACAAGTTGCTGACCACGATCGCCTATCAACTCGCCGGCAAACGCACCTACGCGCTCGAAGGCTCGATCTTTGTCGCCGGCAGCGCCGTGCAATGGCTGCGCGACGGGCTCGGCGTGATCAAGCAGGCGGCGGAAACCGGGCCGCTCGCGGAAAAATCCGATTCCGCCCAAAGCGTCTATCTGGTGCCGGCCTTTGTCGGCTTGGGCGCGCCCTACTGGAATCCGCGCGTGCGTGGCGCGTTGTTCGGGCTGACGCGTAATACGGGCCCCGCGGAGCTCGCGCACGCCGCGCTCGAAAGCGTCTGCTATCAGACCTGCGACCTCTGGGAAGCGATGCGCGCGGATTGGCCCGAAGCGAAAGCGGCCAACATTGTCCTGCGCGTCGACGGCGGCATGACCGCGTCCGACTGGACCATGCAGCGGCTCGCGGATCTGCTCGATGCGCCGGTCGATCGTCCCGTGGTGCAGGAGACGACCGCGCTAGGCGCGGCCTATCTCGCCGGGCTTTCCGCCGGTGTTTTCCCCGAGCCGGAAAAGTTCGCCGATCACTGGCGGCTCGAGCGCCGCTTCAAGCCCAACATGAGCGCGGCCACGCGCGAACGCAAACTGAAGGGCTGGTCGCGCGCCGTGAAAGGCGTGCTCGCAAGTGACGAGGGCTGACTTTCATCCGGGGCGCCAAATGGCGCAGAAATGGAGCTCGCTCGACATGATCGGACCCGTTGCAATTGGGCAACATCTTCGTTCCAAAAGCCGGTTCCATCGTCCCGCGGCATTGCACAAACCCATTCCGTCGCGAAAGATCGTCCACGCAGGATGCCCCATACGCTCCGAAGGAGAGACATGAACCGACGACTGACAGCAATAGCGGCCTGGTGCCCAGCGATTGCTTTCGTCGCTGTTGTCGTCGTTGTGCGCGCCGGGCCAGTTTCTCCGGCAAGTGAAAACCCCGTCGAGCAGCAACGTTTGGTACCGGCTCTCGCCGCCGACGCCAGCGTGACGGAAAAACTTCAGCCTGCGGCAGTCGTCAGGGAAGAGATCACATCGACGGGGGCCGAAGCCGCGCCGGAAGTGACCGGTGCGGTGAGTGCGCCTGCGCAAGAAGGTGTAAGCGCTCCTGCGAAAGAACAAGAGCCCGTCGTAGAGATCGCGATGGCGGATCCGACCGAAAAGGTGGATGCCTCGCCGGAGCCGGTGAAGGATCTCGCCGCGGGGGATCAGGCGGCAGGCCCGGCGAATGGAGGCATCAATTCGATCGAGGTTCTCGATGAATGCTTTGTCGTCGAGACCTGTATGGATCGCTACCTCTGGGCGCTTTATCAGCGCACGCCCAAGGAAGATACGGTCGCGGAGCAAGAACGCAGAGAGGTGACGGTCAAAAAGCGAGGCAAACTGGTGACGGTGACAAGGACCGTCACCACGAGCGTCAACGAAGAATTCTCCTGGAAAGACCGCAAGGCAGCCCAACATGTCAGCATGCCGCTGATGGACTACGTGATCGGTGGCGTGGATGTGCCGTTCAAGCGAAGGCTTTTTAATATGTTGTTCGCTGCCGAAAAAGCCGGTCTCTCGCCTGGCATCACCAGCGCGTTTCGCGACGACTACCGGCAATCGATTGCGAGCGGTCTCAAGGCGGCCAACGATAGATCATATCATGGTGGCAGTTCTCACGGAGGTTATGGCCACGGCCTTGCCGCCGACATTGTGAGCGTCAAGGGCGACACGCGAGCACAGCGGCGCGCCTCCACCGAAGAGTTCTGGAAGTGGGTCGATGCGCACGGGCCGGAATTCGGAATCGGGCGGCCCTATCTCGGCAGGGATCCTCCGCACGTCGGACCGATCGACGGAAAGGAATATGCCGATCATCGAGGCACGAAAGTTCAGGATGCCTCAAGGGTAGCGTCGCGAGCGCATGGCCGCGCGGCAGCGCGCCGTCACGCCACGGCGAAAGGTACCAGAACGGCCAGGTCCTAGAACCCAAAGCGTTTTCGAGCGAAGTGGAAACCGGTTCGCGTGAAGAAAACGCGTCAAAACTACAAATTAGAGCCCGGTTTTGATTTAATCAAAACCGAATAGGCTCGCAATCAAACGCCCTGAATATTATTTCTCGGCGAGATTTAAATAAGCCGCCCAGGCTGCACTGGCCAGGACCTGAGACGGATCGGTCGCGCATACGCGCACCACCTCGGCCATCACCGCCTTCTCTTCCGAATTGGCCTGGGCTTGTCCACTGGCTGCCGCAACGTAATTGAGCCCCGACCAAAATCCAAAGATCCAGACGGTGCCTTCTGCTCGCGCAGCTGCCGTCGAACGCCAATGCGCGCATGTCAGCGCGCCGATGCCGTTCAGCTGAACCGAAACCTTGGTGTCTCCGGCAATCGAAGGCGCAGACAACAAGCTCATTGCGAGAACGCAAAACCCTATCCATCGCAACATCAGACATTCCAGCTTGGCTTGGCGATTGAAATTTGGCTTATTGAAAGTGGCATGGCTCGGCTCGTGAAGCCAACGTGGCCAATATCGTCCTGCGCGTCAACGGCGGCATCATGGCGTTCGGCTGGATCATGCAGCGGTTCGCGGATTTTCTCGATGCGCCGGTCGATCGCCCGATGGTGCAGGAGACGACCGCGTTGGGCACGGCCTCCGCGCCCCTCAATAATTATATCGGATGCCGAAATTGAATCCCTGCGCGAGCAATGGCTGGGTGTTGAACATTGGCGCCGGGCGAAGCGGTCCGCCGCCTGTTGGCAACGGAACGAGATTGGGATTGACAGTGACGTCGATCAGCCCGCCGGTACGCTGCACGTCCGTCCAGTACAACAGATCGTAGCCGGCAAAGAGCTGCCAGCGCGGCGCGATCTGGTAGCCGGCATTGAGCGCGATCTCGGGTACAGCTGCGAAACGGGTTTGCGAGAAGTTGCCGATGTTGCTCGGGAGCGCCAGAAATCCGCCTGGTGCCGTCGTCGTCGCTCCGAACGCGGTGAGGCTCGACATGCCGTTGATTCCGGCATTGTTGATATTGGCCCCGAGAGCGACTTTGCCGCGCCACTCCAGAATCCATGCCCCGCGTTTCCATTCTCCGTCGAGGCCGAGATCGACGCCGTGGAAATTGCTGGCGGCGTTGAAGGCATCGAAGCCACTGAGCGAGGCCAGACCGGGAGCATTGGTGGCAAAGGGAATCGACAATCCGTCGGACGAGTGCAGGTAGCGATAGCCGATCAACGCGCTGATGCGCTGTCCGGCCCAGTTGCCGATGTCCTGACGATAGAGCGCACCGGCGCCTAGCAGACGCGACGTTTCGCTCGCCGCGACCGCCCCCGTGGAAAAGCCGGGATAGCCGATAATCAATGAGTTAGAGACGCCGGTCGTGGCGTCGACAAACGGCCGCGCCAGAATGGGAAAGCCGTTTGAATTCGCGGCAAAGCCGCTCGATGTGTCCTGCAGGTCGAAGAAGCTGACCTCGATGCCTCTGGCGCGCTGCGGGTCGAACCAGTAGCCGGCCTGCACGCGGCCGCCGGAGCGCCAGCCGCCGTCGACCGATGAATCCCCGAACAACACGGCGGTGCCGGGAGCGCCGAGCAGGCCCGCCTGTGCCAGCGGCGTGCCGGCCGGACTCGTCGTGATCAGCGCCGGCAAGTGATCGCCTTTGACGCTCCAGCCGAGATAGTCAATTCCGATCCAGAACGGGTCGAAGGGCTGCTCGGGCGGTGTCGGCGCCTTCAACGGCATATCCGCGGCAAGCGCGTCTCCGACCGCATATAGCAGCGCCGACAGCAACGCTGAAGCACAGGAGATCCGGATCCACGCACGGATGTGATTTGATTTGCTCATGAGTTCTCCGGACGCATGAAACATGCAGCCTTCCGGTCGGGCAACATCGGAGATTGATTCTACGTCAAAAACACCACGCTGTGTCTTAATGGCACCGTCGGTAAATGCGCGACTAAGAGTGTAAAGCGGTAGCAGAATAGCGGTGGCAGAAGCCGCAGCTCACACCTCAAACTTCACCGCCGTGGTATTCGCCCCGCACAGCAGCACTGCGACGCGCTCTCCGGCTTGAGGCTTGTAACGGCCTGAAAGAAGTGCTGCGAAAGCCGCAGCCCCGCCGGGTTCGGTCACCACCCGCAAGCTCGACCACAGCGCTTCCTGCGCCTGGCGGATTGCGTCGTCCGTGACCAGCACGACGTCGGCGACGTTGTCGCGCGCGATCGGAAACATCAGTTCGCCGACACGTTTCGGCGCCAGACTGTCGGCCGAAATCCCGCCAGCGGGCGCATCCACCGGCCGGCCCGCGGCCAGTGCTGTGTGGAGTGTTGGTGCTGCTTCAGGTTCGACCGCGACGAGACGTATCTTGCGCCCGTACCACGCGGCGATGCCGCCGATCAGGCCCCCGCCGCCGACTGCGACCAGGAGCGTGTCGATGCCGGGCGCATCCTGCTCCAGCTCCATTCCGACCGAGCCCTGGCCAAGCAGCGTTTCGGTCTGATCGTAAGCGTGAACCGGCATCGCGCCGGTGCGCTCGATATGGGTTTCGCTTGCGGCGAGCGCGTCGGCATAGCGCGAGCCCGCGATCACAAGGTTGGCGCCATACCCCTTGATGCGCTCTTGCTTGGCCGGTGAGGCGACCTCGGGGACAAAAATGGTGGCGGGCACGCCCAGGCGATGCGCGGCATGGGCGACCGCCACGCCGTGATTGCCGCCGGAGGCTGCGATGACGCCGGCAGGCGGCGGCTGTCGCAGCAGGAGATTGGCGAACGCGCCGCGCGCTTTGAAGGAGCCGGAGTGCTGAAGGAATTCGAGCTTGAAAGCGAGCGGGCCGGGCGGAAGGCCGAAGTCGGCCATGTCGGCTTGAACGAGCGGCGTTCGCCGCACAAAGGGGCGGATCAGGGCCTCGGTGGCTTTGATGCGTTCGCGGGTGATGAGTGTCGTCGCGGTCATGTTGTTCGCTCTTTAATATTGGTTCTTCGTCATGGCCGGACTTGATGCCATCCATCTCGTTTGGAGAAGATCGATCACCGGGTCTCGCGCCATCTGCGCGGCCCGGTGATGACGGATCAAACGAGCTTGACATAAGTTAGGTAATTAGCAAAGTAACTAAATGAAAATCGCGACTTGTGCTGCGTGCGCTCGCCAACGAGCGGCGCTTGCTGATCCTGGACTGGCTCCGCGATCCCGAGCGGCATTTCCGTGCGCAGGTGGATGGCGATCTCGTGGAAGACGGGGTCTGTGGCCTGTTGATTGCGGAAAAGTTAGGCGTGAGCGCGCCGACGTTGAGCGAACACATGCGCGTGCTGCTTGCGGCGAAACTTGTTCGGGCCAAACGCATCAAGCAGTGGACGATGTACAAGCGCGACGAAGACGCGATTGAAGCCGTCAAACGCGTGATCCACGACAAGGTTTGAACCAGCAAGGTGCACCCCCCATGATGCTCATCGGCCAATATGATTCCCCCTTCGTCCGCCGCGTCGCGATTGCACTTAGGCTTTACGGCCTCAAATTCGAGCACAAGCCATGGTCTACCTTCGGCGATGCCGAACTGATCGCGCCCTACAACCCGCTGCGGCGGGTACCGACGCTGGTGCTCGACGACGGCGCGGCGCTGATCGATTCGGCCATGATCCTCGACTGGCTCGACGAAACTGCAGGTCCCGAGCGCGCCATGCTGCCACCAAAGGGCGTGGAGCGGCGACATCAACTTCGGATTTGTGCGCTTGCGACCGGGCTCGGCGACAAATCGGTGAGCCTCGTTTACGAGAGTGCGCTGCGCCGGGAACAGCTCAAACTCTGGGTCGATCGCTGCGAAGCGCAGATCACGGGCGCGCTCGACGCGCTGGAGCAGGAGTGTACCGCGATCAAGACGCCGTATCTTTTCGGGATGCGGATCGGACATGCCGATGTCGCGGTAGCCTGCGTGCTGCGGTTCACGCGCGAGGCGCATTCGCGGCTGTTCGACGGTACGCGCTATCCTTCATTGAAGGCCCACGCCGCGCGCTGCGAAGCGTTGCCGGCGTTCATGGAGATCGCGCAGCCGCTGATTCCGCCAAAGGGGTGAGGCATTCGGACGAGGATACTTTCTTATCCCTCCCCACGCTACGCAGACACGAGAGCGCGGAGTCAACCGTTAAACCATTCGCGCAGGGAATGCCGGAATGTTTCGGCGAACCTGTGGTGACTTGCTTGCGTGCTTTTACTTTTGCACGCGAGGCTGCGGGTGCGCCTGCACCCGGCATTCCCTGCGCCCTCTTTTTTCAGAGGGACCGTGTTTTGGCGGAACCTGCGGTGAAATGGGCCAGCGGGAATGCTGACGTGTGTCTTCGATCTTGTGTGGCCAGTCCTTCGAGACGCCCGCCCATGGCGGGCTCCTCTGGATGAGGCGGTTTACGTGGCGAGAAGCTAGACCCTCATGGTGAGGAGCCGCGACGCGGCGTCTCTAACCATGAGGCCCGGTTGCTCGGGTCCTGTTGTTTGAAATTTGAATAAGGATACGTAGCGGTGGGTGGCGCTTACCCCGCGCCGACCTTCTTCTTGCGATACGCCAGATGCACCGCGCAATTACAGCCCGGCGGATGCGACGACAGCGCCTCGTTTAGTTCCTTGGCCTCGACGTCATTGGCGGGCGACGGCGCCAGCGTTGCTTGCCTGACGCCTCGGTCCTGTGCCGGCTGATCCTGCGCCGGGATATAGTTCAAGACAGGCGCTAGCCAGCGCTCGGTCTCGGCGACGCTGAAGCCTTTGCGTGTGGCGTAATCCTCGACCTGGTCGCGCTCGATCTTGCCGACGCCGAAATAGAAACTCTCGGGGTGGCTGAAATAAAGTCCCGGATACCGACGAGCCAGGCCACATCGCGAAACTCTCGGTGAGTTTCACACCCGCGGTGTTCTCGGCATCGAGCAGCTCGAACAACGTCGCCTTCTCGGTGTGATCGGGCTGCGCGGGATAACCGGGCGCTGGGCGAATGCCCTGATATTTTTCGAGGATCAGTTCGTCGGTTGCGAAATTTTCGTCCGGCGCATAGCCCCAGAATTCGCGGCGCACCCGCGCGTGCATGCGTTCGGCAAAGGCTTCCGCGAGGCGATCGGCCAGCGCCTTGCACAGGATCGAGGAGTAGTCGTCGTTGGCATTCTTGAAACGGTCGGCGACGACATCTTCGCCGATGCCGGCGGTGACGACGAACGCGCCTATGTAATCCGGCACGCCACTGTCGCGCGGTGCGATGAAATCGGACAGCGCGCTGTTGAAACGCCCTTCGCGCTTTTCGAGCTGCTGGCGCAACGTGTGCAGGGTCGCAATCGGCTTGTCCCGCGTCTCGTCCGCGTAGACCAGAATATCGTCGCCCTTTGCGTTCGCCGGCCAGAAACCGATCGTGGCCTGCGCGGTGAACCATTTCTCCTTGACGATCAGATCCAGCATCTTGCGTGCATCGTCATAAAGCGAGCGCGCGACCTCGCCGACTTTGGGATCGTCGAGAATGGCCGGAAACCGCCCGGTCAGTTCCCAGGTCTGGAAGAACGGTGTCCAGTCGATGTAGTCGGCCAATTCCGCCAAATCATAATCGCGGAACGTCCTGATGCCAAAGAAAGCGGGCTTCTTCGGCGGCGTCCTGGTGAAATCGATCGGCATCGCGTTGGCGCGGGCGGCGGCGAGTTTCAAGCGCTTCTTGTCGGCCTGCGCGCGGAAATGGGCCGCGGAAATCTTCGCGTACTCGTCGCGCACTTCGCTGGCATAGGCTGCGCGCTTGTCCCGCGACAGCAACGAGGAGGCAACGCCGACGGCACGGCTTGCGTCGTTGACATGCACCACCGGTCCGGCGCGGTAGTTCGGATCGATCTTGACGGCAGTGTGGACCCGGCTGGTGGTGGCGCCGCCGATCAGCAGCGGAATTTCAAGGCCCTCGCGCTGCATCTCGCCGGCAAGGAAACTCATTTCATCCAGAGAGGGCGTAATCAAGCCGGAAAGCCCGATGATGTCGGCGCCTTCGCGCTTGGCGGTCTCGATGATCTTCGCCGCCGGCACCATCACGCCGAGGTCGATCACTTCGAAATTATTACATTGCAGGACGATGCCGACGATGTTCTTGCCGATGTCGTGAACGTCGCCCTTGACGGTGGCGAGCACGATCTTGCCGGCGGAGTTGCGGCCATCGCCGACGATGCCATTGGCGAGGTTGCGCGCCTTCTCTTCTTCCATGAACGGCATCAGATAGGCGACCGCCTGCTTCATGACGCGGGCGGATTTCACCACCTGCGGCAGGAACATCTTGCCGTCGCCGAAGAGGTCGCCGACGATGTTCATGCCGGCCATCAGAGGCCCTTCGATCACGTCGAGCGGGCGCGTGGCCAGCGCTCGGGCATCTTCGGTGTCGCCATCGATATATTCGGTGATTCCGTGCACCAGCGCGTGGCTCAGCCGCCTGTCGACCGGCCATTCGCGCCAGGCGAGATCCTGCTCCTGGGTCTTTCGCTCCTTGCCGCGGAATTTTTCCGCGAGCGCGAGCAGCCGTTCGGATGCGCCCGGATCGCGGTTGAGAATGACGTCTTCGCAGGTTTGGCGCAGTTCGGGGTCGATGTCGTCATAGACGACCATCTGTCCGGCATTGACGATGCCCATGTCCATGCCGGCCTTGATGGCATGATACAGAAACACGGAGTGCATGGCTTCGCGCACCGGCTCGTTGCCGCGGAACGAGAACGAGAGATTGGAAACGCCGCCGGAGATGTGAGCGTGTGGAAGGTTTTGTCTGATCCAGCGTGTCGCCTCGATGAAGTCGACGCCGTAATTGTTGTGTTCCTCGATGCCGGTGGCGATCGCAAAAATATTCGGATCGAATATGATGTCTTCCGGGGGGAAGCCGATGCGGTCGACCAGGATATTGTAGGCGCGCTGGCAGATTTCGGTCTTGCGCGCGAACGTATCGGCCTGACCTTTTTCGTCGAACGCCATCACCACCACGGCGGCGCCGTGTCGCTTGGCGATATTGGCCTCGTGAATGAACTTCTCCTCGCCCTCTTTCATCGAGATCGAGTTCACGACCGGCTTGCCCTGCACGCATTTCAGGCCGGCCTCGATCACGTTGAATTTCGAAGAGTCGACCATCACGGGCACGCGGGCGATGTCGGGCTCGGCGGCAACGAGGTGGAGGAAGGTCACCATCGCGTTTTCCGAATCGAGCAGGCCTTCGTCCATGTTGACGTCGATGATTTGCGCGCCGTTCTCGACCTGATCGCGCGCCACCTGCAGGGCGGCGGTGTAATCGCCTGCGGTAACCAGCTTGCGGAACCGCGCCGAGCCCGTGACGTTGGTGCGCTCGCCGACATTGACGAAGGGAATCGCCGGCGTCAGTTCAAAGGGCTCAAGGCCAGAAAGCCGCAAACGCGGCTTGATCTCTGGAATAACGCGCGGCCTGTGCGGGGCGACTGCGGCGGCAATCGCGGCGATGTGGTCGGGCGTGGTGCCGCAGCAGCCGCCGACGATGTTGACGAGGCCGGCCGAAGCAAACTCGCCGATCAGGCGCGCCATATATTCCGGACTCTCGTCGTATTGGCCAAACTCGTTCGGGAGGCCGGCATTGGGATAGGCGCACACCAGGGTGTCAGCGACGCGGCCAATGTCAGCAATGTGCGCGCGCAAATCCTCAGCGCCGAGCGCACAGTTGAAGCCAATGGTAATGGGCTTGGCGTGACGCACCGAATTCCAGAACGCTTCCGGCAACTGGCCCGACAGCAATCGGCCGGATTTGTCGGTAATCGTACCGGATACCATCACCGGCACGTCGATGCCGCGTTCTTCGGTGATCTCGGCAATCGCGTAAAGCGCGGCCTTGGCGTTCAGTGTGTCAAAAATGGTTTCGACCAGCAGCAAGTCGGCGCCGCCGTCGAGCAGTCCCTTGATCTGTTCGCCATAGGCGGTGCGCAAATCGTCGAAGGTGACGGCGCGGTAGCCGGGGTTCGAGACGTCAGGCGAGATCGAGGCGGTGCGGTTGGTCGGGCCGATGGCCCCGGCGACAAAGCGCGGCTTGCCGTCCTCGGCGGTAACTCGCTTGGCGGCGGCGAAGGCCAGCTTCGCGCCTTCCAGATTGAGCTCATAGGCGAGGTCAGACATCTCGTAATCGGCCTGCGCGATCGAGGTCGAGGAGAAGGTGTTGGTGGCGACAATATCGGCGCCGGCGCGCAAATAGGCGGCGTGGATATCCACGATCGCTTCTTGCTGGGTCAGGATCAGGAGATCGTTGTTGCCTTTGACGTCGCGATGGAAGTCTTTGAAACGCGCGCCGCGAAAGGCGGCTTCATCATATTCGAGGCCCTGGATCATGGTGCCCATGGCGCCATCGAGCACGAGAATGCGTTCTCGCGCAGCCGCGAGCAAAGCGGTTCGCTTCGGGGAGGTGGGCAGCGCCATCGTTCAAGCCGCCTTCTGCGCGCCTGCCGGGCGGATGCCGAGCAGATGGCAGATCGCAAACACGAGGTCGGCGCGGTTCATGGTGTAGAAATGGAAGGTATCGACGCCGCGCTTGCTGAGCTTCTGCACTTGACCTGCGGCAACCGTCGCGGCCACCAGTTTGCGGGTTTCGGCGTCGTCGTCGAGGCCGTCGAATTTCTTCGCGAGCCAGTCCGGCACGGTGGTGCCGGCACGGGTGACGAAATTCCGCGCCTGCTTGAAATTGTGCATCGGCATGATGCCAGGCACGATCGGAATATCGATGCCGCGGGCGCGGACGCGGTCGAGGTAACGGAAGTAAAGGTCGTTGTCGAAGAAGACCTGGGTGATCGCGCGCGTGGCGCCGGCATCGACCTTGGCCTTCAGTCCGTCAATGTCGGCATCGAAGCTAGGGCTCTCCGGATGTTTTTCCGGGTAGGCCGAGACCGAGACTTCGATATCGGGAAACCGCTTCTTGATGCCGGCGACGAGGTCGGAGGAGGTTTGATAGCCGTCGGGGTGGGTGGAGAAAGCCGTCCCGATGCCGCCGGGCGGATCGCCGCGCAGCGCCACGATATGGCGGACGCCGGTCTCGTGATAGCGGGCAACGATGTCGTCGATCTCGCCGCGCGAAGCTCCGACGCAGGTCAAATGCGCGGCCGGCAGCAGCTCGGTCTCACCGAGAATGCGGGCGATGGTGGAATGGGTGCGCTCGCGGGTCGAGCCGCCGGCGCCGTAGGTTACGGAGACGAAGCTCGGGGTGAGCGGCGCCAGGCGGTTGATGGTCTCCCACAGGTTCTTTTCCATCTCCTCGCTCTTCGGCGGGAAGAACTCAAAAGAGATCGCCGGCTGAACTCGGTGCGCGGGGTCCATTGGATGTGGAAAGCGTGGCGTCGTTCATGGCACTCACAAGTTCTGCGGCAATCAGCGTGCGCGGGTTTTGTTTAGGAATTCGCAAAATAGGCGAAAGCAGTTGCAGCATATAGCCCACTGTGTTTGGGAAATTGCCCACTATTGATAAAAAATCTCTCATTTATTGGTAGTTTTATCCAGAGTGGGCGATTCGAAAATAGGTATTTTTATGTTATATATTAATATGATAGGTATATTTCGCGCTCGATCTAGCTGTTGGGCAAATTGAAGGAATTAAGAAATACGGTGTATTTAGCCCAATATCAACCGAGCGGCACATCCGCGGGTAGCCCGACCCTCGGGAAGCCGATCTGCGTTCCAGGGCCGTTGTATCGTGCGGCTCCGGCACTAGGTTACTGCCATGATCCCGCTTTCCATCCTCGACCTTTCGGTCGTCACGACCGGCACCAAACCCGCCGCGGCGCTCCGCAACAGCATCGATCTCGCGCGCCACGCCGACGCGCTTGGTTTCACGCGTTATTGGCTCGCCGAACATCATAATCTGGCGTCGGTCGCGAGCCCCGCGCCGGATATCATGATCGGCCAGATCGCGGCGGTGACGAAAAACATCCGTGTCGGTTCCGGCGGGGTGATGCTGCCGAACCATGCGCCGCTGGTGATCGCGGAGCGCTTCAAGATGCTGGAAGCGTTGTTTCCAGGCCGGATCGATCTTGGACTTGGCCGCGCGCCCGGCACCGATGGTGCGACGGCGTACGCGTTGCGCAGCCGGCTTGATCGTCGCGAGGGTGATGATTTCCTTGAGCGGCTGCAAGAACTGACGCTGTGGGAGACCCGCAACTTCCCGCCCGATCATCCCTTCAACAAGGTGGTGGCGATGCCCAACGACACGCCGTTGCCGCCGATCTGGCTGCTTGGCTCGAGCGACTACAGTTCGGAACTCGCGGCCCAGGTCGGCATGGGCTACGCGTTCGCGCATCATTTTGCATCCTATGATGCGATTGCCGCGATGACGAATTATCGCGCCCATTTCAAGCAGACCGGTTGGCGCGAAACGCCTTATGCGATTTTAGCGGTGGCGGTGGTCACGGCCGAAACGGATGCCGAGGCCGATCGGCTCGCGGCGTCGATGGATCTCAATCGCCTGCTGCGCGAGCGTGGCCAATATGTTCCGCTGCCGAGCATCGAAGAGGCGCAGGCTTATCCCTACACCGACGCCGATCGCGCTGTGATTGCGCGCAACCGCTCGCGGCTGTTTGTCGGCAGCCCCGCGACCGTGATGCAAAAGCTCGAGCCGATGATGGCGGCAAGCCAGGCGGACGAGCTGATGGTGATATCAGCTGTTTACGACCACGAGGCGCGCAAGAAATCATACAGCCTGCTGGCCGACGCATTCGGGCTGGCCAAGAAGCAAGCGGCGTAGCAACCTCAGTCATTCCGGAGCGATGCGAAGCATCGAATCCGGAATCTCGAGATTCCGGGGCTGGTGCTACGCACCATCCCGGAATGACACTTATTCCTGCTGCTCGCTGAACGTGGCGCGGAATGGATGGGCCGGATAGACGCCGACGATGCGGAATTCGCGGGAGAAGAACTTCAGCTCTTCCAGCGCAAAGGCGAGGTTCTTGTCGTCGGGATGGCCGTCAACGTCGGCATAGAATTGCGTGGCGAAGAAATTGCCGTCGACCATATAGCTTTCGAGCTTGGTCATGTTGACGCCATTGGTGGCAAAGCCACCCATCGCCTTGTAGAGCGCCGCGGGGAGGTTGCGTACCCGGAAAACAAAAGTCGTGACCAGCGGTCCCACGCCCTGTTTGGCCCACTCTGCCTCTCGCGCCAGTACCACAAAGCGGGTGGTATTGTGGGCCTCGTCCTCGACGTCCTCGGCCAGAATGTCGAGGCCGTAAATCTCAGCCGCAAGCCTGGAGGCGATCGCGGCGCAGCTTTTGTCGCCGCGCTCCGTCACGATGCGCGCGCTGCCGGCGGTGTCGCCCGCGACGATCGGCTTGATGCCGAGTTTGCGGATGATGCGCCGGCATTGCCCGAGCGCGTGAACATGGCTCTCGACGGTTTTGATATCGCCGATTTTCGCGCCGCGCGGCGCCATCAGCTGGTGATGGATCGGCAGGAACCATTCGCCGACGATGAATAGGCCGGACTGCGGCAGAAGGTGATGGATGTCGGCGACGCGGCCTGCGACTGAATTCTCGATCGGGATCATGCCGAGGTCGGCGTCGCCCGAGGAAATGGCGGCGAGCGCGTCCTCAAAGGTTGGGCAGGGGAGGGCTTCGGCGTCCGGATAGGCCTCCGCGATGGCGATGTGGGAGTTGGCGCCAGGCTCGCCCTGGAAGGCGATTTTCAAGGTCTTGGTCGTCGTTGGTTTGGTCATGGCGCCTTGTACCAGCCGCTCAGGATTTGGCCAGTATTTGCCGCGTGGCCTCAAGATCGGCCGGGGTATCGACGCCGCGCGGCACGGAATCGACGATTCCGATATCGATCCGCATTCCCGCTTCCAGCGCCCGCAACTGCTCCAATTTCTCCTGCTGCTCGAGCGGCGAGGGGGCGAGGCGAACGAAGCGCTCAAGAGCCGCGCGGCGATAGGCGTAGAGACCGATGTGATGATAGCGCGGCCCCTCTCCATGGGGGGCGGTGGCGCGGGTAAAATAGAGTGCGCGCAGCCGCCGTGGGCCAATCGGTGAGCCGACCGCCTTTACGACGTTGGGGTTTAAGGCCTCTTCCTCGGTGTGGATTTCTGCCGCCAGCGTTGCGATATCGACCGCGGGGTCATCCAGCGGGGCCAGCACGCCACGGATATTGTCGGGGCTGATGGTCGGGAAATCGCCTTGCAAATTGACCACTATCTCGGCCTCGCCGCCCGGATCGAGGGAGCCCAGCGCCTCAAAGATCCGGTCGGAGCCTGAAGGGTGATCGGCGCGGGTCATGACGGCTCGTCCGCCGTGGGCCGTTACTGCGGCCGCAATCTCGGCTGTGTCGGTGGCGACCGCGACCCGGCCGATGCGTGCGGCTTCCGCCCGGCGCAGCACATGGACGATCATCGGCAGGCCGGCCATCTCCAAGAGCGGCTTGCCGGGCAGGCGGGTGGCCGCCATACGGGCGGGAATCAGCACCAAAATGCGATGATCGGTCATCAGAATGAGGGTCGCTTATCCCCGGCGAGAGGCTGGAAATAATGGGGATGGGTCGAAAGCCAAAGCGTTTATACGGG
The DNA here is from genome assembly GCA_963752265.1 of uncultured Alphaproteobacteria bacterium. Classification (GTDB taxonomy): domain Bacteria; phylum Pseudomonadota; class Alphaproteobacteria; order Rhizobiales; family Xanthobacteraceae; genus Bradyrhizobium. Next base: position 19,579 of record CAVVZW010000111.1, read on the forward strand.
TTGCCAGAGCACGGGCAAACCGATATCTCATCCCTCGCTTGGAGTGCGGCGCAAAAGCCCGATTCCTTAGCAACTATCGCGGCCGTTTCACTCCGGCCAAAAGTCGACATTTCCGGCCTGGAGCCTGATCGAAAATGGACTCCTTCGAACTCAATAAAATTCTCGGCGCCATCCTTGCGTCCTGCCTCATTTTGCTGGTGACGAGTTTCACCGCCAGCGCGATTTTCGCCCCGAACAAACCAGAAAAACCGGGGTTCGAGATTGCCGTGAAGGAAGAGGCCGCCGGAGGCGAAAAAGCTGCCGCCGTGGCGCCCGAGCCGATCGAGAAGCTGTTGCAGACCGCCTCCATCCAGAAGGGCGAAGCCTCGGCGAAGAAATGCGCCGCCTGCCACGACTTCACCAAGGGCGGGCCCAACAAAACCGGTCCGAATCTGTTCGGGATTGTTGGCGACAAGAAGGGCGAGGGCCGCGGTTTCAACTTCTCGGCGGCGATGAAAGCCAAGGGCGGCACCTGGAGTATCGACGACCTCAACCAGTTCATCGACAATCCGAAGGGTTTCGTTCCTGGCACAGCGATGACCTTTAACGGGATTCAGAAAGGCAGCGAACGCGCCGACGTGCTCGCTTATCTGAATTCGCTCTCCGATAGCCCGCAGCCTTTGCCGACCGCGGCAAAATAGCTGCTATTTGTTCGGGCATTTTGTTTCGACGGCCGGGTTGATCCCGGCCGTTTTGCATTCAGCCGCTGTTCCCGCCGGGTTTCAATTCCTGACCGGATATCTCACCTTTGTTACCGCGGCCTTTCGCCCCATTTGCGGTGTCATGATTAGCAAAAAGCAACTTAATCGGCCGAAACCTTGCCCTATACTGCGGTTTGATTGGCGCGGACAAACACAGGATCTTCCCTTTGGCCCTTAACCGAAGACGTCTTTTGCAGAGTGGCGCGGTCGCGGCGATTGCGCCTGCGCTCGGTACGGCATCCAGGCTTTCGATCGGCGTTGCACAGGCACAGACCGCCGGAAACGAGCCGGCCTGGCGCCATGGGCTGTCGTTGTCTGGCGACCTCAAATATCCGGCCGGCTTCAAGCGCTTCGACTACGTTAATCCCGATGCGCCCAAGGGCGGTGTCACCCGCATGATATCGATCGGGACTTTTGACAATTTCAACGTTGCGGTCGCCGGTATCAAGGGTTCGCTCGCGCCTGCGGTGGGCCTGATCTACGAAAAACTGATGGAGACGTCGCAGGACGAAGTCGCAACCGAATACGGCTTGCTCGCGGAAGCAGCCCAGCACCCTGACGATTTTGCCTGGGTCGTCTATCGCCTGCGTAAGGAGGCGCGCTGGCACGACGGCAAGCCCGTTACGCCGGAAGACGTCATCTATTCGCTCGAGCAGTTGAAGAAACTCAGCCCGATGTACGCCTCCTATTATCGTCATGTCGCGAGGGCTGAAAAGACCGGTGAGCGCGAGGTGAAATTCACCTTCGACGCGCCCGGAAACCGCGAACTGCCGCAGATCGTCGGTGAGCTGATTGTGTTGCCCAAGCACTACTGGGAAGGCACTGACGGCCAGGGCCGCAAACGTGATATCTCGGCAACGACCCTTGAGCCGCCGCTGGGCTCCGGTCCCTATCGCGTCAAGGACTTTGTCGCCGGCCGGTCCGTAAGTCTCGAACGGGTGAAGGATTATTGGGGCGCCAATCTTCCTGTCCAGGTTGGCCAGAATAATTTCGACGAACTGCGTTACGAGTTCTTCCGCGACAACATCGTTGCGCTCGAAGCCTTCAAGGCCGATCAGGTGGACTGGATCGCGGAGAACTCGGCCAAGCAGTGGGCGACGGCCTACGATTTTCCGGCGATGGCCGAAAAGCGGACGATCAAGGAAGAGTTTCCCGTCAACGATTCCGGTCGGATGCAGGCTTTCGTTTTCAACTTGCGCCGTGAGCAGTTTAGGGATGCGCGCCTGCGCCGCGCATTCAATTTCGCCTTCGACTTCGAGGAGATGAACAAGCAGCTGTTTTTTGGGCAGTACACGCGTATCAGCAGCTATTTCCATGGAACGGAGCTTGCTTCATCCGGATTGCCGGAAGGCGAGGAACTGGCGATCCTCGAGACCGTACGCGACAAGGTGCCGGCCGAAGTCTTCACGACGCCCTATCAGAATCCGGTCGGCGGCAACCCAGAGGCGGTGCGCGCGAATTTGCGCGAAAGCGCGCGGCTGTTGAAAGAAGCAGGCTACGAGGTCAAGGATCGCAAACTCGTGGATCCTTCCGGCAAGCCGGTTACGGTCGAAATCCTGGTTGAGGATCCCTCCAACGAACGGGTCGCTCTGTTCTTTAAGCCTTCGCTGGAACGCATCGGCGTGACCGCTTCGATCCGTGTCGTCGATAGCGTGCAGTACGAAAACCGGGAGCGCAGCTTCGATTACGACATGGTTTTCGGCCTCTGGGGTGAATCGCTGTCGCCCGGTAACGAACAGCGGGAGTATTGGGGTTCGCAGGTGGCCGATACGCCCGGTTCGCGGAACATCATTGGCATCAAGAATCCGGCGGTCGATACCCTGATCGACAGAGTCATCTTTGCCAAAAGCCGCTCTGAACTGGTCGCCGCGACGCGGGCGCTTGACCGTGTATTGCTGTGGAATTTCTACGTCGTGCCGCAATTCACCTACGGGTTTATGCGTTATGCCCGCTGGGATCGGTTCAGCCATGCCGATCTACCGAAATATGCGCGCTCCGGTCTTCCGTCCCTTTGGTGGTTCGACGCCGAAAAGGCGGCCAGGATCGGCAAAAGATCTTGAGGAGGCTTCCGCACATGGCGTCCTTATCACGCCGGCATGTGCTGGGCTTGGGCCTTGGTGCGATGAGCGTGCCGTGGTTGCATGAAGCCAAGGCGGCGGACACAGGTCAGGATATTCACGGCTTGTCTGGGTTCGGCGACCTGAAATATCCGGCCGATTTTCAGCACTTTGACTACGTCAATCCCGATGCGCCGAAAGGAGGGATGTTCTCCCTCATCCCTTCGGTTCGCGCTTACAACCAGTCTTACCAGACGTTCAACTCATTCAACGCCTACGTACTGAAGGGCGAAGGCGCGCAAGGTATGGACATGACGTTCGCGCCGTTGATGGTGCGTGCCGGCGACGAGCCCGATGCTATGTATGGCCTGGCGGCAAAATCGGTGCGGATATCGTCCGACAAATTGACGTATCACTTCGCCATGCGGCCGGAAGCGCGCTTCCACGACGGTTCGAAGCTGACCGCGCAGGATGCCGCCTTCTCGCTGACGGTCCTGAAGGAAAAGGGGCATCCGCTGATTGTCGTTCAGCTGCGCGACATGGTGAAGGCGGAGGCTATCGACGATGCGACCCTCGTCGTCACCTTCGCGCCCAATCGCGCTCGCGACGTTCCGCTCTATGTGGCGGGCCTGCCGATCTTCTCCAAAGCCTATTATTCAACGCGTCCTTTCGAGGAATCCACGCTCGATACTCCAGTCGGATCGGGGCCGTACAAGGTCGGAAAATTCGAGGTCAACCGGTTCGTCGAATTCGTTCGCGTGAAGGACTGGTGGGCGGCCGATCTGCCGGTTAATCGCGGCAGCTATAATTTCGATACCATTCGCTACGAATTCTATCGTGACCGCGACGTCGCCTTCGAAGGCTTTACCGCCAAGAGCTATCTCTACCGCGAGGAGTTCACCGCACGAATCTGGGCTACACGGTATGATTTTCCTGCCGCGAAAGACGGTCGCGTCAAACGCGAGACGCTGCCCGACGACACGCCGTCGGGTGGGCAGGGCTGGTTCATCAATGTCCGCCGCGACAAATTCAAGGACCCGCGGGTGCGGGAGGCCTTGATCAATGCGTTCGATTTCGAATGGACCAACAAGACGGTCATGTACGGTGCCTACGCGCGCACGATCTCGCCATTCCAGAATTCGGACATGGTGGCCAGCGGATTGCCTTCGCCGGAAGAGTTGAAGCTGCTTGAACCGTTCCGTGGCCAGGTTCCGGATGAGGTGTTTGCAGAGCCCTTCGTGCCACCGGCATCCGACGGATCAGGACAAGACCGCACGCTGCTGCGCAAGGCGCAGCAATTGCTCAACGACGCGGGTATTGCGGTCAAGGACAAAAAGCGGGTTTTGCCAAATGGTGAGCCGTTCAAGGTCGAATTTCTGCTCGACGAGCAGTCGTTTTTGCCGCACCACGCAACTTTGATCCAAAACCTCGGCTTGCTTGGGATCGAAGCTACCCCGCGGCTGGTTGATGCTGTCCAATACCGGGCCCGCGTTGAGGCCTTTGATTTTGACATTACAACAGAGCGGCTCAGCATGTCGGCGACGCCGGGGGACAGTCTGCGCCCATACTTCACCTCGGAGGCTGCCGCGACCAAGGGCTCATATAATCTGGCAGGCGTCGCGAGCCCAGCCATTGACGCGCTGGTCGAAAAGGCCATCGGGGCGCAATCACGAGCGGATCTGACGGCGGCATGCCGCGCGCTGGACCGCGTCTTCCGCGCCGGCCGCTATTGGATTCCGCAATGGTACCGCGCCACGCATCCAGTCGCCTATTGGGACGCGTTCAGCCATCCGGCCAAGCCGCCACGCTACGCATCCGGCGTGGGCGCGCCGGAAAACTGGTGGTACGACGCCGCAAAGGCCGAGAAGCTCGAGCAGGCGAAATAATTCATGAGCGCCTATATCGTACGCCGAATCTTGTTGATGTTTCCGACCCTGCTCGGAATCATGTTCGTCGCTTTCATTGTGGTGCAGTTTGCACCGGGCGGACCCGTGGAGCGGGTAATCGCGCAGCTTTCGGGTGCTGATACCGGCGCCAACTCTCGTATCTCCGGCAGCGGCAGCGATTTCCGCCCGGTGGGCCCTGGCGGTGCGGGGGCTGACGTCGTCAGTTCAAAATACCGCGGCGCGCAGGGTCTCGACCCCGATTTCATCAAGAGCCTCGAGAAGCAGTTCGGTTTCGACAAGCCTGCGCCTGAACGCTTTGCCCTGATGGTCTGGAATTACGCCCGCTTCGATTTTGGCAAGAGCTATTTCCGCGACATCAGCGTGGTGCAACTGATCAAGGAGAAGCTTCCGGTCTCGATTTCGCTTGGCATCTGGATGACCCTCATCACCTATCTGATCGCGATTCCGCTCGGCATTCGCAAGGCGGTCCTGGAAGGTTCCCCCTTCGACAGTTGGACCTCGACGGTGATCATCATCGGATTTGCGATTCCGGGCTTTCTGTTTGCGATCCTCCTGATCATTCTCCTCGCTGGCGGATCGTACCTCAATCTGTTCCCGTTGCGCGGGCTGACCTCGGACGGCTGGTCGCAATTTCCCTGGTACTGGAAGGTCGTCGATTATGCCTGGCACCTCGTGCTGCCGCTTATTTCGATGGCGCTCAGTGCGTTTGCGACCATGACGCTGTTGACCAAAAACTCGTTTTTGGATGAAATCCGCAAGCAGTATGTGATGACCGCGCGCGCCAAGGGCTGTAGCGAACAACGGGTGCTATACGGTCACATCTTCCGTAACGCCATGCTGATCGTGATCGCCGGGTTTCCCGGCGCGTTTATCCACGCTTTCTTCTCAGGTTCGCTTCTGATCGAGAACATCTTTTCGCTTGATGGCCTCGGCTTGCTCTCTTTTGAAAGCGTGCTCAACCGCGATTACCCAGTCGTATTCGGGACGCTCTATATCTTCTCGCTGGTCGGTCTTGTCGTGAACCTGATCACCGACCTCACCTATATGTGGGTCGATCCGAGGATCGATTTCGAGGCGCGGGAAGTCTGATGATTATCACCGGCGCCGCCACCCCGCCACCCGAGACAAAGACGCCGGCTCCGCTCGGCGAAGCCGTGCCGGTGACGGGGCAGGCGTTCGAGCCGTTGTCGCTGAATCGCCGGCGCTGGCAGAATTTCAAATCGAACAAGCGTGGTTACTGGTCGTTCTGGATTTTCCTGCTCCTGTTCTTTGTCTCGTTGTTTGCCGAACTGATCGCCAACGACCGGCCACTTCTGATCAAGTATGATGGCCATCTCTATTGGCCAGCCTTGGTTACTTATTCGGAGACGACATTCGGCGGCGACTTCGAAACCGCGGCCGATTATCGCGATCCTTTTTTGCAGAAGCTGATCGCCGACAAAGGCGGTACGATCGTCTGGCCGCTGATCCGCTATTCCTTCGACACGCATAATCTCGACCTGCCGACAGCTGCGCCGTCGCCGCCGACCTGGAGGCTGACGGAGGAGCAGTGCAAGGAAGTCGTGGAGAAAAAGGGACTCAAGAGCTGTCACGACCTCGAATATAACTGGTTAGGCACCGACGATCAGGGACGTGATGTAGTCGCACGCGTGATCTACGGCTTTCGTATCTCCGTGCTGTTCGGATTGAGCCTGACCATCATCTCCTCGATCATCGGTGTCGCCGCGGGCGGCGTGCAAGGCTATTTCGGCGGCTGGATCGATCTTTCCTTTCAGCGCTTCATCGAAATCTGGAATTCGATTCCCTATCTTTATTTGCTTCTCATCATCGCGGCCGTGCTGCCGCCCGGCTTCTTTGTCCTGCTTGGCATCATGGCGCTGTTTTCCTGGGTTTCGCTGGTCGGCCTTGTGCGCGCCGAATTCCTGCGCGGCCGCAATTTCGAATACATCCAGGCGGCGCGGGCGCTCGGCGTGTCGAACGCCGTCATCATGTTTCGGCACCTGTTGCCGAACGCGATGGTCGCGACCATGACATTCCTGCCGTTCATCGTCTCCTCATCGGTGATGACGCTTACCGCGCTCGATTTCCTTGGCTTCGGTCTGCCGCCTGGTTCGGCCTCGCTTGGCGAACTGCTGTCGCAGGCCAAGGCCAATATTCAGGCGCCGTGGCTCGGCTTCACCGGGTTCTTTGCGGTAGCGATCATGCTGTCGCTCCTGATTTTCATCGGCGAAGCCGTGCGCGACGCCTTCGATCCGCGCAAGACGTTCAGGTGAGCGAAGCCATGGACGCCATCAACCAGCCCCTGCTTGATGTTCGCGATCTCTCGGTGGCGTTTCGCCATCAGGGCGGGTCGTCGACGGCGGTCGATCGCATCTCGTTTTCGATTCTGCGTGGCCAGTGCGTGGCGCTGGTCGGCGAGTCCGGTTCGGGCAAGTCCGTCAGCGCGTTGTCGGTCCTGAAGCTGCTGCCGTATCCGAGCGCCTCGCATCCCTCGGGCAGCATCCTGTTCAAGGGGCGCGAACTCCTGAAACTCTCGGAGAACGAAATACGCAGCATCCGCGGCAACGACATCTCGATCATCTTTCAGGAACCGATGACCTCGCTCAATCCGCTGCACACGATCGAGGCGCAGATTGGCGAAGCCCTGCGGCTTCACAATGAAGTCGGCGGCCGGATGGTGCGGGCGCGCACGCTCGAGCTCTTGACTCAGGTCGGTATTCCCGATCCGGAAATGCGGCTCGGGAGTTATCCGCACCAGTTGTCCGGCGGGCAGCGCCAGCGGGTGATGATTGCGATGGCGCTCGCCAACGAGCCAGACCTCCTGATCGCCGATGAGCCGACCACCGCGCTCGATGTCACGGTACAAGCGCAAATCCTGGCGCTGCTTGCCGACATCCGCAAACGGCTCGGCATGAGCCTTCTGTTCATCACCCATGATCTCGGCATCGTGCGCCGCATTGCGGACGTGGTCTGTGTCATGAACAGCGGCAAGATCGTCGAACAAGGGCTCGTCGAGCAGGTCTTTACCGCGCCGAAACATCCGTATACCCGCGCGCTGCTCGCTGCCGAACCCAAGCCCGACCCCGCCCCGCCGCGGCCTTCATCGCCCGTCGTGATGTCAACTGACAACCTCAAGGTCTGGTTTCCGATCAAGCGTGGCTTGATGCGATCGACGGTCGGTCACATCAAGGCGGTGGATGGCGTCAGTCTAAAAGTACGCAAGGGCGAAACGCTCGGCGTCGTCGGGGAGTCCGGCTCCGGCAAGACCACGCTGGGGCTCGCACTATTGCGGCTGATTTCCTCCGATGGCCCGATCGTTTTTCTGGGCAAGAACATTCAGGGGCTGCGTTTCGAGGAAATGCGCCCCTTCCGCCGCGACATGCAGATCGTGTTTCAGGATCCGTTCGGTGCGCTCAGTCCCCGCATGTCGATCGGCGATATCGTGGCCGAAGGCTTGACCGTGCACCAGAAGTCTCTCTCGGATGCCGATCGGGAAGCGCGCGTGATCCGGGCGCTGCTCGATGTCGGTCTCGATCCGGCGACGCGCTTCCGCTACCCGCACGAATTTTCCGGCGGCCAGCGTCAACGCATCAGTATTGCGCGCGCCGTGGTGCTGGAACCGAATTTCGTGGTGCTGGATGAACCGACCAGCGCGCTCGACATGCTGTTTCAGGCCCAGATGGTCGATCTATTGCGCCAGCTACAGCGCAAGCGCGACCTGACCTACGTCTTCATCTCGCACGACCTGCGTGTCGTGGCCTCGCTCGCCAGCCATCTGATCGTGATGCGCAATGGCAAGGTGGTGGAGGAAGGCCCGGCAGCGGATTTGTTCAAGAGTCCGAAGAGCGATTATACTCGCGCTCTGTTCGCTGCCGCCTTCCGCATGGAAACCGCCGGCAATGGCGCTGTCAGGGAGTAGAGTCTTAGCCTTCGGCGCGGAGCTTTTCGATCTGGGCATGTCCAATCACCGGGACGTTCCAGATATCGTCGGCATATTCGGCGATGGTGCGGTCGGATGAGAACCAGGCCATCCGCGCCACGTTGAGGATGGAAGCCCGCGTCCACGCGGCCTGCGTCTGCCAGCGGGCGTCGATGCCGCGCTGCGCGGCGTAATAGGAATCGAAGTCCGCGCTGACCATGTAATGATCGAGGTGGCGCAGCGCATGCGCGATCAACTCGAAGCGGCTGCTGTCGCCGGGCGAGAATTCGCCACTGCCGATCGCGTTGATCGCGCGCGAGAGGCCGGGTGAGGCCCGGATCACATCGGTGGCGTCCAGCCCCTGCTTGCGCCGCACCACCACATCCATCGCTTCCATGCCGAAGATCGCGATGTTTTCCGCGCCGACATGGTCGCGGATTTCGATATTGGCGCCGTCCAGCGTGCCGATGGTCAGCGCGCCATTGAGCGCGAGTTTCATGTTGCCGGTGCCGGAGGCTTCCATGCCCGCGGTCGAAATCTGTTCGGAAAGATCGGCGGCCGGAATGATCACTTCCGCGAGGCTGACATTGTAGTCGGGAAGGAACGCGATCTTCAGGCGTCCGGCGACCACGGGATCGTTGTTGACGGTCTCGGCGACGTCGTTGATCAGCTTGATGATCAGCTTGGCGTAGCGATAGCTCGCGGCTGCCTTGCCGGCAAAAATCTTGACGCGCGGTACCCAGTTTCCTTGCGGATTGTCCTTGATCGCATGATAGAGCGCGATCGCCTCCACGATGTTGAGCAGTTGCCGCTTGTACTCGTGAATACGCTTGATCTGGACATCGAACAGCGCCGCCGGATCGACCTTGATATTGATCCTCTCGCCGATCAGGCGCGACAGCGCGATCTTGTTGTGATGCTTGACGTTACGAAATTTTTCCTGAAATGCGCTGTCGCCGGCGCTTTTTTCGAGAAGCTGAAGCCGGGAGAAGTCGTCGAGCACGGCTTCGCCGCAGGCCTCGCGCAACAGGTCGGTCAACTTCGGATTGGCCAGCATCAGCCAGCGGCGGAAGGTAATGCCGTTGGTCTTGTTGGTGATGCGGCCGGGGTAGAGATGGTTGAGATCGTGGAACACGGTCTCCTTCATCAGATCGGAATGCATCGCCGAGACACCGTTGATGCGATGGGAGCCGACGAAGGCCAGTTGCCCCATCCGCACGCGTCTTCCGGATTTCTCGTCGATCAAGGAGACGGAGGCGCGGAAATCGACATCGCCGGGACAGCGCTCCTCGGCGAGCGCGAGATGGCCGACATTGATGCGGTAGATGATCTCGAGATGCCGCGGCAACAGCCGTTGAAACAATTCGACCGGCCAGGTTTCGAGGGCTTCCGGCAGCAGCGTATGGTTGGTGTAGGACAGGGTTGCGACCGTGATCTGCCACGCATCGTCCCAGCGAATGTTGTGCAGGTCGACGAGGATGCGCATCAATTCGGTAACGGCAAGAACTCGGATGCGTATCGTTGAGTTGCACGGCGACTTTTCCCGCGAGGCCGCGTATTTGTCCGTCCGCGGCCAAATGACGATTGACGAGATCCTGCAGCGACGCCGAGACGAAGAAATATTCCTGGCGCAGCCTGAGTTCGCGGCCCGCCGGGCTCTCGTCATTCGGATAGAGAAATTTGCAAATCGATTCCGCGCGCGCTTCCTCGGCGCTGGCGCCAATGTAGTCGCCGGTGTTGAATACGTCGAGTTTGAGCGGGTCCGGTGAGCGCGCGGACCACAGGCGGAGCGCGTTGACGTTCTGACCGCGCCATCCGACAATCGGCGTATCGTAGGCGACCGCCTGCACGGTCTCGGACGGATGCCAGATTGCGCGGTCGCGCCCCTTGGCATCGACGTGTTCGACACCGCCGCCGAAATTGACCTGGTAGATCACCTCCGGCCGCTGGAATTCCCAGGGGTTTCCGAAGCTCAACCACTCGTCGGGATATTCCTGCTGCCAGCCATTGCTGATGATCTGGCGGAACAGACCGAAATCGTAACGGATGCCGTAGCCGATGGCGGGAATGCCGAGCGTTGCCATGCTTTCCATGAAGCACGCGGCGAGACGCCCGAGGCCACCATTGCCGAGCGCTGCGTCCGGCTCGCATTTGCGCAAATCCGACAGGCCGACGCCGAGATCGCCCAATGCCGCGTCGAACAGCGCCAGCAGCCCCATGTTGTTCAGCGCGTCGGTGAAGAGGCGGCCGATCAGGAATTCGAGAGAGAGGTAATAGACGCGCTTGCGGCCCGCGTCGTAGCTCAGTTTTTCCGCCGTCAGCCAGCGGTGCACGATGCGGTCGCGCAGTGCGAGCGCTGCGGCCTTGTACCAATCGTGCCTGGTCGCCATACCGGCGTCCTTGCCGATCGCAAGCCGGAGCTTGGCTAGAATGGCGCTCTTGATCTCCGTCAGCGCCAGCTCGTCAATGGGCTGGCCCGGCGCTGGCAAATTCACTGGAAGTGAAGGCTCTGACAAAATACGAATCCTGCGACTACCCCCATGATACGCACCTTGCGGGCGGATCGAAAGCCGGGGCTTTACTGTGCAATTGTTGCATGATTTTCATGCAAGGACCGGGCCGATTTAATAGGCTTCTGCTGCCTGATCCAGCCTATGGCTCGTCGTCTTCAATAACGTTTATCCTTCGTCATTTAAGGCGGTCAGCACGGCCTCGATGTCTTCTGGTTCGGTCATGGCGGAGGGCCATATCGCGTTGAGCTCTCCGAAGGTCACGAAGCCCTTGTCACGACCTAACTCAATGGCTTTTCGGATGATGTCTCGCTTGGGCATTTCGCGCTCCGTCCAAAGCCAATCCCTGTTAAAGGGGTGAGTTTTGCTTCGTCGGAACAAATTAAGAACACTTTAGCAAGTCTTTGATATATCATTGTGATTCGGAATTCGCCCGACACAACATCTATGGTCTATCCGAGATTTCGAGGACTACATGTCCACCATCGCATTCGATCAATTCGCGCTCACCCGCATCGCCGACTTCGCCCGGTCGCTGTCGCGCCTGCATAAAACCTCCCGCCGCCGGCTGGTCGATGACGACGCAATCGACCGAGAATTCAACGCCGTCTGCCAATCGGTCTGGGGCTACACCACCGACGATATCAGCGACGACTTATTCTGCGATGCAGACCACGTTTTCCTGGATTCGCTCGATGAGGCGCATGCGCGTCTCTTTGCCGCCGAACAAGGCTATGACCTCGTCGACGACGAGGGCATGCTGACGGATTGGTGGGGCTATTGCTGGATGATCCTGGCCGAGAAACGGGGGCTGCTCACTCCGGAAAACCGCGCGGCGGCGCGGGCCCAGATCGAAGAGAAATACCGCGCTGCGCCGAACGTGATCGGCGTCATCGTCGGACGGTGAGTTGGGGCTTTTCGTTATGTGCGAACAGCGCGACGAGCAATCCAGTTTTGGTCATTCCGGGATGGTCCGAAGGACCAGAACCGGAATCTCGAGATTCCGGGTTCGGTGCATCGCACCGCCCCGGAATGACGTGCTTAGTTCAATTCCGCACGCTTGTTACGCGCGGGAGCTGGCTTTGGAACAGACGTGAGTGGCGATGCCACATCGCTATTCGGCGCTTCGTTGCCAATCGCGTCAGCCGCGACGGGGGCCACTTTCATCTCGCCAAGGCGAGCACGGACCTCGGCCGTCAGGCCGGGATAGGAGGTGACCGGAATGAATTCCGGGCTCTGGTTATTGCCGACCTTGATGCCGGAATAGGCCACGAGCCCATCGGTGGTCGCGATCATGTCGCCGGCGCGCAGCGAGGCATCCAGCGTCAGATCGACCGGTGCGAGGCCGGCCGCGTCGCGGCCGTTACAAGTACAATCCCCGCGCAGGGCCTTCCGATAGGCAAAAGCGTTTTCGCTGTCAGCATAGCGCTCACCGCTCACGCTCGTGGCGTTGTCGATATTGCTGCCATAGAAGACCCTGGTCGGGCTCGCCGGACAAAAGGCCTGACACATCTGGGCCGGCGAGGCGTTGCTGCGCGTGAGCGGAAAATACTTTCCGTCGCAGCTTCGCACGCAAAAAGCAGGGCCGCCGCTGGAAGCCACGGGCCGGGGCGGTGGAGCGGGCTGCTGGTTGGGATCAGCAAAAAAACTCGCCTGTGGCGGCGCCTGATGCTGCTGTTTTTGGAGCCCGCCGAAGAACAGGTCGAACAGACCCTCGGCGGATGCTTCGCGTGCCGCGAGCCCAAAGTCGCTGGCAAGAAGAACGCCGGCGAAAACGATAGCAGCCACGGACGCCCTTCGGCGCCGCTGGCGCCGATCGGTCAATTCCCTACGCAACGCTTACTCCACCCGTACTAAAACTACGCCCCGGCAGCACTGGCCGACGCCGCTGACATTAGTGCGGGATGGTAAACGAGCTATGAGCAGAGGCTTGGGAGCTGAAAAGAAAGTGCTCTCGTCTCAAGCGGGATTCTATTCCTTCAAGTATTCGCTTGCCCGGAACAGCCAGCGGAAGGCAAGTCCGGCTTGGGCGAAGGTTTCGATCGCGCCTTCCTCGCGGTCCACCATGGTCAGCACCAGGACGACTTCGCCGCCGGCATCGCGCACCGCATCGACCGCCTTCAGCGCAGATTCCCCCGTCGTGGTGACGTCCTCGACAATCACCACGCGCTTGCCGTGCAGGCTTTCGTTTTTGGCGAGACCCTCGACCGCCAGCCTCGCGCCATGCTCTTTCGGTTTCTTGCGAACAAAGAAGGCCGCGATCGGATGGCCCTTAAGCCAGGAGAGCTGGGCAACGGCGCCGGCGAGCGGCACCGCGCCCATTTCCAGCCCGCCGATATAATCAAGGCCGTCATCCTTGAGCGCCTCATAGGTCAACTCGGCCAGCAATGCCGCGCCTTCCGGATCCAGCATGGTCGGCTTGAGATTGAAGTAGAAGCTGCTCTTGCGGCCCGAAGCCAAGGTGATTTCGCCGCGGCCAAAGGAGCGCTTGCGAATGATCTCGACGAGGCGGGCGCGGGAAGCAGATTTGGACAAAATGATCTCCGTATCGGAGGCGCAATCTATTCGTGCACAGCCTCGAATTCCAGTGCGGAACCCTCTCCGTCAACAGGGGAGGGCCCTGCGCGGAGGGTCATTTGCGCACCCTTCGGGTGATGCTACGAGAGGCTTTCCTCTCGTTGGCGCCTCGATCAACGCCCCCAAAGGACCCCGATGACCATTGAACTGCACACTTGGAATACGCCGAACGGCCGCAAGATCAGCGTGGCGCTCGAGGAGATGGGGCTGCCCTACAAGGTCGTTCCGGTCAACATCTCCAAGGGCGAGCAGATGGCGCCCTCGTTTCTGGCGATCAGCCCGAACAACAAGATTCCGGCCATTGTCGATCCCGACGGGCCCGGCGGCAAACCCGTCAGCGTGTTCGAATCCGGCGCGATCCTGCTTTATCTCGGCGAGAAGACCGGCAAGTTTCTACCCGTGCCCCTGGCCGATCGCATTCCCGTCTACGAATGGCTGATGTGGCAGATGGGTGGTTTTGGGCCGATGCCGGGGCAGGTGCACCATTTCATTGCGCTGGAGAACGAACAGGACCGCGCCTACGGCCTGAAGCGTTACATGGCCGAGACGATCCGCCTTTATGGCGTGCTGGATCGGCGCCTGGCGAACCATGAATTTGTTGCCGGTCCGATATCGGTCGCGGACTTCGCGATCCTCGGCTGGGCGTGGCGTCACGAGCGCCACAAGGTGTCTTTCGCGGATTTCCCCCATGTCGGCCGCTGGTACGACGCATTGATGTCGCGGCCCGCGGTCAAGCGGGGCATGGAGGCGAAGCTGGACTAGGCCCGCCGCGTTTCCAGCGCCATCCGCACCGCAAGCCCCGCGAGCACGGTGCCCATCAGCCAGCGCTGCACCAGTAGCCAGGTCGGCCGCGTGCCGAGGAAGCGCGAGATCGATCCGGCCGCGAGCGCAATCATGGCGTTGACGCTGACGCTGATCACGATCTGGATCGCACCCAGCACCAGCGACTGCCCGAGCACGCTGCCTGCCGCGGGATCGATGAATTGCGGCAGCAGCGCCAGATAGAGCATCGCGATCTTGGGATTGAGCAGATTGGTGACAAATCCCATCGCAAACAATTTGCGTGGTCCGTCGATCTTGAGTGTCTTGACCTGAAACGGCGAGCGGCCGCCCGGCTTCAACGCCTGCCACGCCAGCCAAAGTAGATATGCCGCGCCGCCAAGCCGAAGCGCGTCGTAAGCATAGGGCACCGCGAACAAGAGCGCGGTAATGCCGAACGCCGCGCATAACATATAGAACACAAAGCCGAGCGCAACGCCGCCGAGCGATACGATGCCGGCGGCAGGTCCCTGCGTCAGCGAGCGGGAGATCAGATAGATCATGTTCGGGCCCGGCGTGAGCACCATGCCGAAGGAGACAAGGGCAAAGCCGAGCAGGGAAGTGAGGTGAGGCATCATGAACTCGCGGGTTGTTGATGCATCTGATAGCGCGCATCCACGCGGGATACCATCTCGCAAAGGACATGGATGATGGTCGAATTTTTCAGTGGGCCCTTCGGCACTCGCTGAACCTGATCGGGGCGCGACTAGGCGCTACGGCGGCGCTTGGCTTCCGGCACCAGGAGGCGCACGAATTGTTGCGACATTTTTTCCAGGTGCCTGGTGTTTCGATCGACACGTTCCATCACCGCCAGTCCTCGCGTGAAGGTGACGACAAGGTCCGCGGCAATTTCTGGATCGCAACTGAGCTTTCGAACTCGCGGCCGGCGCCGAAAGCGCATCCCGAATGAGGGCGGTCAAATCCTCGAGCAGCTGCTTGACCCGCGCCTCGATCGCTTTGCCGGCAAGATGTAATTCGATCATCGTCTTGGTCGTCAGGCAGCCGCGCGCCGCGCCGCCTTCGGTCCAGTTGGCGATGATCCCCTTGAGCAAGGCCGTCAGCGCGACCGCGGGATCTGGGTTCGACAATGCCTGCCTGACAGAATCGAGAAAGCGGGCTGCGTAGCGCTCGAAGGCGAGCAGGAACAGCCGCTCCTTGTCGCCATAGGCATTATAGAGACTGCCGCGCTGAACCCCCGTAGCTTCCGCCACGTCGATCATCGATGTCGCTGCAAATCCGTTCTGCCAGAAGGTCTTCAGCGCGACCTCCAGCATTGCGTCCTCGTCGAACTGTCGCGTGCCAACCATGGGGGCTCACATATCTTATCTTTGACAAGGATGTCAAATTTATTGTTGACATGTCTGTCAACTTTGACAAGAATGTCAAAGATCGGCGCCTATAAGTAAGGAAACCACTAATGACCTATCGATTTGATGCCGGGCGCATCTACCGGATGCCGACGCATTTCGGACCGGCGGATGGACCTCGCCAATGGCCGGGCGACACCATGGCCGACCCGAAGCGCAGCCGGCGAACAACGTCGGTTGCGGTGAGCTTCCTGACCGATCCCGTGGTGCTGGAAAGGCATTTGCCGGAGGGTTTCATTTTGGCCGGCGAACCAGTGGTCACGGTCGAATCTCACCATATGACGGATATCGACTGGCTCGCGGGGCGTGGCTACACGATGATCTGGGTCAGCTGGCCGGCGTCATACAAAGGTAGCCGGGACCAGGCCACCGGCAAGTTTCTGGCCGTTGTCTGGGAGAATCTCACCGATGCGATCATCACCGGGCGCGACGAGATCGGACATCCCAAACTCTATGCGGATATCGAGGACGCCCGCCGGTGGAACGGGGTTCAGATCTGCACGGCAGGCTGGAGGGGATTCCGCTTTCTCGATCTCGAGGTTTCGCAGTTGCAGGACGCAGAGCACGCGCCGGAAGGCGCTGCTTCTGACGGAACCCTGATGCTGAAATACAAGCCGCGAACCGGCGCATGGGGCGAGACGGATCTATGCCAGGTGACGCTGACGCCGGCCGCCGATCCGGACAGACATGTCGAGCAACGCGAGGTCGGCGTCGGTACGGTGCGCTTTCACAAGGCAGATTGGGCGGACCTCCCGACCATGCATCATGTCGTGAACGCGCTCGCGGCGCTGCCCGTCATCGAAGCGCGCGGCGGCACGGTCACACTCTCGCGTGGCGGCAAGTCCTATCGCGACCAGCGCGTGCTCGTGTAGCGCCGCCGGCGTCGAATTCAGCTTTTGATCGAACGCGCCGGGCTACCGGCCGGATGGAGAGGAGCGATCATGTTGGTTCACATTGCGCAGAAAGGGCGAGGAGGAGCTTGGCTCCAGGGTTGGCGGCTGTGTTCATCGCGCGGTCGCGGCAGCGCTTGACCCGGGTGAAGAGGGCTATCTTCAGATCGTCACCAGGCAGCCTCCAAACTTGAAGGTGACACCGTTGCAACCCGAGGCCGGGCAAACGAACGTGACTGCCGTCGCGTTCCGCGCCTCCGATGTTCTTGCCGTCATGGATGAACTCGGCGTCCAGAAAGCCGATTACTTCGGATATTCGCTGGGCGGCTGGATCGGATTTGGCCTCGCGAAAGATGCCCCGTAACGCTTCGGGTCATTCACCTTCGTCGCCGCCCATCCCTACGCCGAAAGCATGCGATCATTTCGCGCCCTGATGCAGAAAAACCGTGAGGCGCTTTAGGCCGTACTGGATTATATCTTTGGCAGCCGTCTTCCGTCGGCGACACGAGAGCGTTGGCTCGCCAACGATCTCGATGCCTTGCGCGCGATGTGATCGCGTCGATGGCCTTGCCTGCTGATGGTGGGAAAGCTGGTCCCGCGCCTCGCGCCCGTGCGGCAATGCGCATCTAAACTTTCAAACGCGTCGTTTGTCAGTTTTCCGGAATGTGATCATGCCGCTTTAGCAATTCGCGGCGATCTGGTGCTCCCGCGTTTGAAAACTTTCCTTTCAAAGGTTCACGGTTGACGGCGTCGAAACGGCTTATCCCAAACGCTTGATCGCCGTGACCTCGCTGCCGGAGGCCTTGACGCGTGCAATGGCTTCCTGCGTGGGCTCGATGGTCGTGGCCATATGATAGGCGTTGGCATGAACGATGGTGTCGGCATCGCGCGCGATCGCGACATGGCCCTTCCAGAAAATCAGGTCGCCGCGCTTGTGCTTCTTGATATCGCTTGGACCCAGCGCCCTGCCGAGCCCGTCCTGCTGCATGTCGCTGTCGCGTGGGCAGGGTATGCCGGCAGCGGTGAGCGAGACCTGAACCAACCCCGAACAATCAATGCCGAGACTGCTCTTGCCGCCCCACAGATAGGGCGTGCCGGCAAACGCCTCCGCGACTGCGACGAAATCGCCGACATGGCGGTCGATCGGGCCCAGATGCTGCCGCGGCAGATACCAGCCCTCGCGCGTCACGGCGAAGGAGCCTTCCTCGCGCGGCACCGTCAGCAAGCTGCCCATTACAAGAGTCTCGGCCGGCGGCAGCTTGATCGAGGGGCCCGGAAAGGCAAACGTCCGCAAGACCGTGACCTTGTGGGTTGGCGGGCCGACAGGCTTTTTCAGCGCCTGATCCGGCAACCAGCCGACATAACCGTCGCCGTTGAGTTGACCCCAGGCCCAGCCTTCGCCGTTACGGTCATAGATGGTCGCGCGCTCGCCCTTGAGCGCCTGCGTCGAGAGTTCCGTGTCCGAGGATGGCGCGCGGCGAAGCGGGGCCAGCGCATCCGAGATTTCGAATTCCTCGCCGGTGACAAAGCGCGCAGCTTTGAGCTTGCCTTCGAGATGTTTCGCGGCAATGTCGCCCCTCGCTGGCGTCAGGCGCGGATCATCATCCATAGCGGTTGCTCAACAGCCGATAGATGGCGCGTGCAGCCTGGCATTCGCCTCCCTCCGGACGCGCCGGCTTGGCGGTCGGCGTCCAGCCATAGATATCGACATGCAACCAGCTTTTGGCGGCCTCGACAAAGCGTTGGAGAAACAGGGCGCAGGTGATCGAGCCGGCAAAGCCGCTCGATGGCGCATTGTTGATGTTGGCGACCTTGGAATCGAGCCAGCTATCGTAAGGCGGCCACAGCGGCAGCCGCCACAGCGGATCGTGCTCTTGCTTGGCGCAAGCTGAAATTGCCTCGGCCAAGGTTTCGTCGTCGGTGTAAAACGG
This sequence comes from uncultured Alphaproteobacteria bacterium, assembly GCA_963752265.1. GTDB lineage: Bacteria > Pseudomonadota > Alphaproteobacteria > Rhizobiales > Xanthobacteraceae > Bradyrhizobium. The sequence continues at coordinate 38,296 of CAVVZW010000111.1, forward strand.
CGGCAAATCAGGGCCGAGCGCCACCCGCGCCGCGCCAGTGAGTGTGCCGAGATCGATCAGCAGGTCGGGCTTTTCTTCGTCGGCAAGCGCCAGCGCATCGGCCAGCACCAAGCGGCCTTCCGCATCGGTGTTGCCGATCTCGACAGTAAGGCCCTTGCGCGAGGTAAAGATGTCGAGTGGACGGAAGGCATTGCCGGCCACCGCATTCTCCACCGCCGGAATCAGAACCCGCAATCGCACCTTGAGGCGGGCATCCATCACCATTTGCGCCAGAGCGAGCACGTTGGCCGCGCCGCCCATGTCCTTTTTCATGATCAGCATGCCGCTGGAAGGCTTCAGGTCGAGCCCGCCGGTATCGAAGCAGACCCCTTTGCCGACCAGCGTCACCTTGGGATGAGACGGGTCGCCCCAGGTGAAATCGATCAGGCGCGGGGCGCGCGTCGATGCCATGCCGACGGCGTGAATCAAGGGAAAGTTCTGCCGGGTCAGCTCTTCACCAACGATGCAGCTGAACTTGGCGTCAAAACGTTCGGCGAGCTGTTGCGCCGCCTGCGCCAGTTCTTCCGGACCCATATCGTTGGAAGGCGTATTGATGAGATCACGCGCGAGCGTGGCAGCTTCCGCCATCCGCGCGAGGTCGGCGATATCGACGCCGTCAGGCGGCACCAGGCGGACCTCGGGGACTTCCGATTTTCGGTAACGGCCAAACCGATAACAGCCGAGCGCGAAAGCGAGCGTCGCAAGATGTGCCTGTTCAGAAGTGACATTGGCGAAGCGATAAACGCCTGGCGGTAGCAGGCCGGGCAACTGGCCGGGCCGGAACGGATCGCGGAATTTGCTGCTCTCGCTGTCTAGCCCGAACACCACCTGCGCGATCTCGCCGCTCGTGGCCGGCAACGCCAGATACGCTCCCGGTTTGGCCGCAAAAGCGTTGGCACGGGCGAATTGCCGGGAGGGTTCGGGAAGGCCGGCAGAGATTGCTTCCCATGTCGCTTTGGTCGCAAACGTAATGGGAATCGCCGGCGTTGCGGGTGCGGTCTCGAACACGGAGGTCATGCTTGATCTTCAGTTGAAGTGACGGCTGCAAGACAGCCTCTTGCGCGCTTTCGGGATTCTACAATGGCATATGATGCCAAGCCAGTGCCCACTTCGCGTTAGCTACAGTGACTTCAGATCTGCGGTATCGGTACGGATGGCGGCGCCATCTACATGTTCCGGCGCGGCCATGATAGTCTTTCGCGCATTGGATCAGCAGGGGAGTGTTAGATGGCTAAGAAGAAGGTGGCTAAGAAAGGTCTGGACGGCCGGCATCGCGACACGACGGGCCGCATCGACAAGAAGCATGGCAACACGCGCGTCGGCACACTTCGCAAGACCTACGGCGAGCACTTCGCGAACGGCAGGCGCAAGGACATGATGCTGAAGACCCTCCTGGCGGAGACCGGCACGGACTCGCTGCACGCCTACCTGCGCAAGCATCACAAATAGCCGGCACGGGCTGAGGGTCGCCGGCCCTCGGTCGCCGGAAATCACGGGAGTGGCCGGGGCCGACCCGAGGCCAGCGTTAACCCCGTATTAGGGTTAACAGAATATTGCTTGCGTAAATTCGGCCCGGTTTGCCGCCGATATCCGTGAGTCCCGTGCATGCGTCAGCAGTCCACCCGGTTTCTTGCATCCGTTGCCATGACGGCGATTTTGCTCGCCGGGCTTGGCGGCTGCCAGACCATGTCCGATGTAACGGGATCCATTTTGCCCAAGACCCCGGCCAGCGCCGATGCCGATCCGCATCAAGCGGTGGACGCCGCCGGCGAACGCTATCGCGCCGATCCCAAGAATGCCGAAGCCGCGTTGGCCTATGGCCAGGCGCTGCGGGCCTCCGGTCAGCGCAGCCAGGCCGCCGCCATGCTGGAGCAGGCCACCATTGCCCATCCCGGCGACAAGGCGCTGCTCGCGGCCTATGGCCGGGCGCTGGTGGACAACGGTAACTTCCAGCAGGCGCTTGACGTCCTCGGCCGGGCGCACTCGCCCGAAAATCCTGATTGGCGGCTTCTGTCGGTGCAGGGAACCGCGCTCGATCAACTCGGCCGTCACGAGGAAGCTCGCCGTTATTACGTGAGCGCGCTGAAGATCGCCCCGGACGAGCCCACTGTGCTTTCGAATCTCGGCCTGTCCTACATGTTGTCTAGGAACTTGCCAAAGGCCGAGGAGGCGCTTCGCCAGGCCTATGGCAGCGGGAAAACCGATGCGCGGGTGCGGCAGAATTTGGCATTGGTGATTGGCCTGCAAGGCCGCTTTGCAGAGGCCGAACAGATCGTCCGCGCCGATCTCCCCGCCGACGAGGCGGCAGCCAACGTCGCCTATCTCAAGCAGATGCTGAACCGGAAAGATGATTCCCACGGCGGCAGCGCTGGCAAAACGCCTGTGGCTTCGCTCAGCCGTCCGGAGTGATATTTGCTGTCATTCCGGGATGGTCACAACGGGCCGCGCGAATGCGCGCCCAATGACAGGCTGCGGACCAGACCGGGAATCTCGAGATTCTACAATGTGAAATTGCACATCGTAGCTCAAGCTTCGCTCGCCCGGAATGACAGCCAAGCAGCGGATTGACTCCAAAAAAATCGCCGAGAGGTGTGCTGCTTCTCTAGCGTTTTATTGCATGGCGGCGACCTTGATGCCGGTCGGCCCGAGGATGACCACAAACAGCACCGGCAGGAAGAACAGGATCATCGGCACGGTCAGTTTCGGCGGCAGCGCGGCGGCCTTCTTCTCGGCCTCGTTCATGCGCATGTCGCGATTTTCCTGCGCCATGACGCGCAAGCTCTGGCCCAGCGGCGTTCCGTAGCGTTCCGACTGTTGCAGGGCGAGGCAGACCGACTTCACGCCGTCGACGCCGGTGCGTTTGGCGAGATTTTCATAAGCGACCTTGCGATCCTGCAGGTAAGACAGTTCGGCCGTGGTCAGCGTAAATTCCTCCGATAGCGCGACCGACTGGGTCACGATCTCGACGCTGACTTTCCGGAATGCGGCTTCGATCGACATGCCGGATTCGATGCAGATCAACAGCAGGTCGAGCGAGTCCGGGAAGGCGCGCCGTATCGACAACTGGCGCTTCGAAATCGCATTCTTCAGGAACAGCATCGGGGCCTGCAGACCGAGATATGCGGCCGCGACGCACATGCCGATCTTCACCGGAACCGATTTTTCCATGTGCGAGATCACGAAGACATAGAGCACAGCCGCGATGAACAGCACAATCGGCGTCACCAGCCGAAAAAACAGGAACGTGACATAGGGCGCCTGGCCGCGATAACCCGCCTGCGTGAGTTTGTCGCGCGCGGCCTCCTGCGCGAGGTATTTTGTGAGGTTGAAGTCTTCGACCACCTTGGAGACGAGTTGTTTCGGCGTCTGCCGCAGCGACACTTTTTCGTTCTTGTTGAGACGCTCGCGCTCCCGCGCCCGGATCCGCTCGCGCTCGCTGGCGACCGCCTTCATGCGTTTGGCCAGCCCCTCGCCGGCGAACAGCGGCATGATCAACGTATAGGCGGTGGCGCTGACCGCGATGGCGGCCAGCAGCATCGTCATGAAATGCGGATCGTGGAGCTTGTCGACCATAAAACTAATCATGCGGCACCATCAGAAGTCGAAGTTGATCATTTTTTTCATGACAAGGATGCCTATCGACATCCAGACCAAGCAACCGACCAGCATCAGCTGGCCTGTCGGATGCGTCCACAACAGCGAGATGTAGTCGGGCGTCGTCAGGTAGACGAGTAACATGACGATCGGCGGCAACGAGCCGATGATGCCTGCAGAAGCCTTGGCTTCCATCGACATCGCCTGAATCTTCTCGGCCATCTTCTTGCGGTCGCGCAGCACCTTGGAGAGGTTGCCGAGCGCTTCGGAGAGGTTGCCGCCGGATTTTTGCTGGATCGCGATGACGATGCCGAAGAAGTTCGCCTCCGGTACCGGCATCCGTTCGAACAGGCGGCCGCAGGCTTCGCCGAGCGGCATGCCGATCGCCTGTGTTTCGATAATAGCCATGAATTCGGACCGCAGCGGCTCCGGCAAATCGGCCGCGACGACCTTGAGCAATTCAAACAGCGGCAGACCGGCCTTGATGCCGCGAACGATCACGTCGACCGCATCGGGCAGCGCGCGCAAAAAGGCCTTTTCCCGCCGTTTCTTCAGAAAGCTCAGCATCCAGCGCGGCAGGCCGAAGCCGGCGGCGAACGCCATGCCGATAGCGCCAAGCGGCCCGCCGCCTGCGACCATCGCACCCGCGAAGGCGGCGACAGCGAGAATGCCGGAAATGATCATGAACTTGCGCGGTTCCCAATCGAGTCCCGCCTGCATCAAGCGGGTGCTCATCGTTACCTTGGCGTCTTTCGCGCGGCGCGATTCGGCTTCCTTGAGCGTTCCTTCGACCTGTTCGCGGCGGGAACGCTGTTCCTTTTGCGTCTGGCGCGCCGCTACCGGCTCTGCCTTGGAAACAGAAGCACGCCGGCTTTGGACTTTCCTTTCTCCGGAAAGCATCGGGTAGATAAAGACCCAGGCCAGGCCGCCGATCGCGGCGGTGGCGAGAAAGGCCAAAGCGAGTACTTGCATTTTCATGGCGCTCTCCTCACTCAGCCCGCCGGGGCGACTTCGGCGGCGTCGATGGCAGCGGCAAGCCGCTTCTCTTCGCCATAATAACGGGCCCGTTCCCAGAAGCGCGGCCGGCCGATGCCGGTCGAGCGGTGCCGGCCGATGATCTTGCCGTTGGCGTCCTCGCCGACCATGTCGTACAGGAACAGATCCTGGGTGATGATGGTTTCGCCTTCCATGCCCATCACCTCGGTGATGTGCGTGATGCGCCGAGAGCCGTCGCGCAAACGGGCGGCCTGAACGATCACGTCGATCGAGGCGCAGATCATCTCGCGGATGGTTCGCGAAGGCAGCGAGAAGCCGCCCATGGTGATCATGGATTCGCAGCGCGACAGGGCTTCGCGGGGATTGTTGGCGTGCAGCGTGCCCATCGACCCGTCATGGCCGGTGTTCATGGCTTGCAGAAGGTCGAACGCCTCCGGTCCGCGGACTTCGCCGACGATGATCCGCTCGGGCCGCATACGCAGGCAGTTGCGGACCAGTTCGCGCATGGTGATCTGGCCTTCGCCTTCGATATTGGGCGGCCGGGTTTCCAGCCTCACCACGTGCGGCTGCTGCAGCTGAAGCTCGGCGGCGTCTTCGCAGGTGATGATGCGCTCTTCTTCGTCGATATAGTTGGTCAGGCAGTTGAGAAGCGTCGTCTTGCCCGAACCGGTGCCGCCTGAAATCAGGACGTTACAGCGGACCCGGCCGATGATCTGGAGGATTTCGGCGCCTTCCGGCGAAATCGCGCCGAACTTGACCAGCTGATCGAGCGTCAGCTTGTCCTTTTTGAATTTGCGAATGGTCAGCGCAGGGCCGTCAAGGGACAGCGGCGGGACGATGGCATTGACGCGCGAGCCGTCGGCAAGGCGGGCGTCGCAGATTGGCGAGGATTCGTCGACACGCCGGCCGACCTGGCTGACGATGCGCTGGCAGATGTTGAGCAGCTGCTGGTTGTCGCGAAAACGAATGCCGGTGCGCTGGATCTTGCCGGCGACTTCGATGTAGACCGTGCCGGCGCCGTTGACCATGATGTCGGCGATGTCGTCGCGGGCCAAAAGCGGCTCGAGCGGGCCATAACCGAGGACGTCGTTGCAGATGTCGTCAAGCAGCTCTTCCTGCTCGGCAATCGACATCACGATGTTCTTGATCGCGATGATCTCGTTGACGATATCGCGGATTTCTTCGCGGGCCGATTCGCCGTCGAGCTTGGCAAGCTGCGCGAGGTCGATCGCCTCGATCAGCGCGCCGAAGATCGTCGCCTTGACCTGGTAATAGCTGTCGGAGCGCCGGGCTTCCGCCGGCGGCGGGGGCGCCTGCTTGGCGGGTGACAAAGGTGGCGAGGAGACAGTCGGCGGCGACGGCGTCCGCGAGGCTACCGCGGCACCGGGCGAGGGCTCCGGCGCGGAAGCCACAGGCCGTGCGCTCCTCGAATCGCCTTCCGTTCCGCTACGCTTACCAAACACGACGATACTCCAGACGGGTCAGACTATTTTGCCCGCAATTTTCCAAGCAGAGGTGACAGGAACGAACCCCGCGGCTTTTTGGTCTCGCCGCGGCCGGTGAGCCGGTGCGCGATCTGCCGGAACATTTCGGTGCTGCGGTGATTTTCGGAGATCTCCGCGATCATCTGACCGTTATTGGCGGCCGCGCCGAACATCTGGGGATCGAAAGCGATCGACACGATCGGCTCGCTTTCGATCGCCTTGGCGAATTCACTCGCATTGATCTCTGGCCGTTTGGGAACGCCGACCTGGTTGAGGCAATAAAGCGGCGTCCGATCGTTGGGCCGCGCAGCCTTCAACAGGTCAAAGATATTTTTGGTATTGCGCAGGTTGGCGAGGTCGGGTGCCGCGACGATCAAGATGTCGTCGGCAGCCACCAGCGCGCGTTTGGTCCAGCCCGACCATTGATGCGGGACATCGAGTACGATGCACGGCATCGTGGTGCGAAGCGTGTCGAAAATTGCATCAAAGGCCTCGGCGCCAAAATCGTAGACGCGATCGAGCGTTGCCGGCGCGGCCAGCAGGCTGAGGTGATCGGTGCATTTCGACAGCAGGCGGTCGAGAAAGGCGGTATCGACCCGGTCGGGCGAGAACACCGCGTCCGCAATGCCCTGCGCGGGATCCTGGTTGTAGTCGAGGCCGGCGGTGCCGAAGGCGAGATCGAGATCGGCCACGACCGAATCCAGCGTCAGGTCGCGCGCGATCGACCAGGCAACGTTGTGAGCGACCGTCGATGAGCCGACACCGCCCTTGGCGCCGACGATGGCGATGATGCGGCCCACGGCCTTTGCTTCGGGAGAGGTGAATAGCCCGCAGATCGAGCGCACCACGTCCAGCGTATTGATCGGCACGATCACATAGTCGCTGACTCCCCTGCGCACCAGTTCGCGGTACAGCGTGACGTCGTTGATACGGCCGATCACGATCACCCGCGTGCCCGCGTCGCATACGGTGGCGAGCTGGTCGAGGCCGTTCAGGATGTCGTTGCGGCCCTCGGTCTCCAGAATGATCACGTTCGGCGTCGGCGCTGTGCGATAGGCTTCGATCGCGGCGGCCATGCCGCCCATCTGAATCTTCAGATGCGCCTTGGCAAGCCGGCGATCCTCGCCCGCCGACTGCACCGCCGCGGCCGTCTCGACCGTTTCGCAGAAAGCCTGCACCGACACCCGTGGCGCGGGTGCGATGTGGTCTTCCGCCGGTGGCGGAGCACCCTCCGGCTCTGCTTCTGAATTCTGGCGCGCGTAACTGATCATTTGCCTGTATCGCTGAGTTTGGCTTTTTCGCCTTCGGGGTAGGTGGTCGCGGTGGTCGTGCCTTTGCGATATTTCTCGAAGCCTTCGGTGCGCCGCTGGGTATAGGGCGGGGTCTCGGCCCGCGGCTGCACGAGGTCAGCAGGGTTGTCGACCATCGCCGCCATGTTGCGCTGATAGGAGCAGCCGAAGTTGTAATAGGGTTTGTTCTCCAGGTAGCCCTTGTCCTTGATCGAGGGACCAAGGTCCTCGGGCCACAGCCCGCATGGGCCGGCCACCGCCGTGATTTTCGGGTAGCTCAGGCGCAGTGTCGCCAGTTGACGTGGATCATCCGGACGGTAGTGACGCATCGTGACGCCGCGCGCCGGTATGCCGGCCGCCGTCAGCAGGGCCTGAGCTTCACGGAATGCGTCGGCGGCCGCCCGCGAGTTGGGGGTGCCGACCGGAACGTCGGCCACGATCGCGCCCGTGCCCTCTTGCAGCCAGATCTGGGCCAGTCCCATCACGTCGGCGCGCTGCTCCGCCGACAGACCACCGCGAGCCTGCCCAACAAAGATCACGACGGAGCGATTGGATTCCTGAATCGTAATCGGATGCCTGAGACGATAGTCGTCGGGAACGCTCGCCGTTGTCGCTACCTCGTCGGTATGCGTGCAGGCGCCAAGCGCGGTTGCGAGGCCGATAAGCGCCCCCGCGATGCGGAGGACGCGCCTGACTTCGACGGGTATCCTGGCTGTCATAGTTTTCGTCCTTGTCCCGCCTCAGTCCGTGATAAAGCCGTAAGTGCCGCGATAGTTCTGGCTCGGCTCGTTGCGGCCGGGAGCGCCGTAGATACGGTTGATGCTGCCAAGCAGATCCGATTGCGGATCGGACGCCGAGGCGAAGCCGTCGTCCGGACGCGACAGGTCCTTCTGCGCGACCGCGCGAACGACGTAAGGCGTCACAATCACCATCAGCTCGGTCTTGTTGTCCTGGAAATCGCGGCTGCGAAACAGCGTGCCCAGTACCGGCAACTGCGAAAGCCCGGGGAGGCCGTTGATCGCCTGCTTGGTCTGGTCCTGGATCAGGCCGGCCATCGCCATCGAGCCTCCGGAGGGAATTTCGAGGGTCGTTTCCGCGCGGCGGGTCTTGACCGAAGGAACGGTGATACCCGTCACGGTGATCGAGTTGTCGTTGGAGACTTCCGACACTTCCGTCATGACCCGGAGGCTGATGCGGCCTTCGGTCAGCACCACCGGCGTGAAGTTGAGTGAAATGCCGAATTTCTTGTAGGCGATCGACGGTGCGCACTGTCCGACGGCGCCGGCAGCCGTCGTCTGACAGGTCACGCCGGTTGGAATCGGGAATTCGCCACCGGCGATGAAGGTCGCGGATTCGCCGGAAATAGCCGTCAGATTTGGCTCAGCCAGCGTTCGCGTGACGCCGGCGCTTTCCATTGCGCGCAAGGTGGCCGTGACCGACGGGGTGCTACCGAAAGAAGTGGTGATGGCGTTGTTGCCGACCAGCGGCTGGCCCGTAACCGTGAACGGGTTTGTGTTGTTGAAGTTCACAACCGCGGTGCCGTAGCTGAACTGGCCGGAAAGATCGATGCCCAATTGCTTGATGATCGACCGCGCGACTTCGGCGACGGTCACTTTCAACATCACCTGATCGCGGCCCTTGACCGCGATGGAATTGACGACTTTGTCAGCGCCGCCTGCCAGCCGCGCCGCGAGGTCGCCCGCCTGCTGCGCCTCGATCGGGTTTGCCGCCGTGCCGGTGAGGATCACGCCGTCGCCGAGACCTTCGATCTGAATGTCGGAATTCGGCAGTATCTGCTTGAGCGCGGCGCGCACACCATTGAGGTCGCGTTTGACGGCGATGTCATAGGCCGCGATCTGCTGGCCCGCCGAATTCGAAGAATATGATGTTGGTCTGGCCGACCGCAGCGCCGATAATGTAAGCGCGCTGCGCCGAGCGTACGACCGCATTGGCGATTTTCGGGTCGGCGACCAGCACGTCCTTGATATCGCGCGGCAGGTCGATCACGATCGACTTGCCGACACCGAGCGGGAGAAACCGTGCGTTCATCTGCCCATCGGCGGCGGCCTGAGGAATCGGGCGATAGTCGGCAGCCACCGCCGGAACCAGCGCTGGATTGAGTACCATCGCCGCCGCGGCCGAAAACGACAGGGCGCGGACCCAGAGGGCCCGCATCGGAAGCTCATTTTCCCTGTACTTCATATCGTCTGGTCCTTTGGTCACTTTTGAACCGCCGCGGGGTTGTTCACTCCGTAGCGAACCACATTGATGTGGCCGACCAGGCGGGTTCGGTCGTCGATGACGACTTCAGCCTGGTTGGCGTCGGCGATGCTGCGCAACGAGAGTGACAGCGTGCCGGCCTGACGCGCGGCGGCCAGAACCGGAACCTGTTCGGGTTTCAACTCGAGCGTGACGGTTTTGCCGATGACGGAATTCTGGCCGTCCTTTTCCTTCGGGGCCTGATCGATTGCGAGAACGCGAATGTTCAAAAGTTTGACTTCGGAAATCACGAGATCCCCGGTAGCTTTCGGATCCGGATTCTTTTCCCGCCTGGTCAGAACGACATCCACGCGGTCATTCGGCAGGATAAAGCCGCCGGCGCCGGTCTCCGGCGAAATTTCGGTCGATATCGCGCGCATTCCTTGCGGAAGGATCGCGGCCATGAAGCCGGATCCGTTTGCCTTGATCAATTTCGGGTCGCGGATCGGTTCACCCGCGACGAAGGGCGAGCGCACGATCGAGCCGGTGACTTCCTCGGCGGCTTTGGGGCGTTCGCTACGGCGGATGAAGGAACTGCTGGCGATCGCTGCCGGCCAGGCCTGCCACACCACGTCGTTAGGCGTGACTGTCTGGCCGAGGCCAATATCGGATTTGGCCACGAGAACATCGACGGTCTGCACCTGCGCGACCGGCGCGGTCGGAGGCGGGGGGGCGCTATCCGGACCACTCGCGAGGTAGGCAGCGACACCGCCAGCGCCAAGAGCGATGGTCAGGACGACAATGCGTGCCCTATTCATACGCGTCACTTTCCACATTACGCTGCGACGCTTCCGTCGCCGTGATGGGAGTTGACCAGCTATTCGTCAAAGCATGGTTAATGAGGCGTATCTAAATCGCGTTAATGGGAGTTTACCTCTCGTAACGCTCGATCAGCCGATCATCAGATGCGTCAGGTCGACGGCCTTGATCCACTCCGTTTCCGGATAGATCACCAGTGCACCGACGGCGAGTGCGATGCCGTAGGGAATTCCGCTCTCCTTGGCGTGCAATTTGAGCAGCCAGGTTTGTCCCGCTAACGCATAAGGCAAGGGCCATTGTCGGAACTGAAGCAATATCAGCGTCAGGACTCCGCCGATCAGCGAGGCATAAACCAGATAGTTCAGCAGATGAGCAAAGCCGAACCAGAGCGCGGCTCCGGCCGCCACCTTGGCATCGCCGCCGCCGATCCATCCAAACGCAAAGCAGGCAAAAGCCCCGACCAGCACGACGCCGCCTGCGGCCAGGTGCATCAGAATATCCGTCGGCGCCATGCCGCTTGCGAACGCCAGCAAGAGAAAGCCCGCCGCAATCGCCAGCGAGACCCGATTTGAGATGGTCATCGTGAAGAGGTCGCTCGCGGCTGCGAACGCCATCAGGGCCGGGAACAACATCAGGCGAGCGACGTCGAGGATCATGAAAGGGGGTGGCCCGCGCGCATTTCAGGAATGGGACAGCTGCCGTCGACGCTATCGCTGATAAATGAACAATCGGGAAACGACGGCGAGCCCGGTAGCCGGAACGTCAAACGGGCGACATCAGCACACCCGCAATCCGGAAGGCGAGAAAGGCAAGCGCGAGCATCAGCGCGGCACAGACAATCGCCGTTGATGAGCGGGCGGCCGGCAGTGATATCGGTCTTGCCGGAACCGGCGCGGCCGGAATGATACGCATGACGCAACGCTACAGACGAGGGGGCGAAAAAAAGGCCCCGGATCTACCGGGGCCTTGAAATGTCAAAGTCAACTGACGCTTATTTCAGCGAGGTGTTGATCGAGCTGAACTTGGTGTTCAGGTTGCTGCCGAGGCCGTTGACGACGGCGATAATGGCAAGCGAAATGCCGGCAGCGATGAGGCCGTATTCAATGGCGGTCGCACCGGACTGGTCCTTCACAAAACGCGCAATCAGATTCTTCATAGGATAACTCCATGTGACACGTGGCTGGTCGAACTAACTCTGGTCTTGCCGGCGTTCTCAGCACCGTGACCATGGGGCACCCTACCTTCGGACAAATTTCGGCACGGTTAATTCGATCGCGCAAACCGGGCCAAATCCCGTTGTTCCTGCGCACAGTAAATTTGGAATTAACTGGTTTCTTCGGATTCGAAGCAATCGGCTTTGCGCCGTGTCGCTTTATTAAGGAGAGAGACGAACGGACGAAGCGCTCGATTTTACGGCTCCTTAAGCGGCCGGGCGTAGGCCTGTAGTAATCGATGAAACGAGGCCGTGATGTTCAGTCTGATGTTAGTCGTCGAAATGCTTAGCCAGACCATTGCCAAGGTGGTGCCGATCACGATCGTTCTGGCCTTGGTGTTTTCGGTGCTGACGTATTTCTGGGCCTGCAATCCTGGAACGCCCTGGTGGCGCAAGCAGGAGCTCATCACGGATGTCTGCTACTGGTTCTTCGTCCCGCTATTTGCCCGGGTGCTGCGGATCGGCCTGCTCGTAGTTGGCGCTGGCGTCGTCTTCAATGTTCATGACGCCGATGACCTGATCGCGTTTTATGACAACGGGCACGGTCCGCTGTCGCAGCTGCCGCTCTGGATTCAGGGGCTGCTGTTTCTGGTGCTCTCGGACTTCATGCTGTATTGGTTGCACCGGCTGTTTCACGGCGGCGGTTTCTGGAAGTATCACGCGATCCATCACTCTTCCGAGGAGCTGGACTGGATTTCGGCGGCACGCTTCCATCCAGTCAACCTGTTCCTGGGAACGATTGCGGTGGATGTCATTCTGCTGATGGCCGGCATCTCGCCGAATGTCATGCTTTGGGTCGGCCCGTTCACCACTTTCCATTCCGCCTTCGTCCACGCCAACCTGAACTGGACACTGGGGCCGTTCAAATATGTGCTGGCGACGCCGGTGTTTCACCGTTGGCATCACACGCCGCTGGAAGAAGGCGGCGACACCAACTTCGCGGGCACGTTTCCGCTCTGGGACATTTTGTTCGGGACGTTCCGGATGCCGGAAGGCCGGTTGCCGCAGGATTACGGCGTCGACGATCCGCGCATTCCTAATGAAATTGGTGGGCAACTCGCTTACCCTTTTCGCCAGTAGGCATGCTGGGACTCACGAATCCCGCTTCTATTTGCAGTTCGTTCACTATTTGAAGTCAGATTTACCCCGTCGGGCGCCGGTTCCGCTGCGTATCGCTTAATCCGGCTTGTTCACGCCCCGGGGTGTCGTATGTCTAAGTCCTTGCGTTTTTCCATGCGCCCGCGTTTGGCGTTGTGCTCGCTTGCAGCCGGAATTCTGATGTGGCCGATGGCGGCCATCGCGGAACCCTCGGTGAACACCATAGCGGTCAACGTCGATCAGGCGAGGCTAGTGAAGCTGCCGGCCCGCGTTGCCACCATCGTCGTCGGCAATCCACTGATCGCGGACGTCGCCCTGCAAGCCGGCGGGGTGCTTGTCGTTACCGGAAAAGGCTACGGCGCCACCAATTTCATCGCGATGGACCGCGCCGGTGAGGTGCTGGTCGATCGCCTGATCCAGGTCGAGGGTCCGACGGACCAACTCGTCACCGTCTATCGCGGCGTGGACCGCGAATCCTATAGCTGCATGCCGATCTGCCAGCGCCGTATCACGCTCGGCGACGGCGAGGCCTACTTCAAGTCGGCGATTGACCAGGCGGGGAATCTGAGCAGCCAGGCCACCACCGGTGCCGCGCCCAAACAGTAGAATGCAACGGCGGTCAAAAGCCGCTTCGGCATCGGATGGTCGGCGTTTTGGGGAAAGGCTAACGCGCGGTTAACGAAACACGCGGTCTGGCGTTATTACGTCAAACACTTCGACAATCACTTTCCGCTATTGTTCGATGACCGGCCAATTGCCAAACGCGCGAGTTTTCACGATGTCGTCGCCCGCAACACCGACAGCCTTTGCCAGAGATGTCCTTCGCCGGTTTGGCCGTAACCACAAGGGGTCGGCGATCGTCGAATTCGCGCTGGTCGCACCGGCATTCATCGCGCTGCTGTTTGCGATCTTCAAATCGGCGATCATGTTCTTTGCGAGCCAGATCCTCGAGACGGTTACACAGGAGTCTGCCCGCCAGATCATGACCGGGCAAGCCCAGGCCGCGGGCTATACCGCGACGACGTTCATGACCAACGTCGTCTGCCCTCAGATCCCTGCTGTATTGAGCTGCGCCAGTATCGGCGTCGATGTGGAGAGCGATCCGTCCCAATTCGCCAACGTCAGCATCGCCACTCCGGTCACGAGCGGCGCTTTCAACTCCACCAAGCTCAACTTCAACATGGGCGCTTCTTGTAGCGTCGTGACTGTCACGCTGTATTATCAATGGCAGGTGTTTGTCATGGGGTTCGTCCCCAATATAGCCACTCTGAACGGCAACAAACGCCTGATCAGCGCCACCGCTGCATTCCGTAACGAACCTTACTCGGGAGCGTGCTCATCGTGAGTGCTGTGACGGAAACGATAAAAGCCTGCGGGCGCGCCCGCATTGCGCTCGCCGGATTTTTCAGGGACCGCAGCGGAATTGCGGCGACCGAATTCGCCATGATCGTACCCATGATGCTCGTCATGTTTTTCGGCACCATCGAATTTTCGTCCGGCATCGCGGTGGATCGGAACGTCTCGCTGGCGGCGCGAGCGATTGCGAACCTGACGTCACAGGGCACACAGGCTACCAGCAACGATCTGACGAACTACTTCAAAGCCGGCACCCTGATCATGACGCCGTACGCCTCGCCGAACATGACGATCAGCGAGCTGTACATCGACCCCTCGTCGGGAAATGCACGGGTTCAATGGAGCCAGGGATATGCGCCGCGCGGCATCAGCTCGGTCGTTGCGATTCCGTCAAGCCTGATTGCCAGAAATCCGACGACCAATGCCATCAACCCCAGCCAGTATGTGATCTTGAGCGAGGTCAACACGGTCTACGTGCCGACGGTCGGCTACGTGATGGCGCCATCCGGCGTGATGCTGAGTGACGTCGCCTATGCCATCCCGCGTCAGTCGACTTGCGTGTTCTATCCTTCGACGCCGGCCATCGTTCCGCCCGCTACCCAGCCAGTCTGTCCGACTTCGTGAACGACGAATAGCAAACAAAAAGGCCGCGCAAAACGCGCGGCCTTTCTGTTTGCAGAGGACCTTATTTACACAAGATCTCGGTTTTTTGTGCCGAAATCCGGCGGTTCGATAATCGTGCCGCCGTAATTTCTTACGCTAGCTTAGCCGGCTGCGCGCAGGTTGTCGGCGGAAGACTTGCCGGAACGGCGATCGGCGACGATTTCGTAGCTGATCTTTTGGCCTTCACGCAGGGTTCCAAGGCCGGCGCGTTCAACAGCGCTGATGTGCACGAACACGTCGTTGCCGCCGTCATCCGGTTGGATAAAGCCATAGCCCTTTGTAGCGTTAAACCACTTCACGGTTCCCATGCTCACGGGGGTAGTCCCTTCTCAATATAGATATAACGAAACCTGCTTTCGCAGGCTGGTGAGATCGAATTTTTGGAAGGGTCGTCAGCGTCTAAACCGGCTGTACCGGTGGATAGCTAATGTCGTCCGGCCGAAAATCGATTAACTCATATTATTCCAAAGTAGCGCCTCAAACAATCCTGAGGTGTGCGATTTTTTGGCCATGGCCGAACGGCATCGGGTCATGCGCGGTGCGCCGACACGATCCCGTCATGCGGTCAAAATTGCGGCGGCGCTTATCTGCGTCGGAACTGGCCACGCGGCGGTGCGCCGCGCTGAGCGCCAGGTGCGCCACTTCCTCCGCCCGGGCGTTCGTCCTTGTGACGGAAGATCAATCTGCCTTTTTCCAGATCGTAGGGCGACATTTCGATCGTGACCCGATCACCGGCCAGGGTCTTGATCCGGTTTTTCTTCATCTTGCCTGCGGTATAGGCAACGATCTCGTGCCCTGCATCGAGCTGAACTCGGTAGCGGGCGTCGGGGAGGATTTCGGTGACCAGTCCTTCGAACTGGATCAGCTCTTCTTTAGCCATGGTTGTCTCCAGTTCGATCCGTTAGCGCGGCCGTTGGGTTCGGTTGGGCTTGGTATCCGGGCGTCTCTCGCGATGCAAAAACGCGACCCCCTGCAATCCTTCGGCCCTGCCGCCGCCTTGTGAGGGACGGTTCGGCTCCTGCCGATTGACGTCGTTCCGGTTGGTTTTTGAGGCGGCATTATTACCACCACCACGGCGGTGTCGGCGAGGGCCTTTCGATCCCTCTCCGGCATCATTTGCGCGCGCCGTATGCGCGCGGGGTGCGGCCCGCCCGCCGCGATGCGGCGCAAGCGCCGGCGCGGTGTCGCGATGACCGGGGGTGCGCTTGTCTTCTCTCGGCAAGGCGATACGGATCAGCTTCTCGATGTCGCGCAGATAGGCCAGTTCCTCGGCGCCCGCGACCAGAGAAATTGCGATGCCTTCGGCGCCGGCGCGCGCGGTGCGACCGATGCGGTGGACATAGGTTTCCGGGACGTTGGGCAGGTCGAAATTCACCACATGCGAGATGCCGTCGACATCGATGCCGCGGGCGGCGATGTCGGTGGCGACGAGGGTGCGGATATCACCGGAGCGGAAAGCGGCCAGTACTCGCTCGCGGTGATTTTGCGACTTGTTGCCGTGGATGGCATCGGCGGTGATGCCGGCCCGTGCAAGACTCTTCACCACCTTGTCGGCGCCGTGTTTGGTGCGGGTAAAGACCAGCGCCCGATTGACCGGTTCCTGTTTCAGAAGTTGTGCCAGGAACGCGGGCTTGGCCGAGTGATCGACCTGGATGATGCGCTGGGTGATGCGCTCGACCGTCGAAGCCACCGGCGTTACTGCAACCCGTGCCGGGTCACGCAGCATGGCCTCGGCCAGCTCGGCGATATCCTTGGGCATGGTCGCCGAGAAGAACAGCGTCTGCCGCCGGACGGGCAATTTGGCGACGATCTTACGGATGTCGTTGATGAAGCCCATATCAAGCATGCGGTCGGCTTCGTCGAGCACGAGGAACTCGACCTGGCCGAGTTTCAGTCCGTTGCTTTGGACGAGATCGAGCAGGCGGCCGGGCGTGGCCACCAAGACCTCGACACCTTGCATCGCCGAGCGGACCTGACGTCCCATCGGAACGCCGCCGATCGCAAGCGCCGAAGTCAGGCGCATGTGGCGGCCATAGGCATTGAAACTGTCGAGGATCTGGCCCGACAATTCGCGCGTGGGCGAGAGGACCAGCACGCGGCAGCTTTTGGGCTGCGGCTTGATGCGGTTTTCGAGGATGCGGTGGAGGATCGGCAGCGCGAAGGCGGCCGTCTTGCCGGTGCCGGTCTGGGCGATGCCGACCACGTCACGGCCGGATATTGCGAGGGGAATGGTTTGAGCCTGGATGGGCGTGGGCGTCAGGTAGTTCTCTTCCTTGAGCGCACGTGAGATGGGATCGGCGAGGCCGAAGTCCTGAAAGGAGGTCAAAAGCTTGGGTACTTTCCAATGTAAAGCGCTAGCTTCCCGGTCCTGTTGGCCGAGAACGCGCGAGGTGCCTGGGACACCCGCGTGTGTGGGGCATCGATGTTGTTAGCTGAAGGGGCAAGCCAGAAGCCTGAGTAAAGATACTGCAAGGCTTAGGAACACGCAGCTCGCGCTGACCCGATGATTCCGGGTTCGTACCGGTGATATGGAACACGAACACGGCGCTTTCAAGATATATCTTCCACCGTCTGACCTCTTGACGCTGGAAAGGGGTGCAAAGCCTTAATGGCTCGACCGTCGGCTGCCAAAATTTTGTGCCTCCCGTATTGGGGGAACGCCGAATTTGCTCACCAATTCATCTATTTGCCGAGATCGCATACATTTTTTTTGCCTAAATATTAGCCAATACTGCGCTTTTGATAGCCGGACAAGTCATATTCCATAGCAAAAACATTACCTTACCACCTTTGGCGACCGTGGCATGGTTCTTGCGATTCCGTTAACGAGGCGGCCGTGCGGCCGTTTCGCAAGCGTCAACGCCTGCGTCAGGGAGAAGACATTTCATGCTTACACAATTTACTCACAACCAAGCGGCGCTGAGCCGCCGGTCATGGCTCGCGGCAACTGCGGGGCTCGTTTTGGGCCTGTCCACGTTCTCAAATGCGAAGGCTGCCGATGACACGATCAAGGTCGGCGTACTTCATTCGCTCTCCGGCACCATGGCCATCAGCGAAACCACGTTGAAGGATACCGTCCTGTTCATGATCGATGAGCAGAACAAGAAGGGCGGCGTGCTGGGCAAGAAGCTCGAGGCCGTCGTCGTCGACCCCGCGTCGAACTGGCCGCTGTTTGCGGAAAAAGCCCGTGAACTGATTTCCAAGGACAAGGTTTCGGTCGTGTTCGGCTGCTGGACTTCGGTGTCCCGCAAATCCGTGCTGCCGGTATTCAAGGAACTGGACTCGATCCTGTTCTATCCCGTGCAATACGAGGGTGAAGAGAGCGAGCGCAACGTATTCTATACCGGGGCCGCGCCGAACCAGCAGGCAATTCCCGCCGTCGACTACCTCATGAAGGAAGAAAAGGTGAAGCGTTGGGTGCTGGCCGGCACCGACTACGTTTATCCGCGCACCACCAACAAGATCCTCGAGGCCTATTTGAAGTCGAAGGGTGTCGCGCCGGAAGACATCATGATCAACTACACGCCGTTCGGTCACTCCGACTGGCAGACAATCGTAGCTGACATCAAGAAATTCGGTTCGGCCGGAAAGAAGACCGCAGTGGTCTCGACGATTAACGGCGATGCCAACGTGCCCTTCTACAAGGAGCTCGGCAACCAGGGCATCAAGGCGACCGACATTCCGGTTGTCGCATTCTCGGTGGGCGAAGAAGAACTCGTCGGCCTCGACACCAAGCCGCTGCTTGGTCATCTCGCTGCCTGGAACTATTTCGAATCGATCAAGAAGCCCGAGAACGAGAAGTTCATCAAGGAGTGGCAGGCCTTCAGCCTCGCCAAGTTCAACAAGCCCAACCGCACGACCAATGACCCGATGGAAGCCACCTTTATCGGCTTCAACATGTGGGTGAAGGCGGTCGAGAAGGCAAAGTCATTCGATGCTGACAAGGTCATCGATGCGTTGCCCGGCACCAAGACGCCGAACCTTACCGGCGGCGTGGCAGAGATGCTTCCCAACCATCACCTCACCAAGCCGGTGTTCATTGGCGAAATCAAACCCGACGGCCAGTTCGACGTCGTGTGGCAGACCCCGGGCCTGGTTCCCGGCGATGCATGGTCAAAGGAGCTTGACGGCTCCAAGGACCTGATCGGTGACTGGGTTGGCAAAAAGTGCGGTAACTACAATACCAAGACCAACAAGTGCCTCGGCTCGGGCTCCTGACCTCCGAGGATTGATCTGACCGAGCAAGCGGCTTTGCTGAGAGTAGAGTGCGGTTTGCTCGGTTATCATCTTAGAACCTGCCTGCAAGACGGGAAGGCAGCGATGTCGCGGCCTTCCCATTACTTCTGCCGGGGTTGTCCAGTGGTCGCCAATGTCCTTGACCGTCTTCGTTTGCTCGTTACTTCGTTTTTCCTGATCTTGACGCTGGTCCTGCCGGCATTTGCCGGCGCCTTCGAGGATGCGGTCGTCAAATTCGCCAACGACGAATTCTCCAGTACCGAAGAGGCCATCGGCGCGGTTGCCGCTTCCGGCAATCCGCTCGCTTTTCCCGTCATCAGCGCGCTCGGGGATGGCCGGCTGTCGGCCGATCCCGAGACCAAGAAGGTCTACATCAAGCAAGCGGACGGCAAGATCATCGATGCGGCGACGGGTGCTGCGGTCGATAAGTTACCGAACAAAGCCGCCGTCGTTCGATTGAATAACCGCTTGCGCCGCAGCGTCGAGGCTGCGCTCGGCAGTTTGACGTTGCAGGCGCCGGACCCCGCCACGCGAATCCAGGCTGCGCAATCGGTCTTCAAGACCCACGACGAGACCATGCTGCCGGCGATCGACAGCGCGCTGCAGAAAGAGACCAACCCGGCCGCAAAGCTGGCATTTGCCGAAGCACGCGCGGCGATCCTGCTGTTCAAGGCTGACGCCACCGACGCCGAAAAACTCGAAGCCATCGCCGCCATCAAGGCGCGGGGCGATCAGGAGGCGCTGGCATTGTTGACGGGCTTGACCGGGGACCAGCCGCCTGCGATCGCGAGTGCCGCCGCCAGCGCAAAGTCGGCGATCCAGAGCAGCCTCTCGCTCTGGTCCATGGTGCAGAACGCCTGGTACGGACTTTCGCTCGGCTCGGTGCTGCTGCTCGCCGCCATTGGCCTTGCCATTACCTTCGGGGTGATGGGCGTGATCAACATGGCGCACGGCGAGATGGTCATGATCGGGGCCTATGTCACGTTTGTGGTGCAGCAAACCATTCGCACCTCCTATCCGGGACTGTTCGATTATTCGCTGCTGATAGCCGTTCCGGCCGCGTTCATCGTCGCCGGCGCGATCGGCATCGTGATCGAACGCAGCATCATCCGGTTTCTTTACGGCCGCCCGCTGGAAACCCTGCTGGCGACCTGGGGTCTTTCGCTGGTCTTGCAGCAGGCGGTACGCACCATGTTCGGCCCCACCAACCAGGAGGTTGGTAATCCCTCCTGGATGAGCGGCGCGTTCGAGATCGGACATATCACGATCACCTACAACCGTCTGTGGATCCTGTGCTTCACGCTCGCAGTGTTTGCGATCCTGCTGGCGATGTTGCGCTATACCGCGCTCGGGCTTGAGATGCGTGCGGTGACGCAAAATCGCCGCATGGCGGCATCGATGGGGATCGCGACCTCACGGGTCGACGCCCTGACCTTTGGCCTCGGCTCGGGTATCGCCGGGATTGCCGGCGTCGCGCTGTCGCAGATCGACAACGTCAGTCCCAATCTCGGCCAGAGCTATATCATCGATTCCTTCATGGTCGTGGTATTCGGCGGTGTCGGCAATTTGTGGGGCACGCTCGTCGGCGCCTTCACGCTCGGTATAGCCAACAAATTCCTCGAACCGGTTGCGGGCGCGGTGCTCGGCAAGATTGCCATTCTGGTGCTGATCATCCTGTTCATCCAGAAGCGGCCGCGCGGACTGTTCGCGCTCAAGGGACGGGCGGTGGAAGCATGATGCCGCACGTTCTCACGCGTTCGCTCGATCGCGGCGCGACGCTGTTCCTGATCGTGGTTGCGGCCTGCGGCGTACTGATCCCGTTGTCGAACCTGTTGTTGCCGGCGGGTTCGATGTTTCAGGTGCCGACCTATCTGGTCGCGCTGTTCGGCAAATATGCCTGCTACGCGGTCCTGGCACTTTCCATCGATCTGATCTGGGGCTTTTGCGGCATTCTCTCACTCGGCCATGGCGCCTTTTTTGCGCTCGGCGGTTACGCCATGGGCATGTATCTGATGCGCCAGATTGGAAGCCGTGGCGTCTACGGTAATCCGATTTTGCCGGACTTCATGGTGTTTCTGAATTATCCGAAGCTGCCCTGGTACTGGTACGGCTTCGATAGTTTCTGGTTCGCGGCGTTGATGGTCTTTCTGGTGCCAGGACTGCTCGCTTTCTGTTTCGGATGGCTGGCGTTCCGCTCGCGCGTGACCGGCGTTTATCTCTCGATCATCACGCAGGCGATGACCTATGCCTTGCTGCTTGCCTTCTTTCGCAACGACTTTGGGTTCGGCGGCAATAACGGTCTGACCGATTTCAAGGATATCCTCGGCTTCAACGTGCAGGCGGACGGCACCCGTGGCGCCCTGCTCGCATTGAGTTGCCTCGCGGTCGGGGTCGCGTTCCTGATTTGCCGGGCGGTCGTGACGTCCAAGCTGGGCAAGGTGCTGATAGCGGTGCGCGATGCCGAATCCCGCACGCGGTTTCTCGGCTACCGCGTCGAATCCTACAAACTGTTCGTGTTCACGCTGTCGGCCTGTATGGCTGGCGTCGCTGGCGCGCTCTACGTACCGCAGGTTGGCATCATCAATCCGTCGGAATTCGCGCCAGGCAACTCCATCGAGGCCGTGATCTGGGTCGCCGTCGGTGGCCGCGGCACGCTGATTGGTGCTGCGCTCGGCGCCGTCGTCGTCAATTACGCCAAGACCTACTTCACGTCGGGGCCGCTTGCGCCCTATTGGCTGTTTATGCTCGGCGCCATGTTCATCCTGGTGACGCTGCTCCTGCCGAAGGGCATCGTCGGCGCCTTCAACGCATGGTGGGGGCCGTTGAAAGCGAAGCGTTCGGCGGTGAACGCTGAGAGTGCGGC
>CAVVZW010000112.1:0-34243 GCA_963752265.1 uncultured Alphaproteobacteria bacterium
CATCGGGATAGGGGGGAGTCTCACGGCTCCGCCCCTCCCACACCACCAGGACATACGGGTCCGTATCCGGCGGTTCGGCAGATTATGCATGTCGCTGCGCTGCGACGGAGGCCAAGCCGAGCGAGGTGAAGAAGGCGGTTGGTAGCGCGATGGTAAGCGCGAGGCTGTTCGCGAGCCGCCAAGGGCCATGTGGGCTTCCGGCGGTTTGCGCCGCCAGATCCCGGCCGACGCCGCGGCGTCGCAACTCAGCGAAGCGAGTGCTCCCACACTTCCAATGCTTCCAGGCGATGGCGCGAAGCCGCCGCCTGAGCCAGCCGTCAAGCTTACGCAATACCGACGGGGTTTGGCAGAAGCCAAAGTAGCCGCGCCATCCGATGAGGTAGACGGACAACTCCTTGACAATCTGCGCGAGGCTTTGACCACGCGTACGCCGCGTGAGCTCCCGAACCTTCGCTTTGAAGCGGGCGAGCGCCTGCGGCGCGATGCGCCGTCGCGGTGCTGTCCCGCCGATGAAGCTAAAGCCCAGGAACTTGCGAACACTCGGTTTGGCGACCGCGCTCTTAGCTTTGTTGATCTTGAGCTTGAGGCGCTTTTCCAGGAACTTCTCAATGCCCGCCAGCACCCGTTCGCCGGCCTTCTGACTGCGCACATAGATGTTGCAATCATCGGCGTAACGCACGAAGCGGTGGCCGCGCTTCTCCAGTTCCTTGTCCAGCACATCCAGCATCAGATTCGACAACAGCGGCGAGAGCGGACCGCCCTGCGGCGTGCCCTCTTCCGTCGGACTGACCAGCCCTCCCTCCATCACGCCCGCCTTCAAGAAGGCGCGGGTGAGCTTCAGGAGACGCTTGTCAGCAACCCGCTTGGCAACCAGCCCCATCAGGATGTCGTGGTTGACCCGGTCGAAGAACTTTTCCAGGTCGATGTCCACGACGACAGTGTGCCCGGACGCGATATACGCCTGCGCCCGTTCCACCGCCTGATGCGCCGAGCGCCCCGGCCGGAAGCCGAAGCTAGTCCCGGAGAACGTCTTATCCCAGTCCGCCTGCAGCACCTGCATGACCGCCTGCTGAATGAGGCGGTCGAGCACCGTTGGAATCCCGAGCGGCCGCAGGCCGCCTGATGCCTTTGGTATCTCCACCCGCCGCACCGGCTGTGGTTTGTAAGTGCCCTCAAGTAACTGGGCTCGGATCGTGAGCCAGTGCTCCTTCAGGTAGGGGCCAAGGTCCTCGACGGTCATCCCATCGATCCCGGGTGCTCCCTTATTGCGCTTCACTTGCGCCAACGCTTTCTTCAGATTCTCACGCTCGACAATTGCTTCCATCGACGGCCCTGCGACCGCCGGGCGTTCAAGACTGGCCTCCGCCGCGCTTGCTTCGGTCTCTCGGGCGGCGACGCTTTGGGCTTCACCCATTGCCCCGGTGCCCGAGTTCAGTTCAACCTGGTTCTTCTGCCGCATGGCTCGCGCGAGATCGACCGCTTTACTAACCACTTCCACCGTTCAGGCCTTCGGAGGCACACTGCCGCCTACTTTGCCCTCTGCTGACTTCTGCGCTGCGGTCAGGCCACCTTACGATGACCTCAGTCCCGTTGCCGGGACACAGCGCAGACCTCCCGAGGTAAGACCGACCGCCTTCACCGCACGCCCGCCGAATTTACCACCCCGACCTTTGATGACCGTGGACTTCGCGATCACATGCTCGCTCGTCCGGTCGGGTAGGCCTCGTTATCCGGTATTTGTCCATCGGGTCGCGGCTTTGCTCCACGCTTTCTTCAGACCCCACCTCGCGATGACGCCCTTGCGTTTTGCTAACCCTTCGCCGTCATCAGGCTGGATAGAGGACTTCCACCTCCAAGCTGTCGCTCATACTCGGCACACATGAAAGAGGCCGCCCACTGAGGCGGCCTTACTTCTCAGCGTCATATTTTCTCGGCGAACCGTCGGTACACACCGCTTGCAAGACGGCAGGATGGAATTGGGCTGTTTTGTCTAGCCATCCTCAAACCCAAACGCACCCGATTGGTTCGGTCTGTACTGGCCATGCTGGAGCATCGTCCACCACCATGATGGGACCGCCGGACTTGTGCTTTACAAAATTACCGACCCTGAACCGCATCCCGGCCTCATTTTTTAAATAGGACACCGCTAGCTCTAGCCCAGGACACCGGGGGTCAAAGAGGACGCCCCCTCTCTTTTCTCGCTCGGCTACGTCTGTGCTGGGGATTGCCCAATACTTCAGCTTGCTCAAACCGAATCATGAGGGTTCGATAGCAGGACGGGTCCTTGTTGCGACACCGGCGGGCCTTCACCCGATCCCCCCGTCGCCTCGCGCCATCCACTCGGTTCGAGCCCCCCGTCGGCATTACCGGCGGGGGTTTTCGTTAGGCGGCCTTATCCGCCAAGGTTAGGAGACTTGATGGACCTTATGGCTTCTGGATTTATCGAACGGGGCTCTTGGCGGAGAAGTTTTTTTTGAAATCGTTCGCGCTCCTTCGCTCGACGATACCGTGACTTCCGTTCTCTCACGCCATATCCCAAGCTGAACCCGATCAGCAAGATCACAATAGTGTATATTAGTCTGACCATGTTCTGCATCTTGGAAATCGGCTGACGTCACGGTCCATTGACCGGGCAAATAGTTTTCCATTCTCAGCGGCTCGTGGTCACTATCGGCCGATTTGCAATGTGCCTGACCGTTGTGACGGTGGCGAAGATCGTTACGGCGACAAACAGTCCAACGAAGGCCGATAAAAAATAGCGCCTTTCCATAACACTACCCCAAAATACTCAATACAAAGAGGTATTCAGGGACAACCTAGTTTCGGAGTCAACCGGTCATCTTGAGGGTCAAACCGATTGACTCAACCGGGGCGAGAGGAGTGGAATTCCTGCGGACACTCCCCGAAAGCCATCGAAGCCAGGGCGATATTACCGAACGAGGGACAACTAGTGCAGCACCATCGAGTGACCCAGTCATCACCTTCGCGAAGGCAATTTTTCTCGAAATATGTCCATCTCAGCCTTACCCTTGCTGCGCTCAGCACGATGGGCGTCGTTCTATTCCTTAGCCCTCTCCGTGGTACGCCGGCTTCGGAGGTCGTCGTGTTTCGGCAAGTACCGCACAACGACTGGACTCCAGCATCCCAGGTAACGTTGAACGGCAAACCCTATTTCTCCGAGAGTGCGGAAAAGCCCTATTCGCTTCAGATTTCCACCAACACCACCTCTCCTGTTGTTCGGGCCGAGGTCCGCAACGGCGAGCTATGGACTGGAGCCATGGGTGGAAATGATACGGAGCGCGCCGAGCTTGATGGCGCTGCCTTCGATCACCCGATCAACTACCCCAAGGGCACCGAATTCTGGCTCGCATACCAGTTCCTGATAGAGCCCGGGGCCGATCAAATAGCGACCGCGGGAGGCTTTCCAGGCGGTACCCTGGCCTGGGGAGTCATCGGCCAGATCCACGGCAACGGGAGGCAAGCCGCAGTGCCATGGGGGCTTAGCATCAAGGGCGGCAGGCTCTCAATTGTAACCCAGCGGGGCAATCAGCTTGAAACTATCCATTGGACCGCTCCGAGCAAGTTTGTCCGTAATCAAGTTTACGATGTTGTAATTCGCATCAAAATAACCGGCGAGCCCGATAGCGAGATGACATGCTGGATTGATGGCATTCAAGTTGCCAATTCGACCAATCTTGCAATCGGGGGACCTGATGCGGGGAATTATGTCAAGGTTGGCATTTATCGCGGATGGCAGAATGACGGCTATCCGCCGCTCGCGGTCCAGATAGCAAATGTCGAACATAGTACAGCATCTCTGATGAGACGGGTCACCAGTCGGGCCACGTGGCCCGTAGTCAAGTAGGACGGCTCCGGCCGCTCGCAGTGAAGCGCGCCGGCACAGGCAGTGGTCACAATGCTCTCACGGGAACAGTGTCGGGTTCACGGCGTGATTGAACGTGTGGAAGTCGGTGTGCATGTTCGACACATCAGTCGAGGTCAGGCCGCCGCAAGTTGCACCGTTCGCGATCCCGCCACCGAAGAAGCCAAGCCCGTTTGCTCCGAGGAATCAAGCAAGGGTGCCGTGCAATCGCTTGGCGCTATCTTCCGCGAAGCACGCCGCCGCGGCTTGTCAGCGGTCGATCCGACGGCGAGGGCTCGATCTCAATTTGTCGACACGCGAGAATCCTCGCCCCGTCATTAGCCCGCGCCAAAGGCATGGCCGATGGTGCCATGGTAACGACAGTCGCGGCTGCCGCTCATCTCGGACGGGTGCGAAACGCGGAATTATCGTCTATTCCCCTGGAAATGGGCAACTTCGGGCTGAAGCCGCCGAGGCCCGTTGCGCCCGCGAACCGACCAGCACGCTTAAACCCGGGGCTCCCCACGAAACACCGGCGAAACCGTTTTTCCAATTTCAAGACATTTGCCGGAAACGAGCCCCGGCCATTCTGCAGTCTGTGAACTATCCCACATTTGCCCGGCACGACGGCTGCTAACGTCCAGATTGCCGAGTCCGGTCGGAGGAGAGTTGCCATGAACGCCGTCGCCAAAGTGACGCCTGCGAGTTCGCCGGCCAGCAGAACGCCCCTATCGCAGAGATTTTTCGGGGTTTGCTATTTAACCGCAATTATGGTCGCGACCGTTGGTTGGGTGTCCGCCTTCGGTTGGGCTGCCGTAAAGGTCGTGGAGTGGCTGATAGCCTAGGTCCGCAAAACTCAACACCATGCCTCCAGATTGTAACCAGACGGCTTATCGTAGAATAGTTCCATGTTTGATTTCGTGATGGCAGTCCTTTTACTATCGAGCGTCAGCATTTTCGTTGCGCACGTCATTGAGTCTTACCTGACGCAATAGAACGCAGTGACGCGAGCGCCCCGGCTCCTTATCGCAGACGGCGCGCTTTCTCTGCGGCGAGAGTTTCTCACATCCCGACACACGCGCGACATGAGCCACTGCTAACTAACGGCAAACCGTAGCGAGGTGCGCCGTGACTGATGAAGATCTGGAAATTCTGGTCGATGCACGCAAAGCTCTCGTCAGCAAGCGTCACGCTCTGGCCAAAACCATTGCAACCCCCGGTGAAATTCCGGAGGGCGCGATCGAGGGCATCATCCAGATCCAACAGGCAATCGAGGTGATCGATATCGCCATGGAAGAGGCCCAAGAAGCCGATTTGGCGGACGATCTGGATGACGAATAAATAGCCCGGCAGCGCGCGCTCAGATCTTCGACATCACCGCTCGTCCCGCAACCGTCAGCAGCACGGCTCCAGCAATCGCAATCAACCCGGCGGTCCAGTAAGGCGCGCCAAGACTAACCGGCGAAAGCGCTGCGGCGAGCAACGGGCCAAGCATACGCGCCAGCACTTGCTGAGACTGGTTTGCACCCTGCACAAGTCTTTGCGCGTCGGCAGGCGCCGCATTGGAAATGATGGCGTTGATCGATGGCTGGAACAGCCCGTCACCCAGCGTAAAGACCACGATCGAGACCAGCAGGAATTCGATCCTCGGCACAAAGACCAGACATGCGATGAGCGCGAAGCCGACGGCGTTGATCGCAAGCCCCGATCTCGCGAGCGCACTGGCGCCGAGCCGGGGGCTCATCCGGCCGCGTTGAGCAACCGGATTAAAGCACGGCGGCGGCCATCAAGGGCGGCAAGGCGATCGTGCGCGGCGGCGGCGGAGACGTGACGCCGGACGACATCATCCATACGGTCGGCGCCGGCAACGGACTGACGCTGAACGCCGAAGGGCGCTTGTCAGGAGATTCAGGCTCCGGGACATATGATCGATCTGACGGCTGTTCCGGCACTCGGGTCGGAATCAAACAGCGCCGCTAACAACCATCGCTGGGCGCCCACCGCGACCGACCCAATCACCAGATATTGTTACCGAAGAGCCCGACACGCGGCTGCTGGGCAAGCAGGATCGGCGGTGGAGCAACGTTATTTTTCGCGACCGATTTTCGTTTTCGCTTTGGCTCGGGGTTACGAAACTCGTTCGGATTGGCGTGCAACTGGGCATAAGCCTCCCGCACCTCGCCTTTGAAATGCTCGGCGGCAGCACTCTTCTGGGGCGAAGGCGCTTCAGGTATCGCCGCGACGACTGGAGCCGGCATGATGGTGGGACGCGTGGTATCAAAGACCACCCGCTCCGGCCATTTCGTATCGGAATGAATCCTGATGACCGACCGATCAACGGTCGAACGCGAACTGCCGGTCACCGGCAACGCCGGCAGACAGGCATTGGCGATCAATAAAAGCGCAAGCAACGCGCCGCCGACAAAGACAAAATAGCGCATCACGGGCATTTTCGGTTCGGCTCCATCCCGCACGGCGGCGCGGCACGGAGGCTCAACCGGCGATTACTTTATTTGTTCCTCGTTGCGGGGAAAGGTTCGACGTATTAAGGCGAAACCAGCTCTGGTTGCTTAAAATTTACCGAAACTGATAGGAATCGGGACACTAGATGTGCCGCGCCGCAATTGGCGAGCACTTCACCTTGGCGGCGTTCACATTGACGAAACCGACATGCAGCCGCGCGAAGGTTTTTCGGCTCTTCATGTTGACGACGTCCGGTATCACGCGCGAACGGTCGGTCAGATGGCTGCCATCAGGCCGCGCGAAGGCGCACGCAATATCGATATCCTTGACGGCATAGCCATTGTCGTTGCGAAGCGTCATCGTCACAAACGCGTTCGAGCCGAGGCCTCCCCGGCGCCAGGACTGTGACGATATCGTCAAGCGATCGACGGGCGCGGGCTGCTCCGGCACGATCAACTCGGAAGTTGCGGAACTGAATAGAGAACTCTTTGGCCAGACCAACCGTCGAATTGATCGCGCCGGGCTTTGCGGGGGCGGCGGCTGTCATGCGCATCGGGCCGGCTATGGCCGCCGGTCCGAGGGCGTGGCTCAACAGCAACCATCCCGCCGCCCCTACAATAAGGGCGATCGGCAGCCAACCAACTGCTGTCCGGAGGCGGTTTTCAGACATACCGTCAGCACGATCTAGATGATGACCCCAAGCAAGACTGACATGCCGGGCGATTCCGGTCGAAATCGATATTCAGAAATCCGTAGGTCATGATCGCGCCATCCCGGGATAAATGGGTCGGCATTGCTCGCCGATTTCACAACTCGCAACAGACGAAGTTGGTTGCATCAAAGTGTGACAATATCCGATGCAGCCCAACATCGGAGGGGATAGCCACATCTTCACCTCCCCGCTAAACTTCTGCTGGGGCGCCGATGCGTCGCAAATCCTTAAAGCCGCCCCCGCGGGGCGCGAAAATCATCATCTGGAGACCAAGTATGCCGGTAGTGACCTGGGACCACGTTCATCTGCGCAGTCCCGATCCGGAAGCGATGGCGGCCTGGCTTGAAGACATTCTCGGCGGGGAGATCATCCGCGGTCCCGGCCGCATCGACGTCAAGCTCGGCGGCGCCATGGTCTTTATCGCCCCGGTCACGTCAGGCGACGGCGTTCATGCGGCCCCTGGCCATCCCCATCAGGGGCTCGATCATTTCGGGCTGACGGTGAAGGACATCGACGCGGTTGCGGCCGAGATCAAGGCCAAGGGCGTCGAATTCACCAAGGAACCCTACAACATTCGGCCAGGAACCCGCATCTGCTTCATCCGCGGCCCCCAAGGCATTTCAATCGAATTGCTCGAGCGCGACAAGAAATACGCCTAAAACCACCATCAAGCCGGAACGACTGAAAGGTGGTCAACCTGCCGCGTTGACGGCGGATGCTGCGCTTTGGCATAACGAACCGGTTAAATGGGGGCGTCCGACAGTAAAACGATGAAGAACGGACTATATTCAATTCATGTCGTCCTCCAGGACGGTCGCGCCGGCAAGGGTAGCGGCGTCGTCCTGTTTCAGGACGGCAAGATCCTCGGCGGCGACGCGTTCCTGTTCTATGTCGGCAGCTACACGGTGAAGGAAAGCACCTTCAAGGGCGAGATTCTGGTCCAGCGCCACACGCCGAGCCCGGACATGACGCCCCTGTTCGGCGGGCCGGACCCGGTCGGTATCGGCGTCACCGGTACATTCACCGACACCACCGCCGACATGAGCGGCACGGCGCTGGTCGGCAAGGCCAGCCAGATCTTCAAGGCGACGCTGCGCAAGCTGGTAGAGACCGCCTGAACAACTTCCTTCACACGATCGAATCCTACTCCGCAGCCTGCTCCAGCGGCGCCACGCGCGGCAGAAGCATCTGAACACGCGTGCCCCGTCCGGGTTCGGAATCCAGGTCCAGCCGGCCGCCCATACGGTTGGTGACGATGCTGTAGACGATGTGAAGGCCGAGCCCGGTGCCGCCCTGATCGCGGCGGGTCGTGAAAAATGGGTCGAAGGCGCGACGCCGCACATCCAAACTCATCCCGCAGCCGTCATCGGCAAAGATGATTTCGACGTGATCATTGCCTGCCGCCCGTACCTTGATGTCGACCGTCCCTGCCCGGCCGTCCGGAAAGGCATGCGCCACTGAATTGAGGAACAGGTTGGTGAGCACCTGACCGTATGGACCGGGATAGGAGTTCATGGTGAGGCTGGGTTCGCAATCGACATTAAGTGTCAGGCGATGTTTGCGGAGGCCGGGCCGCAAACTCAACACCACCTGTTCGGTCAAGTCGCCGAGATCGAAGGTGCGCTGGTCAGAGTAGTTGCGGTCGGCGGCGACCTGTTTGAACGACGTGATCAGCTCCGCCGCGCGATTGAGATTGGCCACAAGCTGTGAAGACGCATCGCGGCTGGCTTCGAGGAAATCAGTCAGGCTGGAACGCCTGAGATCGCCACGCGCGACTTCAGCGGTAAACAGTGCGGTCTTGCGCTCGAGCGAAGAGGCAACCGTCAGGCTGATGCCGACGGGATTGTTGACTTCATGCGCCACGCCCGCGACGAGACGGCCGAGCGCGGCAAGCTTTTCGGCTTCGATCAACGAGTTCTGGGTTTCGCGCAAATTACGCAAGGCGGCTTCCGCGGCATCCTTGGCCTCCCGCATTTCCTGCTCGCCACGCTTGCGTTCGCCGATGTCGAGCGCGACGGTCACGATGCTTTCCACGCCGCCTTCGGCATCCAGCAGCGGCAGTTTGTTCACCAGCCAATGCCTGAGATTGCCGGAAGAATCCAGATATTCTTCTTCGTAAAATCCGAGCTCCCTGCGGGTCTCGATCACCCGGCGGTCATTTTCGTCCGTCTTCTGCGCGCCGTAACGCGACATCAGATCCGTCGTCGTCCGGCCGATGGCTTCGTGGGGCTCGATTCCGAAAACGCCGGCCATATAGCGGTTCATCAGCAAATAATGCAGCTGCTTGTCCTTGACGTTGATCACGGCAGGAACAGTATCGATCACGAGTTGCAACAGCCGCCGGCCTTCCGCGATCGCTTCCTCGGCGCGCTTCTGATCGGTGATGTCGCGCACCGTTCCCTCGTAGCGCACGATCGCACCGCCCTCGTCGCGAACCACGGTGGCGCTGTCGGAGAGCCACAAAATCGACCCGTCGCGCCGCCGCACCTGATACTCGAATTCGCGTACCATGCCGTCGCGCTGCATCAGTTCTTGATACCGCACGCGCGCCTGGGGATCGACGTAGACCCCCTGGGAGATGTCATTGATGCCGCGAATGAGCTGCTCCGGCGATCCATAGAGCATCATCCGCGCCAGCGCCGGGTTGGCATTGAGAATTTCTCCACCCGGTGTCGTCACATAAATTCCGTCGACGGAGCCCTCGAACAGCTTGCGGTAGCTTTCCTCGGCCAAACGCTGCTCGGCGAGCGCCCGGATCGCAGCCTCGCGTGCCGCGTCAGCGTCAACCAGCGAGCGGCGGAATACCTCAGCGGCGCGCGCGATGTCCCCGATCTCGTTGTTCACTTCGGTCGCGGGAATGGAGGTGTCCTTTTTGCCGCCAGCCAATGCGCGGATCGCGGTGGCGATCGCCTTGAGCGGCCGGACCGTCTGGCGAACCACGAACAGGGCTGCCGCAAGGCCGATCAGCACGCCTGCGATACCCAGAAGAATGCTTTGCCATTTGTCGCTGGCCAGCGTCCGGGCGAAGTCGCGGGCCAACACCCGCCCCCGCCTGTCGCCGAGGTCGCGCAGCAAATCGGTGACCCGGCCGATCATCTGCCCCTCGGTCCCCAGCACGTCCCGGTCGAGCTGGGCGATTTGAGCTTCGGTGTCGGAAAGCGAAAAGACCGCATCGGCGTAAACGTCCGTGGCGGCGCGAAGCGTTGGATCGTCGATCGAAATCGACTTCATGACACCGGCGGACTGCTCGGCTGCGGTCGGATCGTGCGCCAACAGGGCTGCCGCAAGCCGGTTTTGCGCGCGAAACAGCGCGCGCGCGGTGGCCCGGTCCGGAATTTCGGAAATGGCCTGTTCGAACCGGGCGCGAACCGGCGGCAAGGCCGAGACCAGTTCCGCGCGGCGGGCTATCAGTGCGGTAATCCGCTCCATGCCGTCGCGGTAATTGGCCAGACGCAGCGTGACGCCATCGATCATTTCCTGCTGCTCGGGGGCGAGTTGTAGCCGCGTATTCTTCAGCAGGGCACTCAACGACGAGGCAGCTTCCCAAACCCGGTCAGACGGTGCCGCCGGATTGGTCACGAGGTCTCGTGCGGCCAGCCGCAATTCCTTGGTGCGGCGGTCGATCTCCTCGGCAGCTTCGCCCAGGCTTCGCAAGTGTTGCAATTCGGAAAAGGTCGCATCGATGTGATGGATGGCGACGACGCTGGCGATGCTCGTCATGGCGATCATGGCGAGCAAAAGGGCGAAACTGCCAAATGTCAGCTGCCCGATCGAGAATGAAACCGACCGTACCCGTCGAATAGTGGCGGCAAAGGTTCGGAGCATCGACAACCCGCGTGGTAAGTGCCCTCTTATACGACGATTTCACCGCCCGGGGGAAACCGGCTACTTCACACTTCCCGCAAGGATTAATCAGCCGGAATGCCGGCGTCCTTGACCACCCTGGCCCAGAGCGCAATGTCGGACTTGATAACGGCGGCGAACTCGCCGAGCGGCGCGCTTTTCGCGGTGCAACCCGCGATGTCGAGCTTTTCGCGCACCGCCGGCGCCGCCACCGCCGCCTCTAACGCCCCGCTGATTTTGGCAACAATCGGTTGCGGGGTTTTTGACGGTACTACGATGCCAAACCAGGGCGTCACCTGGGCTTCGGCAAACCCCTGCTCCGCCATGGTCGGCACCTCAGGAAAGTATTTCGACCGGCCATCGCTGATCGAGGCGACGATGCGGATATTGCCGCTTTGCAGCAGCGAAAGCGTCTGGTTGGTGGAGAAAAATGACGAGTTGAGCAGGCCACCAGCGATATCCGCCACCATTTGCGGATAACCGCGGTAGCCGATCGGATTGACCTCGATCCCTGCCAATCGCTTGAACAGCTCAAAACCGAGATGACCGGTCGAGCCCTTGCCGGGATGACCGTAATTCAGCATCCCCGGCTTGGCCTTCGCCAGCGCGATGAACTCGGCGACGTTCGTCACGGGCAACGAAGACGGAACGATGAAAACATTCGGCGCCTGACAAATCATCCCGATCGGAATGAAATCGCGCACCGGATCCCAGCGCATGACAAGGTTGAGCGAGGGGCTGGTGGTGAAAAAGGTCGTTACCAACAGCCACGTATATCCATCCCCCTCGGCGCGCGCGACGTCTTCGGCCGCGATCGAGCCATTGGCGCCGGATTTCAATTCCATAATGATCGAGGCATTCCATTGCGTGGCCATGTGCTGCGTGACGATGCGGCCGAACACATCGGCCACGCTTCCGACCGAATAAGGGTTGACCACGCGGATCGGACGGTTGGGGAAGTTTTGTTCCGCCATAGCCGCGGTGAACGGAACCGCAGCCAGCAGCCATGCCGCCATCATCGCGCTGAAGCGTCTCATTGCGTCGCGTGTCCTGCCCTGCGCGCGGCGTTTCAAGCCCGCCACCTGAGATCAGGATGCGGTCAATCCGGGCGACTGGCAAGGGCGGCAGCTTCAAGTGGAATTGCTGATGGCGACAGGTTTGCGCGGAGGAATCGTCATCGCCGCGACGCCGATGATGACACAACCAAGGCCCATCCAGGCGGTCGGGGACAGGCTTTCGCCGAGCAGCCAGACACCAAGCGTCACGCCGATCGGGACCCGAAGATAGGCCTGCGCCGTAGTGCCCACGGAACCCAATGTCTGGATCAGGCGGAAATAGATCACGAAGGCAATCGCAGTCGAGAACACCGCAAGTCCCAATAGCGCCAGCGCGGAGGCAGTGGACGGGGTCAACGTCCACGGACGCTCCAAGACAACGCTGATGGGCACCAGGATCGCAGCCCCACATAGCAGGGAGCCTGCGGCCGGCGCCATCGGATCGAGACCTTTGAATCCCCTGCTGAAGACCGCGCCGCCAGCGTAGCAGATGGTTGCGGTGACAATGGCGATCTGCGCGGCGAGCTGTTCGCCGAGACCATGGAACGCCTGAACGCCGATGATCAGGCAAATGCCGGTCATGCCAGCGACTACACCGAATAACTTGCGCCAGGACAATGCGTCCTGATGCGAAATCGCCAGCGTCAGGAAAAATGTGAAGATCGGCGACGTCGAATTGAGGATGGTCGCCAGCCCGGCATCGACCGAACGCTCGGCCCAGGCGATCAGCGTCCAGGGAATGACGCTGTTGAGGCATGCCTGAAACAGGAATTTCCGCCAGGTGGCGGCGTCCTTCGGCAGCCGCACACCTCGCCAACCCATGATGAGCAGGAGCAACAGACCCGCGATCAGCGTACGCCCCGCAATCAGCGTCACTGGCGGGATCGTGGCAACGCCAAGTTTGATAAACGTGTAGGAGCCGCCCCAGAGCGTCGCCAGCACCACAAGCAGCGCCAGTTCGACGGCGATATTCTGCTTCTGCCGAGAATTCATGACCTGGACAACCAGTCGGTGGTTGCCGCGAACAGGCCATCCCTTCCGCGTTCGAGATGCATCAGATGCGTCGCGGCGGGAATGACGACATCGGCGTTTTCGCGGCTACCCAGCGCCTGCATCAGCCAGGCCGCATCACTGTCACGACAAAGATGGTCCCATGCACCACGAACGATCAATGTCGGCGCGGCGACTCTGCCTGGATCGAAGGCAAGCCGTCCCGACATGGCCGCAATGATGTCGGCCTGCGGGCCATTCGGAATTCTGACCGCGGCCGGCGTACGGCTATCGGCCTCAGAGTTGGTTGCAAGATACGCGGGCGCCCATTCGACGAGATCCGGTTGGAGCAACACCGGCGCATGGTCCGGCGGCACGTCTTCGACAAAGCGCTTGAGCTGTTCGGCAATCGAGACGTCACGCCAGGCGCCGATACTCTCGGGCGACGGCAATCCCGTCACCTGCCGCTGCGCCAGCGGGCCGAACATCACGAGGCGCCCGACGGCCTCGGGGCGATCGCCAGCCAACAATCCGGCCACCATCGTGCCCCAGGAATGCGCGACGAGATGGACGCGTGCGCCACCACGCGTCGAGCGGATATGATCGACCACGGCGCCGAGAGCGATTGCCGCCTCCGCCGCGCGACCGATCGGCGAGGCCCCGGTAGCCGGCACGCGCATCGCCGCAGGCCGACTCGAGCCGCCGAAGCCGATAAAGTCGAAGGCCCAGACATCGAAACCGTAGCGGTGCAGGTGATCGGCCCACGAGTGTCCGCCAAAGCGGTAGCCAACCGATAATGCGGCTGGAAAGGTTGCGCCGTGGACGTAAAGCACGGGATCGCCCGCGCCCGGCCAGTGGTGGATGAAGAGACGGCTTTCTCCATCCCCCAATTCGAGGGACGTTCGCGTCGGTCCGGTCATGTCGAAAATCCAGGTTTACGGACGCCATCGCCCGCTCAGATCATCAACGCCGAACATAAGCGCCCGTTCAGTCCCTATACTTCGCTACCCACCGAACTATGCTATCCGCCGAATTCGAACAGTTCACCGTCGTAGCCGGCCTCGAGCGGAATGCGCAGCTGACGGCCGCCATTGAGCTTCGTCATCACGGGCATGACGGTGACGACGGGTTTTCCTCTGGCGTCGTCGAGCGCTGCTCGCACATTCGGCTGCTTGCCGAGCTTGATCAGGTTGCGCGTGGTCGGGAAAGGCAACTTGAACCGGCCGCTCTCGCCGCCAGCGACCGCCTCGCGTGGCGACAGCCAAAGCGAGTCGGTCGATTCCCGACCGTCATGCGCGCCAAGTTGCTCGGGCGGGGCCGCGGCCAGAAAGAACCAGGTATCGAACCGCTTCGACATGCCCTCAGGCGTGACCCAATGCGCGTAAGGGATGAGTTCGTCGAGGGCGAGCACCATGCTCGTTTCGTCGAGAATCCTGGAGAACGTCGTCTTCCGATCCGACAACGCCACGCGATGGCTCGCCGCAATGTGGGCCGCCTGCTGTGCCGCGACGAGATCATTAGAGCCGCGCGGACGCGCCAGCAGGATTCCGCTTTCCTCAAAGGTCTCGCGGATTGCCGCGATCTTGAAACTTAGCGCGGCGGCGTCAGCACCCTCGCCGCCGCTATAAAGCTCGGGCCTTGCGATGATGTCTCGATCGGCCGCATCGACGCTGCCGCCGGGAAAAACCAGTGCGCCAGACGAGAACTCGATCTCATGATGGCGCACCATCATGAACACTTCAATTTGCTCTCCAGCGCCATCGCGCAGCAGGAGAATAGTCGAGGCTGGACGCGCGGTAGCGGCTTCCGTCACGACATCAGCCCGCCGCGCTCGATTGTGGTTGCAGGTTCGCCCGGCGGTCGACGCGAGCGACACGCGATAGCAAATAATCTACTTCCGCCTTCGCAGTCGCCGTGATGCTCGATCCCGGCTTGCGCTGTGCGCTGGAGGCAATAATGCCGCGCTTTTGCAGCACGTATTTGCGGACCGCGAGGCCAATCGCCGGCTGTTGCTCGTAGCGGATCAGCGGCAGATGCGCATCGAACAGATCGTGCGCGGCATCGCGGCGGGCTTCTTTCATGAGTTGAACGACGTCGATCAGCATTTCCGGAAAGGCGTAACCGGTCATCGCGCCGTCGGCGCCGCGCTCCATTTCGAAATCGAGGAACAACGCGCCATTGCCGGTGAGGATCGAGAGCGGCCGCAACGAGCCGTCCTTCTGGAAACCGCGCAGCGCGGATATCTTCTCCAGTCCCGGCCAGTCCTCATGCTTGAGCATGACACAAGAAGGATTGTCCATCACGATCTTGCGGATCACCGACGGCGTGAACACCACCGACAGGGTCAGCGGATAATCCTGCAACACCCAGGGAATGTCGGTCCCGATCGCTTCCACCGCCTGCTTGAAATAGCCGGTGATCTGTTCATCCGTGCGCAAGGTCGGCGGCGGCGCGATCATCACACCGGCTGCGCCTGCATCCATCGAGGCGCGCGCCAGCGAGCGCATGGCCGCAAAACCCGGCGCCGAGACGCCGACGATGATCTGCATATTCTTGGCGCGCTTTACAAAG
This sequence comes from uncultured Alphaproteobacteria bacterium, assembly GCA_963752265.1. Lineage (GTDB taxonomy): Bacteria > Pseudomonadota > Alphaproteobacteria > Rhizobiales > Xanthobacteraceae > Bradyrhizobium. Next base: position 15,497 of record CAVVZW010000112.1, read on the forward strand.
CGCTTGGCGATTTCTTCCGCCTCCGCGCCTTCGAGCTTGGGTGCCTCCCCCATGATGCCGAGCACGGTGATGCCATTGCAGCCGATCTCGCCATAGAAATCCGTCAGCCGGTCGATCGATTTGTCGTCGATCCGGCCGTCGTCATGGAATGGAGTCGGCGCGATCGCGAAGGTGCCTTTGGCCTCGTGGGTGAGTTTTGTCATTGCTTGCCTCTGTTGATTTACCCGCCGTTCCGGGACAGTCCGAAGGACTGGACCCGGAACCTCGAGATTCCGGACTCGATGCTGCGCATCGCTCCGGAATGACTGCTAAACTTAGGTCCGCCGCGCCGATTTCTTGATCTCTTCCTCCGAGAAGAAAATCTCGCTCGCATGCGTCACGATATCCTCAGGCCTCCACCCCGTGAACGGCGGTTTCCAGCCTTCCATTTCCATCATCCGCATTTCGCGCACGCCACGCGGGCCGGAAACACCCAACACCTTGCCGGTCTGATCGCCCGAGAGCTCGCTAACCATGTATAGCACGGCCGGCGCAATGCCGTCTGGCCCCAGCGCCATACCCGGATTTTCCTTGTAGCGCGGCAGATCCTCGGTCATGCGCGTCAGCGCGCCCGGCGCCAGCGTCCAGACCCGGATGTTGTATTTGCGGCCCTCAATCGCGAGCACATTGGAAAGGCCCCAAATGCCGCCTTTCGCGGAGCCGTAATTGGATTGACCGAAATTGCCGATCAGGCCCGACGTCGACGCCGTATTGACGATGACCCCGCCGCCGTTCTCGCGCATCCACCGAAACACCGGTTGCGTGGTGCAGAACGTGCCTTTGAGATGCACCTTCAAAACCTTGTCCCACGCGGCTTCCGTGGCCTTGGCAAACGTCTGATCCAGCAGGATGCCGGCATTGTTGACCAGAATATCGGCGCGGCCGAAATGCTTGATCGCGTCGTCAAACACCGATTGCCCGCCGGCCATGGTCGAGATATCAGCGCCATTGGCGACCGCGCGGCCGCCTTCAGCCTTGATCGCATTGACGACCTTCTCGGCCATCGAAAGATCGGAGCTGGAACCATCGCGGGGACCGCCGAGGTCGTTGACCACAACGGAAGCGCCTTCGCGCGCGAACAGTTTGGCGTAGGCTTCCCCTAACCCGCCGCCCGCGCCTGTTATCAGCGCCACTTTCCCATCGAGTAGTCCCATGGTGCTCTCCTTGTTCTTCCTCCTCCGTCATTCCGGGGCGCGCAAAGCGCGAACCCGGAATCTCGAGATTCCGGGTCTGGTCCTTCGGACCATCCCGGAATGACGGAAGTACCTCACCCCAACACAGCCTTGCCGCTGCGGATCACGACCGCCTCACGCGCCTTCACCCGCGCCTCGAAGGAGATCACGTTGCCATCTTTCCAAAGATCGAGCGTCACGGTCTCTCCGGGATAGACCGGCGAGGAAAACCGCGCCGCGTGTTGTTTGAAGGCGGCAGGATCGTAATCGGCGTAGGTCTGCAGGATGCCGCGGCAGGTGATTCCGAAGGTACACATGCCGTGCAGGATCGGCCTGGAGAAGCCGGCGCGTCGGGCAAATTCAGGATCGGAATGTAGCGGATTGCGGTCGCCGCAGAGCCGATAGACCAGCGCCTGGTCCGGGCGCGTCGAAATATCGACAGACCGGTCGGGCGCGCGCGACGGCACCTTGTGCGGCTCGGGCTGGCCTTCGGAAGGGCCGCCAAAGCCGCCATCGCCGCGGGCAAAGCGCGAGGCAACCAACGTGGCGAGTGCCTCGCCCTTTTCGTTCTTGAGCACGGTCTGGTGCCGGATCACGGCGCCCTTGTCCTTGCCCTTGTCGAACACGGCGAGCACATGTGAATCGACCAGCAACTTCTCCTCGACCGGCATTGGGCGGTGGAACGTGATATCGCGCTCGCCGTCGACCACCATCACGCGGTTGAGATTCATCTCACCGGGGCCCGCGCCCCAGGCCGCAACCGACGCGAAGGTCGGTACGACCTTTAGCGGACGCGGGATCGCAGCCGCCTCGTTGACGAAGGCGAGTTCCTTCTCGTCCATGGGATCGGCGCCCATGCCGATGCCGTAGGCGTAGAGCATCACCTCCCGGTCGCCATAGGCATAGCGCTGCCCGAGATTTTTCAGCGCCATCAGTTCATCGTAGTTGATCGGCATAATAGCGTTTCTCCGAAACTCTTTGTTGTCATGCCCGCGCAGGCGGGCATCCAGTATCCATCGGTGTTTACTGGATCCCCGCTTTCGCGGGGATGACGACCTTTTGCTTGGCGCCCGATCTCCTCACGCCGGCGTAAAAAACGGCAGCGGCGCGCCGTCGGTCGCCTTGAACACGACTTTCACCTTCTGCCCGATCTTCAGCTTTTCCATGTCGCAATCGACAAAATTGGTCAGCAGCGACGGCCCCTCTTTCAACGTGACATAGCCGATCCCGTAAGGCCCGTTGGGCGATTTGCGCATCAGGCTGAAGGTGTAGATCTCACCCTCGCCGGAACTTTCCTCCCACACGGTCTTGTCGGAGAAGCAGAACGGGCAGATCGAGCGCGGAAAATAATGCGCTTCACCGCACGCCGTGCAGCGCTTGATCATCAGTTTGCCCTTGGCGGTCTGTTCCCAGAAATGCGCCGTCTCGGGATTGGTCACGGGCTTCGGATATTTCACGGTATCAGCCATCACACGCGCTCCAGAATGCAGGTCGAGGCGGCATGGCGAACCCCGAGCAGTCCGCCGGTGCCGTGGGCAATAGCGAGGTCGCAATTCGCTACCTGAACCTTCGGGTGCGCCTCGCCCCGCAACTGCCTCACCGCTTCGATGATCTTGGTCATGCCGCCGCGATTGACCGGATGGTTGCTGCACAGGCCACCACCGTCGGTGTTGAACGGCAGCTTGCCGACGCCGGAAATCAGATTGCCGTCAGCGACGAACTTGCCGCCCTCGCCCTTTTTGCAGAAGCCGAGGTCTTCAAGCTGCATCAACACCGTGATGGTGAAGCTGTCATAGATCGAGGCGTATTTGATGTCTTTCGGCGTGACGCCGGCTTCCTCGAAGGCGCGCGGCCCGGACCACACGCCGGCCGAATAGGTCAGATCGAGCTTGTGTCCGCCGCGCGGTCCCTTCAGCGCCTCGCCATGGCCAATCATCCGGACCAGCGGCTTCTTGAGGGTCTTCGCAATGGCCTCCGAGGTCACGATCAACCCGCCGCCGCCATCGGTGACGACGCAGCAGTCCATCCGGTGCAACGGATCTGATATCATCGGCGAGTTGAGCACGTCCTCCACCGTCACGACGTCCCGCAACATTGCGTGCGGATTATATTGCGCGTGGTGGGAGGCCGCGACCTTGATCCAGGCCAGTTGCTCGCTGGTGGTGCCAAACTCATGCATATGGCGCATGGCGCACATGCCGTACACGTTGTGCGTGGTGGCGCCATAAGCCGTCTCGAAATCGGCCTCCGCGCCGGACGCGCGGGGCGGCATCGGCCCGGTGCGCGGCTTGCCGGCGAGCGTAATCAGCGCGATCGAACACTTGCCCGAGGCAATGGCCTCGGCCGCGTGGCCAAGATGGACCAGGTAGGAACAGCCGCCTGTGTCGGTGGAATCGAAATGGCGGACCTTCAAGCCGAGATAATCGGCCATCGCCATCACCCCGCCCGGGGCATCGCCGGCGCAGAAATAGCCGTCGATATCGGCTTTGGTCAGGCCAGCATCCTCGATCGCGCCTTTGGCGATCTCGGCGTGAAGCTGGGCGGTGGATTTGTCGGGAGCGTGCCGGGTCGGATGTTCGTAAATACCGGCGATATATGCCTTGCCCTTGATGCTCAACTCAGTCTCCGCTGACGTTTCTTTTCCCGTATTTTGTTCCGGTAATTTCTTGGCCTGCCGTGACGGCCTTGGCAAGCGGCGAATATTCCGCGCCATATCCCGCCCAGGTTTTACCTTATCATGTCCCTCACTTGAATGGAGGGAGCAGGGAATGCCGGGCACATCCAGTGCACCCGTAGCCTCGTATGCAACAAAGAAAGCATACGAGTTAGTCACCACAGGTTTACCGGAACGGTGAGAAGCGTTAGCTTCTTAAGAGCTTGGGCCAGCGTCGAGGCATCAAGACCACGCGGCTTCGCCGTCCGCCTCACACGCATTCGTCTCATGCGCGCAAGCGTCCATCGCATACCGCTCCCAACGTCCGTGACGATCGCGATACGCCCTCTTATGAGGGCGGAACAGCGCTGATTCTGCCGCTGATTTGCGCTTCTCGCCAACCTGCCGCGCTGCGGCGAATTGGCATGACGGGCAAATCAGGTCGTGATTCACATATCGAATTGCACCGCAAGCCCTTTAAAAAAGGGGTCTCCAGCAAAAAAACGTCAAAAACCCCGAGAAAAGCCGAGAAAAACTGTGTAGAAGCCTCTTCCTCCGCGTAGAGAGCGTTATTATCAACGCGGTCCGAATCAGAGGAGACACAATGGCCACCCAAATGTCGAAGTCACAACTGGTCGAAAAAATTGCGACCACCACCGAACTGTCCAAGCGCGACGTCAAGCACGTCATGGATACGCTGACGGATGTCGGCCACAAGGAACTGAAGAAATCCGGCGTATTCCTGCTGCCGGGCTGGGCGAAGTTCGTCGTGGTCAAGAAGCCCGCGACCAAGGCTCGCAAAGGCACCAACCCGTTCACGGGTGAAGAGATGATGTTCAAGGCCAAGCCTGCCCGCAAGATCGTGCGCGCAAGGCCCGTGAAGGCCGCCAAGGACGCCGTCTAAGAAAGACGCGGACCTCTTGGTTTAAAGGCCCCCGCAACGGGGGCCTTTATTTTTTTGAGCGCGAATTGACGTAAGCTCAACCGAAAGCGGGGACAGGAGGTCGGGAACTCCCGATCGATCCTGGACTTGCCATTGATCAACAGGCGTGTCGGATTCAATCCGAAATGACAGACATCTGGTCTCTCAAATCACTAAGTGACCTCGCAAAGGAAGCCGCCGCAGGCGACGAGGCCGAAAACGGCGTGCACCTGCGGCGATCGCTGTCAGCGCTCAATCTCGTGGCGCTGGGTGTAGGCGGCATCGTCGGTGCCGGCATTTTCGTCCTCACAGGACATGCGGCCGCCGCCAATGCAGGTCCCGCGATCACGCTGTCATTCGTTTTGGGCGGCATCGCCTGCGCCTTCGCCGGGCTCTGCTATGCGGAGATGGCCTCGACCGTGCCAGTCGCCGGCAGCGCCTACACTTATGCTTACGCTACGATCGGGGAACTTATCGCCTGGGTCATCGGATGGGATCTCATTCTGGAATATGCGGTCGGCGCCGTGACGGTCGCGATCGGCTGGTCAGGCTATGTTGCGAGCCTGCTCGCCGATTTTGGCATTCACCTGCCCAGCAAGTTCACGTCCGCACCGTTTGCGTATGACGCGATAGAGCGCACCTGGTCCGCAACAGGAGCGATCCTGAACGTGCCGGCGATGGCGATCATTGCGGCCATCTCCGCCCTGCTGGTTATCGGCATTCGGGAGTCGGCGCGCTTCAATGCGGTCATTGTCGCGATCAAGCTTGCCGTGATCGCCATATTCATCATTTGCGCGGCGCCGATGGTCGATGCGTCGCATTGGGTGACGGCGGGCAACCCTCATGGGGCGTTCATTCCGCCGAATGCCGGCACCGGCGTCTTCGGCCTGTCCGGCGTACTCCGCGGCGCTGGCGTGGTTTTCTTCGCTTTTATCGGCTTTGACGCCGTATCGACAGCGGCACAAGAGGCGAATTTCCCGAAGCGGGACATGCCGATCGGCATTCTTGGTTCGCTCGCCATCTGCACCCTCCTCTATGTCGCAGTTGCGTTTGTTCTGACCGGCATCGTCCCCTACGATAAACTGAACGTGCCCGACCCGATTGCAGTTGGTATCGACGCCGTCGGGCTCGGCTGGCTGTCGCCAATTGTCAAGTTCGGTATCGTCATGGGGTTGACGTCAGTGATCCTGGTTCTACTTCTCGGACAGTCTCGCGTTCTTCGCGCCATGGCCCATGACGGATTGATGCCGCAACGGCTCGCGGCCACACACCCGCGTTTCAAGACGCCTCATATCGCAACGATCTTGACCGGCGTGATCGTATGCGGTCTCGCGGGCATCTTGCCGATCGGACTGGTCGGAGAACTCGTCAGCATCGGAACGCTCTTTGCATTCGCGGTCGTATGCATCGGCGTCCTGATGCTTCGCGTCAGGCACCCCAATCATAGCCGTCCGTTCAGAACACCAGCGATCTGGTTCGTAGCGCCGGCCGGCGCGCTCGTATCTTTCATCCTCATGCTCGGACTGCCTCTCGACACCTGGGTCAGACTTGCCGTTTGGTTGGTGATCGGCCTGGCTGTCTACGCGTTCTATGGCGCAGGGCACAGCAGACTCAGGAGCGCCATACCCTCACGCGGGGGCGTTGCGTAGGTAAATTGCGGCTAAATCCTTTTCGGACTTTGACCGCAACCTATCGTCGTCGCCCTACTCCGCCGCGATCTGCCGCGGCGCGGGCGGCGGATTGGCAAGATCGGCCGCGAGTTGCGCGTAACGCGCCTTTGCGTCCGCGACCGCCTTCTCTTTCACTGGTCCATAACCGCGAATGCGATCCGGCAGCGAGAGGATTTCGATTGATGTCTCCAGCGTCAACGGCGACAGCACCGAGAGGATGTGCGCGACATCCTTCTCGTAGCCCGCGATCAGGTCACGTTCGAGCTTGCGGTCGGCGCTGTGGCCGAAGATGTCGAAGGCCGTACCGCGCAGGACGCGCATTTTCGCGAGCAACCGGAACGCCGGCAACATCCAGGCGCCGAAGGCGCGCTTTTTCGGACGGCCCAGCGCGTCCTTGGCTCCGCCGAGCAACGGCGGCGCGAGGTTGAAGCTGATCTTGAAATTGCCGTCGAACTGGTCGCGAAGCTGCGCTTCGAACCTGCCGTCGGTATAGAGCCGCGCCACTTCGTACTCGTCCTTGTAGGCGAGCAGCTTGGCGTAATTAATCGCAACCGCGCGCGGCAGCTCGTCGCCAAAGCCGCGGTCGAATGCGGCGTCGCGCACCTGCTTTACCAACGCTTGATAGCGTGCGGCGAGCTTTTCGTTCTGATAGGCAGTCAAGTGAGCGCTGCGATGCGCGATGATTTCATCCAGCGACATCGCGTCGAGGGTCTTTGGCGCGCTCGCCTCGTCATGTCCGCTCATCATCGCGGCGATCTTGGCCGGATCGACGGCAGCGAGGCGTCCGAGGCGGAACGCTTGCGTGTTCATCTTGATGGCAACGGCGTTGACCTCGATCGCTTGTTCGATCGCCTCCGCCGACAGCGGCAGCAATCCCCTCTGATAGGCATAGCCCATCATCATCATGTTGGTGGCGATGGCATCACCCAGCAAGGTTTCCGCAGGCTTGGTGAAGTCGACGAAGGCAGAATCCTTCCGCAACGCGGTTTCGAGCACGTGATTGACTTTGCGGGACTGGAAATTGAAATCGCGGTTGAGAATGAAGTCGGCGGTCGGAATCACGTGACTGTTGATAACGCCGGTGGTGCGGCCGCTCTCGCAGAGCGTCATGGTTTCCTTGGCGGCGGCCACGACTTCGTCCGCCGCGATCACGAGATCGGCGGTGCCGGTGACGATGCGCGAACAGGTGACATCAGCAGTGTGCTCTGAAAGGCGAACATGGCTCAACACCGCGCCACCTTTCTGCGCCAGGCCGGACATATCGAGAATCATGCTGGCCTTGCCCTCGATGTGGGCGGCCATGCCGAGCAGCGCGCCGATGGTCAACACGCCGGTGCCGCCGACGCCGCCGACGGCGATGTTATAGGGCCGATCCAGTGAGGGCTTTGAGGACGGCTCCGGCAGTTCGCCGATATCGCCAACACCTGCCGGCGCGCGGCGGCGCAACGCCCCACCATCAACGGTGACAAAAGACGGGCAAAAGCCTTTCAGGCAGGAGTAATCCTTGTTGCATGCCGATTGGTTGATGGTGCGCTTACGCCCCATCTCCGTCTCCAGCGGCTCGACCGAGATGCAATTCGACTGCACCGAGCAGTCGCCACACCCCTCACAGACCGCCGGATTGATCAGCACGCGCCGCTGCGGATCTTCCAACAGTCCGCGCTTGCGGCGGCGGCGCTTTTCGGCGGCGCAAGTCTGCACAAAGACGATGGCGGACGCGCCCTTCACCTGACGCAGCGTCTTCATGACGGCGTCGAGTTCGTCGCGATGCGCGGTCCTGGTGCCCGGCGCGATATCCGAGGCCGGATAGGATTCCGGAGTTTCCGAGACCAGATAGATTTCGCGGATGCCTTCGGCGTGAAGCTGAAAGGTGATCTGCTGCGGCGACAAATCGCCATCGACATGCTGGCCACCGGTCATCGCGGTCGCGTCGTTATAGAGAATTTTGTAGGTGATGTTCGCGCCCGACGCCACGGCCTGGCGGATCGCGAGACTGCCGGAATGGAAATAGGTACCGTCGCCGATATTGGCGAAGACGTGTTCCTCGTTGGTGAAGGGCGCAACGCCCACCCACGGCACGCCCTCCCCGCCCATATGGGTGAACGTCTCGGTCGAGCGGTCCATCCACAGCGCCATGAAGTGGCAGCCAATGCCGGCAAAGGCGCGGCTTCCTTCCGGCACCTTGGTCGAGGTATTGTGCGGACAGCCCGAACAGAAATACGGCGTGCGGGTGACCGGCGAGACCGCCTGCATCTGGGTCGCCTGCCGGCCGTTGAACCAGTCGGCTTTCGCGCGCAGCATGGCGGCAATTTCGGGATTGAGATTGAGCCGCAGCAGCCGTTCGGTGAGTGAGCTTGCCAGCGAAGCGACGCTCAGTTCTTCCGCGAAGGGCAGAAAGCGCTTGTCGTGATCGTCCATCTTGCCGACGATGCGCGGGCGGACGTCGTCGCGCCAGTTGAACAGCTCCTGCTTGACTTGGTTCTCGACGATCTCGCGGCGTTCCTCGATGATGAAAATCTCTTCCAACCCGACCGCGAACTCACGCACGCCTTGTGGCTCCAGCGGCCAGGGCATGCCGATCTTGTAAAGTCGCAGTCCGATCTTGGCGGCGACTTCCGGCGTGATGCCGAGTTCGCGTAGCGCCTGTCGGATGTCCTCATAGCTCTTGCCGGACGCCATGATGCCAAAGCGCGCATTCGGCAAATCCATGGTGATGCGGTTGACCCGGTTGGCGCGGGCAAAGGCAACCGCGGCAAAGCCTTTATAGTCCTGCAAGCGCCGGTCCTGGTCGTAGCGATCGTCGGGCCAACGCAAATTCAGACCGCCCGGCGGCATTTCGAAATCCGGTGGAATGATGAAAGGCTTCATCTCGTCGGTGAGATCGATTTCGGCGGTGGTCTCAACCGTCTCCGTGATCACCTTCATGCCGACCCAGCAGCCCGAATAGCGCGACATCGCGATCCCGAGCAGGCCCATCTCGATCATTTCGTGAATGCTCGAGGGATAAAGATAAGGCATCAGCGCGGAAACAAAGGCGTGGTCCGACTGGTGCGGGACGGTCGAGGATTTGGCGCCGTGGTCATCTCCGGCAAGACAAAGCACGCCGCCGTTTTTTGCAGAGCCTGCGGCATTGCCGTGGCGGAACACGTCGCCGCAGCGATCAACGCCCGGGCCTTTGCCATACCAGATGCCGACGACGCCGTCGTGTCTGGCGCCCTTGGAGAGATTGAGCTGCTGTGAACCCCAGATCGCGGTGGCGGCGAGGTCTTCGTTCACGCCGGGCTGGAATTTGATGTTGTATTGCTCGAGGTGTTTCCGCGCAGCGAAAAGCTGCTGGTCATAGCCGCCAAGCGGAGAGCCGCGGTAGCCGCTGATGAAGCCCGCGGTATTGAGCCCGTTGGCGCGGTCGCGCCGTATCTGGGCCATCGGCAGGCGCACCAGCGCCTGAATTCCGGTCAGGAACACGTGGCCGGAGCCTTGGGTGTATTTTTGGTCGAGACTGATCGGACCCTGGTTTATTCCCATTCCACCCTCTTAAAGCCCCGGCTTGACTACTTCTTTTTAGCTAATCACGTCGTCCGGCAATGCCACTCTATGTCGGTTTTTAAGCCCGCCGCATCACAAATCTCGCAAGGCAGACGCGCGCCCACGCAAAACGCAATTTCGTGTGCCAGGGCGCGCTCGTCTTTTGCTGTTGTGTCGTTAAAAATTGCCGCAGCGAAACGACATAACACGTCGTTTAGCGGCTATACCGGGAAGATGGGAGATCGATCGATGCAGGCAAGGCGAAGCGGCACGCAGGCGATTCTCATCGGTCTTTTGTGCACCGCATTCAATCTGGGACAGGCTCACGCCGACGCGTCCGCGGACCTGATTGCCAAGGGTAAGGCGCTGGCGGAGGCCGGCGACTGCGCAAGCTGCCATACCGCCGATCCCTCAAAACCTTTTGCCGGCGGAAAGCGTATCCCCACGCCTTTCGGCGGCATTTATTCCGCCAACCTGACACCGGACCGCAATACCGGGCTCGGCCTCTGGAGCGACGAGAACTTCCTGCGAGCGATGCGTTTTGGCGAGGGGCCGGATGGAGCGCGCTATTATCCCGCGTTCCCCTATCCGCATTTCACGAAGCTGACCCGCGACGATATTTTCGCGATCCGCGCCTATCTCAACACGTTCACCCCGGTCAACAACACGCCGCCATCAAACGAATTGCGCTGGCCGCTGAATTATCGCGGGCTGATGCGGACCTGGAATTTCCTGTTCTTCAAGCCAGGCGTTTTCGAGCCCGACCAGAACAAGAGCGCGACATGGAATCGCGGCGGCTATCTGGTCGAAGGCGCAGGCCATTGCGGGGCCTGCCATACGCCCAAAAACTTCCTCGGCGCCGAAAAGCAAAACGCGCGATTTGCGGGCGACGTGATCGATGGCTGGTTCGCCCCGCGCCTCGACGGCGCGGCGCGCGGCGGGTTGAAATCATGGAGTGCGGACGATATCGCCGAATATCTCCTGAGCGGCCGCAATGGGCACAGCCATGCCAGCGGGCCCATGGCGCAAGTGGTGCTCAGTTCCACCTCGCATATGAGCGAAGCCGACGTGCGAGCCATGGCAATGTATCTGAAGGACGTATCAGCCGGCCCACCGGAGCCGGCTGTCGCAGCGCCCTCGCCGACCCAAATGTCGAACGGCGAGAAACTTTACAAGGGATCCTGCGTTGCCTGCCACGAACTCGACGGCTCAAGCGCGCCGCGCATCTATCCGCCGCTGCCCGGCAACGCCAATCTGCAATCCGCCAATCCCGCCAGCGCCATCAAAATCGTACTCGACGGCGCTGAGACGATCACGACATCCCGCGCGCCGAACACCGGATCGATGCCGCCTTACGCCAGCAAATGGTCGGATCAGGACGTGGCCGATGTCGTCACCTACATCCGCAATGCCTGGGGCAATGCCGCGCCGGCGGCGACGGCAGATGAGGTCGCGCGCTTGCGGAAATAAGCTAACCCCTCATGGTGAGGAGCTGCAAAGCAGCGTCTCGAACCATGAGGCCATATTCATCCTTCGTGACGCGCGCGATGCGCGCTCCCAGGATGAGGTTCAGCGCTCGCGGCGTGCTTTCATTTCTCGTCGCTATTGAACACAAACTTCGGCATTTCCCACCTGTAGCGGATCGCGAGCAGCCGCAGCGACAGGCCGAGCACGAAAGTCAGCGCTGTCCAGAGCTCGTCGTTCAATTTCAAGCCGAAAGCGGTGGCGTAAAATAAGCCGGTGACAACGGAGACGCTTGCATAGAGTTCGGAGCGAAACAAAAGCGGCACGTCGTTGCACAGCACGTCGCGCAGTACCCCGCCCGCGCAACCCGTAATCATGCCGGATACAATGACAATCGTGAGCGGCTCGTTCATCTGCCAGGCGACATCGCAGCCGGCCATGGTGAAGACGACCAGCCCGATCGCATCGAGCACCAGAAAGGCAAGATTGAGCCGGTGCACCGTGCGGGCAACGAGGATCGTTACAAAAGCGGCCACCGCCGTGAGCGCGAGGTAGGACGGATTTTCCACCCACGGCAACGGGTAATGCCCGAGCACGACATCGCGGATGGTGCCGCCGCCAAGCGCGGTAATGCAGCCGAGCAGGCAGACGCCAACCCAGTCCATGCTGCGCCGTCCTGCCGCTAGCGCTGCCGTCATCGCCTGGGCGGCCAGCGCCACCAGCGAGAGCACATGCAACACAGTATCGCTGGGAGGCAGGCCCCACATCTTGCCCTCACGACTTATGATTCGTTCGCCGGTTCCATTCTCAACGATTCGCCACACCTTGAAACATCTGAAAGTTCCAGGAACTTGCGCGGTGCGCTCGCCGTTGTCGCCTAACGACATCAGGAGGAATCCGGCCATGGCCATCGAGCGCAACCCCAACACGCCTTACGATCCCGACCGCCTCAACCGTCCCGTTTCGCCCGATCCCTATACGGGCGAAATGCGGTCGCGGCCGCCCTTCGAGGAGAATTTGCAGATCGATCCGGAACTGGCGGAAGGTCCTGCGAGCCGCGGCAGGGTCGCCCTTTTCGCAATCGGCATCGCGATCGTGCTCGGCGCGGTATTTTACGGGCTGAACAATTCTTCCGTAAATCAGCAGAACGCCGCGACGCCGCCGGCGTCCACCACGGCGCAGAACTCGGCATCGACCTCGCCGCCGGCAGCACCTCCTGGCATGCGTGACGTCACTCCTCATGCGCCCAACAGCGAGCCGGGCACCACGACTGGCGCTGCGCCGGCAAAACAATAACAACTAGACCTAAACAGCAATGAGGCGGCCGACGGGCCGCCTCATTCTTTTACGTGAGCGCCATGAAGGCGAAGGATTTTAGATCCCCGAAAGGGGCATTAAGCACCTAGTACTGCCAGTGGATGCGGGTAGCGAAGATGTTTATCGGCCCGCGATCGCCGTTAAAGCCGGGGTTCGCAAACAACTGGTAATCGAAGGTGAGAACTCGTCTGGGCGTTCAGCTGCCAGCTGTAATAGGCCTCGAAGACATTCTCGGACAGCGGGTTGGTCAACAATCCGTCGCCAACAAACGAACCGAGGCCTCCGAGATTCAGGTATTGCTGCTCAGCCTGGGAAATCCGGTTGTAGATATAAGCGACCCCAATCGTATCGGCGGGCCGCCCCCACATTCTACCCGTCACGGAAGCGCCACCTGAGAAGAAGAAGTTGGTGTCCGTAACCGCAAGATCCTCGATATAGCCCGGCGCCCAGCCTACTCGGGTGAAGACCCCGATATCCTGGGTAATCGCCTGTTCGATATTGATGTGTGCGTCGACCTTTTGGGTATAGTTCCGCACACAGGAAAGCGCCGGCGCTGCTATGCCACCATTCGCCGCGAACGCGCACGCCGAATTAGCCGTCGCAATAGCATTGCCGTATGTGCCGAGGTTAGCGCTGATCAGGTTGACGTTGAGTTTGAATTTACCTGGCTGTCCAAACAGGTTTTCCCGAAACTCAATTTCGTTGATGATATCAAATTGCTTGAACGTCGGGTCAACACCGTAGTCTGTGGAAGCAGGCGTGTTGTCGGCGATGGCCGACAACTCGGTGTCGAACCAGCCGATGCGGTACGTGAACGGACCGTGGTAATACTCGGCGGTGGCACCCCAGCCATATCCCCAGGCGTCCCCGCCCCAATCGAAGGTCAGAGCATACATGTTCCCCCAGTTCAAAAACTGGGTTTTGGGGCTGCTGGCATATTTATTGGTGTCGAAAACATCGAGGGGGCTCATCCGGCCAAAGGTCAGGACGAGGCGATCGGCGGTGGTGGTTTGGGCGAACTGATTGATGTCCGCCGCGATGTCCTGCTTCTCGCCGCCAAGATCGATCGTCTGCCGGATGAAGGCGCGCTGCACCTTGGCGTACGGTTCGGACGAACCGATCTTGAACAACTCACCGTTCGGGAAAGCGGAAACACCGATGCTGTTGCCAAGCCCGAGGCCTTGATCGATCTCGGGATTGATCCAGAGTTCAGCGCCCTTCCATGGCAGCCGGTAGCCCGCATAAAGCGTAGCCTCGCCGATCTCGCGGCCTTCTCCGCCACCAGGAAAGCCCAACGTGCCCGGAAGAGTAGATGCGGGTGGATTCTTGAACGCAGGATAGCCCTGCCATGTGTAGGTGGTCTGGGCGTGAATGTTGATGTTGTTCGGGTCAAAACCAAACTTGTCGTTCGTGGCCTTGTCGTCGAAATGATAATTCAGGCCTACGCGAAACTCCTGCTCGGCAAGGTTGGAGCTGAACAGCACGCCCGAGGTCGGGAAGTTTATGTTTCGACTGCCGTAGCCGGTGTATAAATATTCGGCCTTGACGGTCCAGTGCGGGATCAGCGGTCCTTCAACACCAACGCCCGCCGCCCAGCCCACTCGCTGCTGGATCGTGGAATCCGAGCCGTTTGCGGTCGTCAGCTGGAATTGCTCCGCCGAAGTCCAGGCGAAGCCGCCTGTCGCATAAAACAGCCAGCTATTCGGCGCATAGCCGATGCGTCCCCGCACCGTGCCGGAAGAAAGTATGTTGTCGCTATAGCTCCCGTTACCCTGAAACACCGCGATCGTGTTGCCGATCCGATTGTTGAAGTAATTGGGAAAGGATGAAGCGCTGAGATCCGCTTCCACGCCAAGCACAACGCGGTTTGCAAGCATTCGATTGTAGCCGATTTGCAGACCGTTGAACCAGCTTCCCCCCTGGTTGTTCGCGTCATAGCCCTGCGACAGGTTGAGTGAGCCCTTGTCGATGACGGCCCCGCCCGCACTCGCAGTCCAATTTGAATTGCCCCACGCATAACCCGTGTGTTCGCCGAAGTAGAAACCGGTCCAGTCATATAAAGCGGGCGGTGACGCTGGCGGCGCTTTGTAGGCGAGATCGGCTGCCACGGCGCCGCTCCCGGTGAGCAGTATGGCCAATGACGCGCCGCTAAATGTCTGACGCCATTCCGGCCGACAAAGTCGTGCCTTGGCGATGTAGTTGAAGATTATCATTTTGAGGAGCCCCTCGATCAGGATCAAAACCTGTCCAAGAGGGCGGCCGAGCCTTTCGGGGGAAGCGCTTCTCGGAAGGCTTCGCCGAAAGGAACGAAACGTTCCCCCTCGGTGCGAACCTCCCGGGCTTTTATCCCTCCGTGTGTCCGGCACGTCCCGAAGGAGCGAACCGGATTGCGACTCTCGGACCAGACACCGCTTCATGAGAGCGGCCGGAACCCTAGTCGCATCGCCATTTAAGCGAAAAGCGTGCCACTGAGAACAACGCGGCCGCGTCTGACCATGATTGAGGTCATGTAACAACACTCTGAAGTCCGACTGCCCTCATATGTAGCGTATCGCGGCCGACGAGCGCGAACCCGGGCAATTCCGCTGGACATCGGGATTGACGTGGTCGCTTGCGCTTGACGGAGGCTGTGGTGGTTTTCCCGATTTCGCGTCGGGACGGTTTCCGTTGTTCAGGAACAAATGTGCGAATTGCCTAATGGCTGTTCGAATGCTGGCCTTTTATGCAATCGCACCAAGATGATTTACCGAGTCAAAAAGCCTTTTTCTCTGGCACACCGATTGCTAGACTAGCTGTGCAGAGTTGGCAGCTAGGGTTCCGGGCTCCTGATGGGGGCGTCTGGTCCGAGAGTTGCCACCGGAGGTCCAACCTCCGGTGCACGGCGGGATAAAAGCCCGGGAGACCTCAGTGGCCGCGATTGGCAGGCAACTTGGGTCTATTTGCCAGTTCGCGGTCATCAAACAGATGAGGAACTGGAAATGCTGAAATCACGAAGCCTATTGACCGCTGTTGCTGCTGCCTGCCTGCTGGCGACCTCGCCGATGTCGCCGGCGTCAGCCGAAAAGAAAACCGAATTCAATATCGCCTGGACGATCTATGTCGGCTGGATGCCGTGGCCCTATGCGGCGGACTCCGGCATCGTCAAGAAATGGGCGGACAAATACGGGATCAAAATCAACGTCACCCAGATCAACGACTACGTCGAGTCGATCAACCAGTACACCGCCGGCAAGTTCGACGGCGTCACCGTCACCAACATGGATGCGCTGACGATCCCGGCCGCCGGCGGCGTCGACACGACCGCCGTGATCATGGGCGACTATTCGAACGGCAATGACGGCATCGTGCTGAAGAAAGGCCAGACGCTCGCCGACATCAAGGGGCAAAAGATCAACCTCGTCGAACTGTCGGTCTCGCACTACCTGCTGGCGCGAGGGTTGAGCACGGTCAAGCTGAGCGAGAAGGACATCAAGACGATCAACACCTCGGATGCCGACATCGTGGCTGCGGCAAAATCCAAGGATACGACGGCCATCGTCACCTGGAATCCGCAGCTTCTCGAAGTGAAGTCGGAACCTGGGGCGACGCTGGTTTACGATTCCAGCAAGATACCCGGCGAGATCGAGGATCTCCTCGTCGTCAATACCCAGACGTTGAAGGACAATCCGGATTTCGCCAAGGCGCTGGTCGGAATCTGGTATGAAACCATCGCCCTGATGAAGGACCCGGGCGAGAAGGGCAAGGCGGCGCGCGAGGCAATGGCAAAGCTTTCGGGTACCGATCTGGCCGGCTTCGAGAAGCAGCTCGCGACCACTCATATGTATTATGAGCCAAAGGACGCAGCCGCCTTTGTGACCGAGCCCGATCTGGTGAAGATCATGGACCTCGTGCGCGGCTTCTGCTTCGAGCACAACCTGCTTGGCGAACATGTCAAGTCGAAGGACGCCGTTGGCATCGAAACGCCGACCAAGACGCTCGGCTCGACCAAGAACGTCAAGCTGCGTTTCGATCCGAGCTACATGAAGCTCGCCGCGGACGGAAAGCTCTGATCAGTGGAGTTCAGGATTTGACATTCGCTTGTTCAGCTCGCGGCCACGTGAGCGGCGAATGTCAAATCCACTCCACTTGACAGCGATGCCGCCTGCATTCCATCTGCCGTCGGCAACAGCTTCCCTGTAGTTTGCGGTGTCGAGGAGGACATCCAATTACACGCATCATGAACGTCGCTCCCGGACGCGGCGCCAGGATCATCCTGGCTATGCTGCCGTTCATCCTGATTGCGATTATCTATGTGATCGGATCAGCGGAGCGGCGCGCCGCCAATCCTGACGACAAGCTGCTGCCCCCGATCTCGGAAATGGTCGAGACGTCAAAACGGCTGGTTGCCGAACCCGACCGCCGCTCTGGCGATTATGTGTTGTGGACGGACACGGCCGCAAGCCTGCAGCGCCTTGCCCTGGGGCTCAGCATCGCGGCGCTGGTTGGGTTGACGCTCGGGGTTGCGATCGGACTGTTGCCGGTCGCGGGCGCCGGATTTGGCACGCTGGTAGCGGTGCTCTCGATGATCCCGCCAATGGCCGTGTTACCGATCCTGTTCATTGTGTTCGGCCTTGGTGAGTTGTCGAAAGTGGTGCTGATCATCATCGGCGTCACGCCGATGCTGGTTCGCGACATTTCGCTCGAAGTTGCGGCCATGCCACGCGAGCAGCTCATCAAGGCCCAGACACTGGGGGCCTCGACCTGGCAGGTCGCAATCCGCGTGGTGCTGCCGCAAATCATGCCGCGCCTGATCAAGTGTCTGCGGCTGATGATCGGGCCGGCGTTCCTGTTTCTCATTTCGGCGGAAGCGATCGCCGCCGACGCCGGCCTTGGCTATCGCATCTTCCTGGTTCGCCGCTATCTTGCGATGGACGTGATCTTGCCCTACGTCGCCTGGATCACGCTGCTCGCCTACCTTCTCGATCTCGCTTTGGTGTTGATCAGCCGGCGCGCCTTTCCCTGGGCCCACGGAGCAGCGCGCTGATGAGCACGCTGTCCTTCCGCAACGTCTGGGTCGAATACGGCGACCAGGTGGTTCTCGAACGCATCAATCTCGAAATCGAGTCCGGAACCTTCCTCTCGGTCGTCGGCCCTTCCGGAGCGGGCAAGAGCACCCTCCTGCAATTAATCCTCGGCCAACTGCGGCCGACGCAAGGTAGCGTTCTGCTCGACGGCAAGCCCTTCCCCGCCGAACCCGGGCCCGACCGGGGCATCGTGTTCCAGCGCTATTCGGTGTTTCCGCATCTCACCGTGCTCGGCAATGTCCTGCTCGGCTACGAACTGGCCGAGCGCGCCTTCACCGCGCGCCTGCTTGGCGAGCCCAGGCGCAAGGCGATCGAGAAGAGCCTTGCACTGATCGAGGCGGTGGGCCTCGATCAGCATCGCGACAAATATCCCAGTGCCCTGTCAGGCGGCATGCAGCAACGGCTGGCGATTGCGCAGGCGATCGCCAAGCACCCGCGCGTCCTTCTCCTCGACGAACCCTTCGGTGCACTCGATCCCGGCACACGTGCTCAGATGCACGCATTGATCAAGCCGTTATGGCGCGATCTGAAGATGACGATTGTCATGGTCACCCATGACATCAAGGAAGCTTTCGGTCTTGCGACGCGGCTGATCGCGCTCGATCGGGTGCGGCACGACCCACAGGCGCCGGAACGGTTCGGCGCCAAGATTACCTACGACTTGGACCTCACCCGCGACAGCGCGGTGCCAGTCCTGGGTTTCACCAAGGCCGAAGCTAAAATCCGGCCATAAGACACTAGAGAGGAAATCACCAATGTTGTTCGAATCCCGCACTCGCCACGCGCGCCGCGCCGGTCTCTGGCCGCAGCCACGGCGGACCCACAGGCATCATCCCGACTTCGACAAGATGGCCACGCAAGGCTGGCAGGCGCTGGAAGCCGAAGGCAAGTTGTCTCACGCCGGCTGGCGCAAGGAGCAAAA
>CAVVZW010000113.1:0-14081 GCA_963752265.1 uncultured Alphaproteobacteria bacterium
CATTTGAATACTGTGCACGCAATAACTTTTGGCCCATCGGGCACGAAGGCAAGCCGCTTGGGATGATGCGCGAAATTCTCCGTGGTTGCGGTACTCCTCTTAGTGCGCGATCACCGTTGCCTTGCTACATTTCATCACATGAAGCTCCACACCGGCCGCGGAAGAGCGCGCAGCTGCGATGTCAAGCCTGGTCAATATTAGGTCCGCAAAGTCGAACGAGAAAAGCCTCACGACACCGCCAGGCAGGTCTTCTCGCCAAGCCACGATCTGATGCTTGTCGTTAAAATCACAAGTCATCTTCCAAATGCTTTTGCCGTGTTCCTCTCGGAGCGCATCCCGATCGGGATCGCTGACGACTTTCAGAGTTGTTTTGTCAGCCACTTGAAGTCTGTAACGTTTCAACGGCGTCGCCAAATCCTCGTTTGCTAGCGAAACTTCCTTGTCCGTCCCTTCCGGAAATTGCGTCTTCGTGGCGAGCGTTCGATAGCAATCGACGGTAACGCTTGGGAGCGCCTCGGACGAGCGCCGTTGCGCACAAGCAGGGGAGAACATGGTGAGAGCTATCAATCCAGCAGCGAACGCTTTCATTGCTACAGTCTCCATCCGGTATTTCCCGTTCACAGCCAGACTAGCAATCATAATGGCTTGATCGATGGTCAGGCTAGAGTCGATGGGCAGCCAATGGAACTTCTTTAATATTTCGGCTGTAGGATGTCCCTGTTTCGATCACCGGCCGATACTTGCGCGACTGGCCCGACCGGCCAAACCAGCCGGGTATTCGTGCGCTCATATCTGTAAGCGCTCTAATGCATCAGACATTGATTTCGCTCTGGCTGATAGTGGGTCTGCCGTCATTTATCGCGGGCGTGATCCTGACCCTTGCTGCGATCTATGGTCGAAGGCTTTGGCGGCTTAGGCGGTACAGGCAGTTTGTGAGAGACAAAAGCAACGCCACTTTCGATTTCAAAACCGGCCAGTAGGGGTCGAAACAGGCCATTGCTCTGCGACGGAGCAAGAACAGGCAAGCAACCCCGGTGTTGCACCCGTGTTGCGCGGAACGCTTTGTATAGATCGGTAAGCTATTGATTCCTAAAGGATCGGCTTGCCGTCTTGCAACACGAAAACGCACTACAGAACGAATCCGAAACTTAGAAACCCCGTTATTTGTTGGTCTTCCCTTCCTGAGAGAGGGGTGACAGTTCATTCTGGAGACATGGGTTACACAATTGGGGCTTTTGGGGGGAGCGCAAAATGCCCTGGAAGGTGTGTAAACCCATAGACGAACGATTGAAGTTCATTGCTACCGGATGGCGAGCAGATGGCGGGGCTGTGCAGTGAGTTCGGCAGCTCCCGCAAGACCAGCTATAAAATCGTGGCGCGCTCGGAGAGATTCGAACTCCCGACCCTCGGAATCGAAATCCGATGCTCTATCCAGCTGAGCTACGAGCGCCTGCGTCGACCCGATTACCAAACTTGGCCGTGTGGCGCCATCGGGCTAAGGACGCATCAGAAGCAGGGGAAACGTCCGCCTTGCGCGTTGTAGGTTGCCGCGCCCTGTTTGCAAAAATTGTTCGAGGGGCCGTCATAATAGGCGAAGGTGCCTGGTTCGGGTCCTGGTCCATAATTGTGCGAATAGCTGATCGGGTACGGCAATCCATAGGCATAGCCATGCCAGTGGTGGTGCCGGCGCGCTTCGGCCGGGCTGGTAACCGCGGCCAATGCCGCCAGGGCGGCAGCGGCGATAGCGAACTTGGGTTGGATCATAGGAATCTCCGAACAAAGCGAACCAGGGCACTTTAGGCGAAAACCGGTTCCCATCCAGAGAAAAACCGGAAAAACCTGTCAAAAAACGGTCGTGAAAGCAGGAATTTTGGCCCCCCGGGCATGCTTAACGGTTTTCCAACACAGTCTCGCCAGAGTCCTGCCCTCTGATCCGCCCCAGAGGCGATTTTCCGCTTTCGCCGTCATTGGTTGTCCAACTGCCCATGCGCATCACGCCTTTCGCATTGCTTGCTTTTTTGTGTCTGGCCGCAAGCCCGGCGTGCGCCGATCTGCACATCACGCGCGACCACGGTGGTTATGTCGAGGAATACAAGGCAAAGTATGCCCACATCCGCAATACCCATGAGCGGGTGATTATCGACGGCATCTGTAATTCGGCTTGTACGCTCGTCTTCGGCATCGTGCCGATGAACAAGATTTGCGTGACGCCGCGTGCGAGCCTCGGCTTCCATCAGGCCTACTACGACAAGGCGTTCACCTTCGGCATTAAGGTCACGAGCACCGCGGGGACCTCGGACCTGATGTCTTATTACCCGGATACGGTGAAGGACTGGATTCGCCGCAATGGCGGGCTCACCACCGAAATGAAGAAGATCAAGAACGGCGAAGAGCTCTGGAAGATCGTCGATCCCTGCCCGGAAGAGTGGTGATTTCTTTAGTGCTTATCGCTTGATCTGAAGGTTGCGATTTAAGCCAGATCAATCGTTCCTGACATCACGGGTACGCAGCGCCCACCGATATACGTCGCGGTCACGACGCCGTCTGTCTTTTCGGCCTGAGCTTGCAAAAGACTTGGCCGGCCCATCTCGACGCCTTGCGCGATGGTTTTCGTCAGCCGCAAATCAGATTCCGGCCGCAAGCTCGCCAGAAGCCCGACGAGCGCGACATTCGCGCTGCCGGTTGCGGGATCCTCCGGGATGCCGTGATGCGGCGCGAACATGCGTGCACGGATATCGAGATCGTTTTCCGAGACCTGTGTGTATATGAGAATGCTGGTCGCGGGCTGTTTCGAAACCTCCCGCGTGAAGACGTCGGCGCGCGCCGTCGCAGCCGCGAGATTCGCACGTGTCTTGAGTTCGGCAAGGATGAACGGCGCGCCGCACGAGGCGATGCACGGCCGGTGGCTTTTCGTCTCGATATCGTCTGATGACAGCGAGCAGGCCGATGCGACGAGCTCCGCGGGCACTTCGGAACCAACCGTCAGCCGCTGCGGAGAGGCGAGCCGTGCGCCCGTCACCGTCGAGCCGTCCTTTAAAATCGAGATCGGAACCAGACCGGCTTTTTCCTCGAAGAGGACACGTTCGCCTTCAACAGCGCGGCCATAGCTTGTGCCCGCGCGGGCGAGCGCAAACGCGGTGCCGACGTTGGGATGGCCGGCAAACGGCATTTCGTAGCGCGGCGTAAAAATCCGAACCTCGGCGGTGTTCGCAGGGTCTTTCGGCGGCAGCACAAAGGTCGTTTCCGCCAGATTGAACTCGGCCGCGATCGCCTGCATCTGCCCGCCGGAAAGCCCCTCGGCATTGAGGACGACGCCAAGCGGGTTGCCGGCGAATTGGGTGCCGGTGAAGACGTCGACGGTGACAAAGTGCAGTTTCATGGCGGGCCCGAAACAATCCTAAAAGGTCACGACGCTGCGAATGGATTCGCCGCGATGCATCAGGTCGAAAGCGTGGTTGATCTGATCAAGCGGCATCACATGCGTGATCATCGGATCGATCTGGATCTTGCCCTGCATGTACCAGTCGACGATTTTCGGCACATCCGTGCGGCCGCGCGCGCCGCCGAAGGCGGTGCCTTTCCAGACCCGCCCCGTCACGAGCTGAAACGGCCGGGTTGCGATCTCTGCTCCCGAGGGCGCAACGCCGATGACGATCGATTGACCCCAGCCGCGATGGCAGGATTCCAGCGCTTGCCGCATCACGGTGACATTGCCGGTGCAGTCGAAGGTGTAATCCGCGCCGCCGATCTGGTCGGCGCCCGACTTGGTCATGTCGACGAGATGCGGGACGAGGTCCTTGCCCAGTTCCTTCGGATTGACGAAATGCGTCATGCCGAAACGTTCGCCCCAGGCCTTGCGATCGTTGTTGATGTCGACGCCGATGATCATGTCGGCGCCGGCGAGCTTCAAGCCCTGCAGCACGTTGAGGCCGATGCCGCCGAGGCCGAACACGATCGCCTTGGCGCCTTGCTCGACCTTGGCCGTGTTGATCACCGCGCCGATTCCGGTGGTGACGCCGCAGCCGATGTAGCAGACCTTGTCGAAGGGCGCGTCTTTGCGGATTTTTGCCACCGCAATTTCGGGCAGCACCGTGTAATTGGCGAAGGTCGACGTGCCCATATAGTGATGAACCGGCTTGCCGCCGATCGAGAAGCGCGAGGTGCCATCGGGCATCAAGCCTTGTCCCTGGGTGGCGCGGATCGCGGTGCAGAGGTTGGTCTTGCGCGACAGGCAGGACGGGCATTGCCGGCATTCCGGCGTGTAAAGCGGAATGACGTGATCGCCTTTTTGCACGCTGGTCACACCGCGCCCGACATCGACCACGATGCCCGCGCCTTCATGGCCCAGGATGGCTGGAAAAAGCCCCTCGGGATCGGCGCCCGACAGCGTGAATTCGTCTGTATGGCAAACGCCGGTCGCCTTGATCTCGACCAGCACCTCGCCTTCGCGCGGGCCCTCGAGCTGAACAGTCGTAATCTCCAACGGTTGACCGGCTTTGACAGCGACGGCGGCGCGAACGTCCATGAGTATCCTCGCTCTGGTCTTGCTATGCGATAGCGGACAAGCCGCCAAGTGAGTTTTCACGATTGCCGACTAGCATATGTTCGTGCAGTCAGGACAGCAATGAATAAGGATTTTGATCAATTGGCCGCACGCGCGGCGCCGGCGATTTTTGTCGTGCTCTGGAGCACCGGCTTTGTCGCCACAAAATACGTGCTGCGCAGCGCCGAGCCTTTGACCTATCTTTCGATCCGCATGGCGGTCGTGGTTGTTATCATGGCGGTCATTGTTGTCGTGGCGCGGCCGCGATGGCCGGATCGGATGGGAATCGTTCACAGCGTGGTCGCGGGCCTGCTCGTGCACGGCTTTTATCTCGGCGGTACGGCGGTTGCGATTTCGCATTCGATACCGGCGGGCCTGTCGGCGCTCATCCCGGGCTTGCAGCCGATCCTCACCTCGACGCTGGCCAATCGCTGGCTGGGTGAACGCGTCACGCCGCTGCAATGGATGGGACTCCTGCTGGGATTGGCGGGCGTCGCGTTGATCCTGCACGAACGGCCCATGAGTGGCGAAGCGGGCTGGGGTTGGCTGTCTTCCGGCGTGTCGCTGGTCAGTATTACGTTAGGCACGCTCTATCAGAGGCGCTATTGCCGTGACATCGATTGGCGCGCTGGCAATCTCGTTCAATACCTCGCCGTGATGGTTTTCTTCACGGTGGGTGCTTTCGCGTTCGAAGACCGGATCGTGCACTGGACCAGCGAGTTCGTCTTGTCGGTCGCCTGGCTTGCGGTAGTGCTCTCGATCGGATCCATCGGTTTGTTGTACTGGTTGATCCGCCGGTCGGCGGCGACGTCGGTGGCGAGCCTGTTTTACCTCGTTCCAGCGGTCACCGCCGTGATGGCCTATGTGCTGTTCGGCGAGCGCCTCGATGCGGTCGCGATTGCCGGCATGGTCGCCTGTGCGGCAGCGGTGTTCGTGGTCAATCGGTAAGGCGTTCAGCTTCCACGCGTCTTTTCATAGGCCTTGAGCGCGCGCTCGCGGGCTTTGCGATGATCGACGATCGGGTGCGGATAGTTCTTGCCAAACGTAATGCCTGCGCTGGCGAGTTCGAGCGGTGCCGCTTCCCATGGCTGGTGGATCAGCCCCTTCGGCAATTGCGCCACCTCCGGCACCCAGTGGCTGACATAGGTCCCTTCGGGGTCGAACTTTTCGCCCTGAAGCACCGGATTAAAGATACGAAAATACGGCGCGGCATCGGCGCCGCAGCCCGCGACCCACTGCCAGTTGGCGGGATTGCTCCCGGCATCGGCGTCAACGAGGGTGTCCCAAAACCACTGCTCGCCCTCGCGCCAATCGATCAGGAGGTGCTTGACCAGAAACGAGGCCACCACCATCCGCACCCGGTTATGCATCACGCCGGTATGCCAGAGCTCGCGCATGCCAGCGTCGACGATGGGATAACCGGTTTGGCCGCGCTTCCACGCCGCGAGCGCCTTTTCATCGTGCCGCCACGGAAAGGCGTCGAAGGACGGTTGCAGACCGCGCGTCGCGAGGTCGGGCACGTCGAACAACAGATGGCGGCAGAATTCGCGCCAGCCGAGCTCGCTCAAGAATTTATCGGCGTCACTGGCGAGAGCAGGGCGCTCGGCTATGGCAAATTGTGTGGCGTGCCAGACCTGACGCGGACTGATCTCGCCGAAGCGCAGATGCGGTGAGAGGCTGGAGGTGCCGTCGCGGTCGGGCCGGTCGCGATTGTTGGCATAGCCTGCGAGACCCTCTTTCAGAAAGTGCTGAAGTCGCTTTTGGGCCGCGCTCTCGCCCGGCACCCAGCTTTCGCGCAAGCCGCCGGCCCAATCGGGCCGGGTTGGTTCGAGTCTTAAGCTCTCGACGGTTTCGCCGTCGAGGCTTGGTTCCGCACGCAAATGGCCCGGCGCGGGCAGGGGCTTTGGTGGGGCGCCCATCCCTTGAACGCGGCGCCAGAATGGCGTGAATACCCGCAAGCCCCGGCCTTCTTTGGTGCGAACAGTCTCTGGTGCGGCCAACAGGTCGCCGGCAAATGGATGTGCGTTGATGCCGAGATCAGGCAACACCGAGACGATCTCATCTTCGATGGCCTGATGGGGCGCGTGCGCAATCCGATTCCAGAACACGTCGCTCGCGCCGGTCTCGCGCGCGATCTGGGGGATAATCCTGGCCGCCTGTCCCTTTCGAAGCAGGAGCGGGACGCCTGCGCTGCCAAGGCGTTTCTCCAGTGCGCGCAGCGATTGCGCCAGCCACCAGCGCGCTGCGCCGCCGATCAGCCGTCCGCTGTTCGATCTGTCGGCATCGTCGAAGACATAAAGACAGATCACCGGGCGGCCGGTCGTCGCGGCCGCGTGCAATGCAGGATGATCGGAAAGGCGAAGGTCGTCGCGAAACCAGATGATGCAGGGAGCGTCGGATCGATCAGCCATCAATCGGTTAACTCACCACATCCGCCCGCCGGGGCGTATTGCAACCCGACCTTGTTTGATGCGTACTACAATAAGGGGCGCGCGGGAAACGCGGAGGGTGTCGTGCAGCGGTATGCGGTTCTTTATGTCGCGACCTTGGTCGTGCTTATCCCCCTTGATCTTCTGTTCCTTGGGATGGTCGCCAAGGGCTTTTTCACCGCGCAAGTCGGCGATATGCTGGGCGAGATCAGGCTCGCGCCCGCGGTGCTGTTCTATTTGCTCTATGTCGTCGGCGTACTCGTTTTCGTCAGCGCGCCGGCCGGCGCAACCTGGCAGTCGACGCTGCTTTACGGTGCGCTGTTCGGGATGTTCTGCTACGCGACCTTCGAACTGACATCGCTGTCACTGCTCAAGCACTGGACATGGCCCGTGGCGATCGTTGACGTGTCCTGGGGAGCGTGTGTGACTGCGCTATCATCCACCGCGGGGCTTTTGATCGCCAATTGGCTGGCGCCAAAGATTTAACCCGTCATTCGGGGGTGGTCCCAACGGGTCGCGCGAAAGCGCGCCCGATGACAGGCTCCGGACCAGACCCGGAACCTCGAGATTCCCAGGCGCGCAATTGCTCACCATAGTTCATCGCTATCGCGATGCCCCGGAATGATGGCTGAAGCCGTTTACTTCGGCTGCGGCACGATCCGGATGTAGGGCTTGGGCGATTTCCAGCCTGCCGGATAGATGGTCTTGGCCTCGTCGTCGGAGACCGAGCCGGCGATGATGACGTCCTCGCCCTGCTTCCAGTCGGCCGGAGTCGCGACGCGATGCTTGGCGGTCATCTGCAACGAATCGATTACGCGCAGAATTTCCTGGAAGTTCCGTCCCGTCGTCATCGGGTAGACCAGCACCAGCTTGATCTTCTTGTCGGGGCCGATGATGAAGACGTTTCGGACGGTCTGGTTGTCGGCGGCGGTGCGGGTCGCGACATCGCCGGAGGTCGAAGCCGGCAGCATGTCGTAGAGTTTGGAGACGTTGAAATCGGTGTCGCCGATCATCGGGAAGTTCGGCGCCGCGCCTTGCGTCTCGCGGATGTCCTCCGACCACTTGGTGTGCCGGTCGACAGGATCGACGGAAAGGCCGATCAGCTTGACGCCGCGTTTGTCGAACTCCGGCTTCAATTTCGCCAATGCGCCAAGCTCGGTGGTGCAGACCGGCGTGAAATCCTTCGGATGCGAGAACAATAGGGCCCAGCTATTGCCGATCCAGTCGTGGAACTTGATCTTCCCTTCGGTGGTTTGAGCCTCGAAATCCGGGGCTACGGCGCCAATCTGGAGAGCCATCAGTCGACCTCTTCTCGTTCATCTTGGGGGGTGAATTTGTTCTCTTGGAGTATAGGAGGCCGGCCGGCTCAAGTGAACCGCTGGCGTAAAAAGGGTAATTTCTTCTCCCGCGATGGCCTGTTCTAGCATCTTTCTTTCGATCTGTGCTGGGGCTGCGGAAAAGTGAACCGCATTGCCCTGATTTGGCCGCTTATGGTTCCCACAAGCCGCCCCCACCCACATCCCCTGAACCGTGACTGACGTCACAGCGACAAATCAGCAACCCTATAAAAATCTCGCCGATCGGGTTTCGAATCGTTAACTACTCGTTTACGTCCGCAAGTTCTTCTGACCCAGAACAAGAAACTGAGAAGAGTAACTCTAATGTCTGCCTCGTTGGCCGCTTCGGCCGAAACTGCTGCTGCTCTTGAGCCCTCTGAAATTTCCTGCCGCGACACTGCGGCACGTGCCCTGACGGTCGTCCGCGATGGCGTGATCACCGGCGAGGGACCCACCACCAGGGGCCGCGTGCATTTCTCCCGCGAACTCGATGCTTTCGATGTGGCGTGGTGCGAGCGCATCCTGACCGCGTCGGCGGTGGCGCATCAGCCGGTCAGCCGCGCCGAAGCCGAAGCCTTGTTCGAGATCGACGGCGCCGCCACCGAGCGCAACGACTCCGGACGTTTCGATGACCTCATGGCCAAAGCCGTGGTGCATCATGCCGCTTCCGCCTCCGGTCTGCCGGTGCCGTCGCGAACGGTTGCTTTGGCGCCGGAAACGGCGATCGAGAGCTGGGCTCCTGCGCACGCCGCCAATGTCGATGTCGAGGTGCTGAACTGGATCGCGACCCAGATGCGCGGCAACCGCCGCCGTAACCGTACGCTCGCGGCTCTCATCGCCACGATCGTCGGGGCGGCGCTGCCGCTCGCGCAGTTGCCGAACGTCTTCGATATCGGGATGTGAGCGGGCGAAGCGTTTCACGTTCGCCCAGTTGGTGCGGCGGGGTTATTGCCCCGCCGTTTTTTGTTTTCCGGTGTCTACGTCCAAACCAACCGTACGGCCGGGAAAACCGGCGACGTCGAAGTAGCGCTGCGACAGCACGCGCTGGAATTTGACCACCGTCTGCAATCCATTGGCCGATCGCTTGGAGACGATACTGCCATCGGCTGATTTGGGGATGATGCCGTTCGGTAGCGCCTCCGACATCATCCGGCCGGTCAGGCCTCCATTAGCCGAGGCGTGCAAGCCCATCAGGCCGGCGATCGTCATCCCGACGTCCGCATTGTTGACCGGCAACGGATCGACATAGGCTGTCTTGAAGTCCGGTCCGATCGCCGCCATGAAGTTCAGCGTATCGCCGCGCCCGAAACTGCCGTGCATGCCCTGACCCTGGCGCAACACAGTGTCGGAGATTTCAACGGAACAGTTGGTCGGCTCACCGCATCCTTCGACATAGGAGCGGAAGTTGACGACGATCGAGGGTGTGGGCGTCACGGCTTTGCCCTTCAGCCCGATCTGCGACATCTCAAGCGTGCCGGGATAACGCCCGAGCTTGTCGTCGACGAAGATTCCGCTGACGTAATCCTGCTCGAGCAGGGCCTTGATCGTCCGATCCGCCAGCTTCTTGTTCATTTTGGGCAGATAGATCAGGTCCGATCCGCCATTGGTTGCGACCACGAGGTCGGGCTTGGCGGGATCCGGGCCCAGCAGGCCATTGCCAGCCTTGGGGTGAGCGCCGTCGGCGACTTTTGCGTTGTGGTCGCTCGGATCAAACAGCGGCAGATCGAGCGCTTTCGCAAGATCGAGGGCGACAAAACCGAGCGGGAGAAAATCCTTAGGCGTATCGTCATAAGAGGCCTTCGCCGACGGGCTGGTCTTGCTCTCTTTGGAGATGGTTGAAAACCCGTGATCGGACGCGATGACGATGTTGGTCTCGGCCGCAAGACCGAGCTCGTCGAGTGCTTTTCGCAGCGCGGCCAGATTGTTGTCGGCATTCTTGATGCCGGCGAGTGAAGTGGGCCCGTTGATGCCCGGCGTCACCGTGTTGAGGCTGTCGCCGTGATTGTGCTGACTGCCATCGGGATCACGTGACCAGAACACCAGCACAAACGGCTTGTTGCGCGCCTTGAACAGCGGCAGCACCACCTTGGTGGCAACATCGACGAAGTAAGCCTGCTGCGCTGTATTCGGCACCAGCGTGCCGGGCGTCTTGGCATCGCCGATCTTGCCGTTCTCGCCGCGCGGCGGGGTGGCCAGCGCAAGGCCGGCTTTCGCCAGCGCCGCCTTCATTTCCTCCGACAGCGGCACGCCCTTTTCGGTGCCGGTGGCATCGTCGATCACGATCGAATGGTTGCCGTCCGCGCCGATCTTGTCGGTGTGATCAAAAATCAGGGTGGGGCCGAGCTTGCCGAGCGCGGCCGTGCTGAAGCCTTTGCCGCGCGCCATCTTCAGAATGGTTTCTTCGTTCAGATAGTCGCCGCCGAAATGCTCGTCGGCATCGATGATGACGGGGTCCACTTCGAGAAACGGAGTCACCGATCCGCCCGCGGGGGCGACGGGATAACCGGTGTAGATCGTGTTGGAGAAGTCGCCGGTATCGCCTAGGTAATGGCCGGTCGCCATCGCCGACGCATTGGCCGTGGTGAAGGTCGGAAACATCGAGTGGGAATTCTTGAAATTAACGCCGTGGTCGCGGACGTCCGCCATCGCGGGCGCCGTTTCCGGACTGACGATCCGCCCGCGCAGCCCGTCTGGCACAAAGAGAATGATGTTGTGGGGCCGGTTCGTTTGCGAAAAAGCAGCGCCGGTCGACAGTAAGATTAACCCGGCAGATAACATCACCACGGCGCGGCGCATTTTTTAACTCTCCAGGGAATCGGAACGAGGGGCCAGTCGGCCAATTTCCTGTCTAGGTTTGCCAGATGACAGAATTGTTACGGTCTCTTGGTCCCAAAAATGGGCGGCACTAGCCAAAGGTTTTGTTCGTGACCCTTAAGCGTTGGGCCAGCACGCGCATGACCTTGAGCGCGAAATAGGGGGTCTGGCTGACCAGAAACAGGAATTGCTTTTCCGACACTGGAACGACCTCGACGTCGGTGACCGCTATCGCGGTGGCGCTGCGCGGCTCGCTGTCGATCAAGGCCATCTCGCCGAAAATGTTGTCGGCGGCAAGCTCGGTCACTGTCCGGTTGCCGATCTGAATCCGGACCTGTCCGCTTTTGATCACGAAGAGCTGGTTTGCTTCGTCGCCTTCGCGGAAAATGGTGCTGCCGGCCTTGAAAAACTGAGCCTCGATATTGTTGCTCGTCAGTACGCTGAAACCCGTATCATGCTTCATGGAGAGGCCCCTTTCATCGAACCGTCACCTTAGGAGCCGGTGCGGAGCTGGGCAACAAGGGGAAGAAAAGATCACCGCAAGTTGCGGCTTCCGTTTTCGATCTACTTGCGTTTTCAATCTAGCTTCGCTGGCGGCTAAACGGCCGGCAATTATAAGCCTTGCGAAAACCAGCCGCCCTGGCGTCGTCCTCGGAGCAGAACCAGCGATCCGGATTTGTCAGCGCCGGATAGCTGCGGCAAGCCTGAAGGTGGTAGATGCCGATATTACCGGTGACACGGGCGCGCAGCGCATACTTGCCTTTGATGGCGCAACCCGATGGCATGCCGGAATCTGGCGGAAATAGCGCTGCGCGTATCTCACGGTCCTTGTCCGTGCGGCAGGCGCCGCCGAGCAGGGCGCCGTCTTTTCGGCCCACTCGAAATTCCTGCGGAGCGATGAAGCAGCCTTTCCACAGTCCCCGGCGATTGTTTTTGGCGTCGGCTTCGTCCTCGCCGAACTTCGCTGGCGCTAAATTCACGGCAAAGCCTTGGCGGATCAGAAGCTGATTGAGACTTGTAGCGTCATCACCGGCGGTGCAAATGCCGACGTGCCATTTCTTGTAGGTCGCATCGAGCCCTAAATCTTCGCAATGGAGGTCGCGACCGCCGATCAGGCCGACCAATTGGTCGCGCGCCTCGCTGCCGCAAGCCCAGCTGTCGGCATGATCGTCAATGCAGACCTGGTCGGGCGCAGGCGCATCGATATTGCCGAGCCGGTAGGTCACGCCTCCGACCTCGATGGTGCCGGCGTCCCGCACGGCTGAATTGGCGGCGAAGCTTGGGCTGGCTGCCAACAGCGCCAGAGCGAGGATAAGCCAACGCATGATCAATGACTGAAAGGGGAAACCTGTGACCTGTGGGATGCCTATCACATCTTGCGCCGGAATACTTCCCTATTGTCGCCTGAGCTGCGGCCCACGTCAGGTCGGCTGGTCTGTTGCCCGCTTGACGATGCTGACCCCGCGGACGCCGTCCAGCTCCTTCAGTTTATCCGGGTAGGTCGCGATGTCGTGTGACGAAACCTTGCTCAGGAGTACCGAAAGATCGTCCGTCCCTTGCTGATTCCTGCTTTCCACCAGGAAACGCTTGATCTGGCCGGTTCTCAGGCCAAGGGCTTCCTTCAGCAATTCGGGGGTCAGGCTGCCGCTATCGACCTCGATCTTGAGCTGGCAGCTTTGGTTTCTCGAGCGGTAGGCTTCTTCCAGCGGCTTGATGCCGGCGAGGATGATCAGGATGATCACTGTCGAAGCGCTCGCAGCCAGATAAAGGCCGCCGCCGACGGCAAGTCCAACGGCGGCCACGGTCCAGATGCTCGCCGCCGTCGTGAGGCCCTTGACGATTTCGCCGCGCGCCAGAATAGCGCCAGCGCCGAGAAACCCGATGCCCGAAACGACCTGGGCTGCGATTCGCGACGGATCGAGAACGACGTTCTTCTCGGTGAGGATGTTGGAAAATCCGTATTGGGAAACGATCATGATCAGGCAGGAGCCGACGCAGACCAGCATATGGGTGCGGATACCAGCGGCCCACAGCAAACGCTCACGTTCAAACCCGATCAGGCTGCCCAGCGCTGCCGCGGTCAGCAGACGGAGCAGCATTTCCATGTTGGACATCACGGCGGACCCCCCTGCGAGATAAACGAGCGCGATAACGGAATCTTATGGCCGAGCGAAAGTCCAGCCAAACCGCAACGACGGTATCCGTTGCGGCGCGGCAAGACCGGTGGTTTTTCGGCACATAAGCCGTTGCCTCGGCTCGGTTTTGCTGTACGACAAATGGTTACAAAAGCCCCAGCGCTCCAACGCGGGGATGGGAGAACGCAAGCAGTCCTTCACATGTTCAAACGAATTTTGATCGCCAATCGCGGCGAGATCGCCTGCCGCATCATCAAGACGGCCCGCCGGATGGGAATTGAGACGGTCGCGGTCTATTCCGAGGCCGATCGCGACGCTCTTCATGTCGAAATGGCCGACCACGCGGTCTTCATCGGCCCGCCGGCGGCCGCCGAAAGCTATCTGGTGATCGACAAGATCGTCGCGGCTTGCCGCGAGAGCGGCGCGGAAGCCGTTCATCCCGGCTACGGATTTCTGTCCGAGCGCGAGGCGTTTCCGCGCGCGCTCCAAAAGGCAGGGATCGTCTTCATCGGTCCTAATCCAGGCGCGATCGCGGCCATGGGCGACAAGATCGAGTCGAAAAAAGCGGCGGCCGCCGCCAAGGTATCAACCGTCCCTGGCCATCTCGGCGTCATCGAGGACGACAAGCACGCCGTGAAGATCGCCGACCAGATCGGCTATCCCGTGATGATCAAGGCGTCCGCGGGCGGCGGCGGGAAGGGCATGCGGATCGCGCATTCCAGGGCGGAGGTCGCCGAAGGATTTAGCCTCGCCAAAGCCGAAGCCAAGGCTTCCTTTGGCGACGACCGGGTGTTCGTCGAAAAATTCATCGTCGATCCCCGCC
>CAVVZW010000114.1:0-56256 GCA_963752265.1 uncultured Alphaproteobacteria bacterium
TCTCAATCCCGACGATCTTCCTGACCGGCAACACCCTCGAGACTAGCAAGGTCAAGGGCCTCGACATGGGCGGCGACGATTACGTCACGAAACCCTTTAGCTATCCCGAGCTGGTGGCACGCATCCACGCCGTGTTGCGTCGCGCGGAATCAAACCGCGATTCCAACATCACGAAGAACGTCAAAATCTCCGACGAACCCTTCATCTTTTGCGGAGCCAAGATAAATCCTGTCCGCCTTGAGATCGAGTTTCCCGACAAGGCTGTCCTGAAACTGGGCCGCAAGGAACTCGGCATCCTCGCTTATCTCGACGCGAACAAGAGTGTCGTGATCACGCGCAAATCGCTGATCCATTCCAAAGTAAATTAAATGAAATTAAATGAAATGAGCAGCCGGACCAATCAATAGATACTATTATTTCGTATTCTTTCGTATATTCTCAAACTATTCTTTACCTTCCTTTCTTCCTTCTCCGACCAGGAGATGTGAGTCCAGATCCTCCTACTTCTGTCTTTTCACTTATTCTTTCGAATCTCTACTCTTTCTCACATACATGGGACAAACAAGAAATGTTTCTCATCTTCTACATCTGTGTCAAAAATAAGATTTTTATCAATGGCATTTTCCATGCAACATCTCTTGAGCGAAGAGATCTGACTTTGAATACATCCGTACATCTTGTAAGTCTAAATACTCCACAGCTTATTGGACCACTTAGGGTTTATCTCAAAATGGCGCCCGTCCCAGAGAACTAAGTGTTTGAAAAGAGTTTTAATATCCCGAGATGAAACTTGTTATTTGGTTAGATAATCATATGATATAAGATCCCAAATATTTGATCCCACAAGATTGTCAATTTTTTCTTAAGACCTCGAATTGTTGTAACTTTTGTCTCGACCATTTTACTCATTAGTCTGGTTCTGACAATGAGATGAGACAACCCTAGAAAATTTTTATCGGGAACCAAAACCAATGTCAGAAGCTTAGATGAAAAATAAAAATCTTTCTATGAAGATTCCATAGACGCTGACATGAAATCGCACCTTCGGTTGCGAGTCAAAAGCAGCTCAAATCTAAACAAAAGCGCAAACGCAACGATGGAGTGGAAGTGACAAGGGCAACGGACTTTCAAATGTATCCACAGTCCAAGTATGCATTTACGGTAGATTACTTGTTGCTAGTGCGGCATGGGCTGATCAAAGATGGTTCATTGATGAGGATAACAAGCTCGTGGTGAATACAACCGAAGGTGGCGAGATTCGATTCAACCTCTGGGACATGAAGTATATTGGCACAAAAGTTATCGCAGGGGTTCGAACGGATTGGTGGAGTTTCAACGGAGCACGAATTCTTCTCAATGAGAAGAAGATCAGTTGGAAGGATGAAGGAATGCGTAGAACCTGGCATCAGAAAGCGCATGTTTTTAAGAGTGATGCAAGTGCGGGACACAGTTCGTATTGATTTGAGATCTCATAACCGGTAGAATCGCTCATTGCCTTTGCACGTGGCGTGACTCGAAAGCAAAACAAGCATGCTCAACTGGTATTTTGCAAGAAAAACCTGATTGAACATGTGCTTTAGGTCGAGGAAGCAAAGATTGCGGACATGCAGGAAAAGGGGAAAGTGTGCATGAAGGCGCAGATGAGTCAGAATCAGAAGAAGAACAGGTTCGATGCTCTTTCGGAATGGTATTTCATGACAGGAACCGAAGAAGAAGAGAAAGAAAACTATTCGAATCGCTAAAGCTGAACCTGAGGGTATTGTTTTGCTAGTTACGAACTCTGTAGCGGCTTTTCGCCTTGCTCCCATGTCATTGTATGCCTACACAATCACCGAAGAGGATATGGAAGAGAAACAAGCGGATTTTAGCTACGCTACCAATGTACCAGGAGAGAAGCTTGCACGAGAGATCGAAGTTGCAGCACAAAAGAAGAAGGATAAAGAGGACATGGCGAGTGGACAAGCAGCATCCAAAGAAGCACGTCAACAAATTAACACTGAAATTGCAAAAATTTTTGTTGGAGATTGCAATATTCCAACGCAGTGGTTGCGTCCACCTGCAGAAGGGACCGCTGCTCGTGACTTCGACCCTTCACACAAATATTACGTAATGGAACAAATGCAAGTTGCAGGCAGAAATTACCCACACAAGCCGGCAGTGATAATCATCTAAGCTCTCGCGACGTCACTTTCTGCGTACTTTTTCCGGTCTCGGCGTTGCCGGCGTTTCCACGCTTGCTTACGGACTAAGCGAGCCTGAACTTCAGCTTCAGGTCACGCGGTATCAGATTTCACCACAGCAATGGCCGGCCGACTTCAATCTCAGGATTGCCGTCATCGCCGATGTTCACGCCTGCGATCCCTGGATGTCGCTGGAGCGCATCGAGAGCATTGTCGAACATACCAACGCGCTCGGCGCCGACGTTACGGTTTTGCTGGGCGACTACGTCGCGGGCCATCGCCATGTGACGCGGTTTATTCCGGCCGATGAATGGGCCGCCGCTTTGGCCAGGCTCAAGGCGCCGCTCGGCGTGCATGCTATCCTCGGCAATCATGATTACTGGGAAGACCGGACCGTGCAGCGTGAAGGGCAGGGAACAACGACAGCCCGGCGCGCGCTCGAAGCCGTGGGCATTCCGGTTTACGAGAATGATGTTCAGCGCCTGAGCAAGGACGGCCGGCCGTTCTGGATTGCCGGCCTCGGTGATCAGCTGGCCTACGCCTTCTCTTGGCGTTTTGGCACCGTCAGACGTGTTGGCGTCGACGATCTCGGCGCCACACTCAGGAAAGTGACGGACGACGCGCCGGTCATTCTGCTGGCGCATGAGCCGGATGTCGCGCGCCGCGTGCCTTCGCGTGTTGCACTTCAACTCTCTGGCCACACCCATGGCGGTCAGGTGCGGCTAATGGGCTGGTCGCCGGTATCGCCCTCGGGGCAGAATCTCACCTACGGCCATGTCCGGATGAACTGCGACGTTGTCGTCTCCGGAGGCCTTGGTTGCAGCATCTTGCCGTTTCGGCTCGGTGTGCCGCCGGAGATCGTGATGGTGACGCTGGGGAAGGCGGCTTCGGTCGTATCGTGAGCTTGCGTGGCAGGCCGATTTGCGCAAGATCGCGATAAAGCCAAACCGGTGCGCCATTGACCTTTCCTGACCTCGACGGCGAAATTCGCAACAGCCGCCACCACATGCAAATCCATGTCTACTACGAGGACACGGATTTCTCCGGTACATCAATATCGGAATATGAGAGGCCGCCAACTGAGGCGGCCTTAGTTCAATTACAGGTCACGGTGTTTCCAAAACGCTGGCAAGAACGACCATTGCTAAATGTCGTTGTGTTCCCAAACGTCTTAGAACTTACCCCGTTGCTGTAGGTAGTCGTGTTGCCAAAGCGTTGGGCTGAAGTGCCGTCGCTATAGGTCGTGGTGTTTCCAAATTGTTGGGCGCTCGTGCCATCACTAAACGTGGTGGTGTTACCAAACCTATGTGACGAACTGCCATCGGAGCAGGTCGTCGTATTGCCGAATGTATTGCATGTCTGAGCACTAACAACGGTCGAAAATATCATCGCGAGTATCGTCACTAGAAAAAAGCGCATCCTCCGTTCCTCCGGATTAAACGGCACCAACGTACACACTCCGGTAAATTATGACACTCCAAACTAAGACACCGAAGTAGCCACGGTAAGGGGTCCCGATGGGCGACCCCTCTGGGACGGCCGGTTTCGACCGTGTCGCGGTTGCGGACAGGCTAGCTCGCGCTTGCGTGGCAGGCCGATTTGCGCAAGATCGTGATAAAGCCAAACCGGTGCGCCATTGACCTTTCCTGATCTCGACGGTGAAATTCGCAACAGTCGCCACCACATGCAAATCCGTGTCTACTACGAGGACACGGATTTCTCCGGCATCGTCTATCACGCCAATTATTTGCGCTTCATGGAGCGTGGCCGCACCAATCACCTGCGACTGAT
The DNA here is from genome assembly GCA_963752265.1 of uncultured Alphaproteobacteria bacterium. Lineage (GTDB taxonomy): Bacteria > Pseudomonadota > Alphaproteobacteria > Rhizobiales > Xanthobacteraceae > Bradyrhizobium. The sequence goes on from CAVVZW010000114.1 coordinate 3,972, forward strand.
GGGCGCCGAACAGCACGCGCTGTTCGCCGAAGCGCAGACGGAAACGCCTGGCTTTGCCTTTGTGGTGCGTTCGATGAAGCTCGATTTCCTCAAACCTGCACGGATGGACGATGTGCTCGACGTGGTGACCTGGCCGGTTGCTGTGAAGGGCGCCTCGATCACGCTGGCGCAGGAAGTGCGTCGCGGCCCTGAGGTGCTGGTCACCGCCGAGGTGCGCGTCGCTTTCATCAGCGAGGGGCGGGCGCAGCCAATTCCAAAATCGCTTCGCGTGCTGATGAAGGCCGATCTTGAATAGGGATCATCATCGTGACCATCGCCGATTGGTTTCCGCAATCGCCCGATAGAATGATTGCCATCGACTTCTCCAATCGCCGCGGTAGTCTCGCGATAATCGAAAAATCCGGGAGGCCATCATGTCGCGTCCGCCGCTGCCGCCGTTCACGCGCGAAACCGCCGCGCAAAAGGCCCGTATGGCCGAAGACGCCTGGAATTCGCGTGATCCGGAACGCGTCGCGCTCGCCTATACCGAAGACAGCCGCTGGCGTAACCGCTCCGACGTCTTCGAAGGACGCCCGGCGATCGTCGCCTTTCTGACCCGCAAATGGGCGAAAGAGCTCGACTATCGTCTCATCAAGGATCTCTGGGCGTTCGACGGCAACCGCATCGCGGTGCGCTTTCAATATGAGTGGCACGACACAAACGGCCAATGGCACCGCTCTTACGGCAACGAGCAGTGGGAGTTCGACGAGCATGGCCTGATGCGTCGTCGCGAAGCCTCCATCAATGACATCGCGATTGCCGAAAAGGATCGCCGCTTCCACTGGTCCGCACCGGGGCCGCGGCCCGCAGATGTGCCGGGGCTGGGCGCTAACCCGTTTTAATATCCCCGCGCCGGATCGACGAGATTTTCAAGCGCTTCGCCTGCCTCAAACCGCGCGATCTGACGTGCGACATATTTCGAGATTTCGTCGGGATCTGTGTCGGCCGCATTATGCGGCGTCAGCACCACCTTCGAATGGGTCCAGAACGGACTGTCCGGCGGCAACGGCTCGGTCGCATAGACGTCGAGCGAGACCGCACCCAGCGTGCCGTCGTCGAGGCACGACAGAATGTCGGTTTCGTTCTGCAATCCGCCGCGTCCGGCATTGATCAATACCGGCGCGCCAAGCGGGCTTGATCGGTTCAATTTCGAGAACAGGTCGCGGTTGAGGATATGCCGCGTATCAGGCGTGAGCGGCAACAGAGAGACCAGAATGTCGGTTCCGCGCAGAAATCGTTCGAGCTGCGCCTTTCCGTGGAAACATTCGACGCCGTCGATCTGCTTGGGGCTATTGCTCCAGCCGACGACCTTAAAGCCCAGCCGTACCAAAACTTCGGCGGCATCCGCCCCGAGCGTTCCAAGCCCCATGACCCCGACCGTGATGGCTCCGGCCGGCCATTGGTACTTCGGCGCCCAGCGTTTCGCGCGCTGGCTGTCGCGCAAATAGAGCTCCTGCCGGTGATGCATCAACACATGCAGCGCGACATATTCCGTCATCCGGCTGGTGAGGTCGCCGACCGAGACACGTACCAGCGGCACCTTCGGCAAGGTCTTGTCGCTCATCAGTGCATCGACGCCAGCGCCAAGGTTGAAAATCACCTTCAGATTCGGAAAAGACGCCAGTTCGCCGGGCACGGGTTTCCAGACCGCGGCATAATGAACGCTGGCCGGATCGTTGCCCCCTTCGGTCGCGAGCCAGACCGGGCGGTCGGCGCATGCCTCGTCAAACCGGCGTTTCCACCGCGCCGGCGACCAATTTTCGGCGCCGCCATGGATCAGCAGCGCCAGCGTTCCCTTTTTCATCGTCTTTCGTCTCTCACGAACCTGGCGCGACCTTAGCGGGGGTTATTTCCAGCACAAATATTTTTTGCCGGATTGTCGGGTCGGGGCATACTGATCCGTCCTCGGGTCAAAAGGAGCTCACGTCCATGCTCTATGCCATACTTTGTTATCACGATGAGGATTTCGTCGGTTCCTGGAGTAAGGAACAGGACGCCGCCGTCATGTCGAAACTGACGGTCGTCCAGGACAGGTTGAAGAAGGAAGGACGTCTGGGTCCAGTCGCCCGGCTGTTGCCGACCACGGCGGCGACGACGTTGCGCAAGGACGATCCGCCGGTCGTGCTGGATGGTCCCTATGCTGAGACCAAGGAACAGCTCCTCGGCTTCTATGTCGTCGACTGCAAAAATCTCGATGCGGCAGTCGATTTCGCGCGCGACCTCGGTGCGGCCAATCCCGGTGGCGCCTATGAGATTCGCCCGGTCGGATATTTCGAACCCGGGACGAGGACGACGTGACTGACACGGCCTGGATCGATGCGACGCTGACGTCGGCACGACCCCAGGCTGTCGGCGCACTTCTGCGTTATTTCCGCAATCTCGACACCGCGGAAGAGGCTTTCCAGAACGCTTGCTTACGGGCCTTGAAAAGCTGGCCGCAAAACGGCCCGCCGCGCGATCCGGCTGCGTGGTTGATCATGGTGGGCCGCAATGCCGCGATCGACGAGGTGCGTCGTTCGAACAAGCAGGAGGCGCTGACAGACGATGCGGCGATTTCCGATCTCGACGATGTCGAGGAGGAGCTTGCCGAGCGGCTCGATGGTTCGCATTATCGCGACGACATCCTGCGGCTTTTGTTTGTCTGCTGCCATCCGGACCTGCCGGCGACGCAGCAGATTGCGCTCGCCCTTCGTATTGTTTCGGGCCTCTCCGTGAAGCAGATCGCGCGTGCCTTTCTGGTTTCGGAAGCGGCAATGGAGCAGCGGATTACCCGCGCCAAGGCGCGCGTCGCCAATGCCGGGGTGCCGTTCGAGACGCCGGGGGCGGTCGAGCGGAGCGAGCGACTTGGGGCGGTGGCCGCGATGGTCTACCTGATCTTCAACGAAGGCTATTCGGCCAGCGGCGAGACTTCCGAAATCAGAAGGCCGCTATGCGAAGAAGCGATCCGGCTGGCGCGGCTGTTGCTCCGGCTGTTCCAGAGTGAACCGGAGATCATGGGGTTGACGGCGCTGTTGTTGTTGCAACATGCCCGCGCGGCAGCACGCTTTGATGCGAATGGTGAACTGGTTTTGCTCGACGATCAGGATCGCACGCTGTGGAATCAAAAGCTGATCGCCGAAGGTCTCGCGCTGATCGACAAGGCAGTGCGTCACCGCCATCCGGGGCCATATCTGGTGCAGGCAGCGATTGCAGCCCTGCATGCACGGGCGGCAAAGCCTGAGGAAACCGACTGGGTGGAGATCGACCTCCTTTACGGCACGCTGGAGATCCTGCAGCCTTCGCCGGTGATCACGCTCAACCGTGCCGTGGCGGTATCGAAGGTCCGTGGCGCAGAGGCCGCTTTGCAGATGATTGAGCCGCTTGGCGAACGGCTCTCCAATTACTTTCATTATTTTGGCGTGCGCGGCGCCTTCCTGATGCAGCTCGGTCGTAACGAAGAGGCCCGCGTGGCCTTCGACCGTGCCATCGCGCTCGCCAACACCTCGGCGGAAGCCGCCCATATTCGCATGCATCTGGATCGATTGATGCGTGACAACCAGCCATCCGGCACGACGGCTGCAAAAAATAATTAGACGCCTGTCGGTCCGCGTCTCCTCCATTCGTCTTCAGGGCAGAGAACCTATCGAAGAGGGACGCGTGAGATGAACATGCAAAGCATCCAAATCATGATCTTGTCGCTGGACAGTTTCATCAAGCTGGCGCCGTGGCGGATCGTCACGGAGACAATGGGGCGGATCGGTTGTAGTGCGGGCGAAAGTCTTGCACGGAGCTTTACGACCGATAGAAACCGGTGAAACGGAGGCAAGCGTTCCATGCTTGAAGTCCTTACGATCATTGCCGTCGCGCTGGCGATCGCCATCGTCATAGTTCTCGGTCTCGCTTCGAGAAAGCCGGATACGTTCACGGTCCGGCGTTCGGCGATGGTGCAGGCGCCGGCGGAACGAATTTTCCCGCTGGTCAATGATTTTCATCAATGGGGCGGCTGGTCGCCCTGGGAAAAAAGAGATCCCGCGATGAAGCGCACCTATAGCGGCGCCGAGAGCGGGAAGGGCGCAGTTTATGCGTGGGACGGGAACAAGAGCGTCGGTTCCGGACGCATGGAAATTCTCGACGCCTTATCGCCGTCAAAGATCACGATCAAGCTCGATTTCTTCAAACCGTTCGAAGGTCACAACACTGCCGAGTTCACCATGTTACCGCAGAGCGGTGCTATCGGCTCGACGACCAGCGTCAATTGGGTCATGCAAGGCCCCGCACCTTTCATGCACAGGGTGATGCAGATGTTCATGGATCTCGACGAGATGATCGGCAAAGATTTCGAGGCTGGCCTCGCGAGCCTGAAAAGCCTCGCGGAGAAATAGCCGCACCGTCCAAACCAGGGAGCAGGCGATGCAACTCAACCCTTATCTTTTCTACAACGACAATTGCGAAGCTGCCTTCAAGTTTTACGAAAAGGCGCTCGGCGGTAAAATCGAGATGATGTTGCGCGCCGACGAAGGGCCTCCCGATATGAAGCCGGGCCCCGGTCGGGAGAAATTGATCATGCACGCGCGGATGTCGATTGGTGACCATGTCTTGATGGCGTCGGATTCACCGCCGGAGCGCTTTAACAAGCCGCAGGGATTTGCAGTCTCGCTGACGATCAGGGATCCGGCGGAGGCCGAGCGCAAGTTCAATGCGCTGGCCGAGGGCGGCAGCATGAACATGCCCTTTGGCAAGACCTTCTTCTCAAGGGGATTTGGCATGTGCGTCGATCAGTTCGGCGTCCCCTGGATGGTGAACTCGCCGCTCGAAGGCATGTAGAGCCTTTCGCCGGGCGCCAAGCGGCGATCAGCGGCAACTCGGATAAAATGCGGCCAATTCGCGTCCGCGCAAAAGCAGCAGGTGCGAAGTCAATCCGCCGCGCTGAACAATCCAGTCTCGTACGCCGCTTGGATAGGCATGGAGCACCAATGCGGAGGCCTCGGGCTCCGCATACATCCGGCCGCGCCGGTCCATCGACCGCGCGGCATGAAAGCCAAGCACGGCGCGACGCGTCACGCAGATGCGTTCGTGAGGCACCATGCTCAGCACGAGTGTACAGGCCGAAAGACAGGGGCCATCGATGACGACATGTTCACCGGAATCGCGCACGCGTTCGAACAGGTCGAGAAAGGGGCCGACCTGTCCGCCCCGGCTTCCCAGGATCCTGACTTCGGCTTGCGCGGGCGGTGCGCCAAGCGCGCACAGCGTTACTGCGACGGCGCAAAGTCCGTTGAAAATTGCACGCATATCTCGAGCTTCTTTCAATTTGAACATGCAAGCAATTGCAAAACCTGCGCCAAGGTTCCGGCATGTTCGGCAACTTGCCGAAATAGGCTAAAAAACGCGATGTTATCCGTTCCGTCTTGCGCCGCGCAACGTCGGCAATCCGATGCCGGCGGCATCGAAGCCACCATCGACGGCGAGTACCTGTCCGGTGACGTAGCTCGCGCGGTCGCTGCACAGGAAGAACACGGCCTCGGCGAGTTCTTCCTCAAGGCCGTAACGGTTGAGCGGGATGGCGTCGTGATAGTCGGCGCGGATTTCGGGGCTGTGAACCGCTTTCGCCATCGCGGTCTCGACCGGCCCCGGAGCCACGCCGTTGACGCGGATGCCGAATTCCGCGAGTTCGACCGCGAGTTGCTTGGTGAGGTGTGCCAGGCCAGCCTTGCTGGTGCCGTAGGCCGAGCGCAGCGTCGAGGCGCGCAGTCCCGAGATCGACGTGATGTTGACGATCGCGCCGCCGCCATGACTTCGCATCAACGGCACGGCCGCTTTCGTACAGAGGAACGGTCCGGTCAGGTTGACGGCGAGCACGCGGCCCCAGTCGTCATCGGAGGTTTCCATCAGAGGCGCGAACACCGCGACGCCGGCATTGTTGACGAGCGCATCGAGCCGGCCGAAGCGGCGCTCGATCCCGGCAAAGGCCGAGCCGACGGCTTTCGCGTCGGCGACGTCGCAGGTCACGGCCAGCGTGGTTTCGGGCTTGGCCAGCGCCGACACGCTTTTCGCAAGCAGGTCGCCTTCGATATCGAGCAGCGCCACGCAAAAGCCGTCGGCGAGAAAGCGTTTGGCCACGGCAAGTCCGATGCCACGGGCGGCGCCCGTGATCAGGGCTACTTTTTGCGGCGAAGCATTCATGCGTTTTCATCCCCCTAGCTATTTCCCTGTCTAGCATGGATGCCGCGCCTCTGCTTTGTTTCGAGGCCAGCAAAAAAGAGAGCCCGACGTTATGAAAATCAACGATGCGAGCAACCTTCCGATCGAACATTGGCGGATAGGCGTGCAAACCCGAATGCTGATTTCGGCGCAGAACGGCGCCACGCAGCTCTGTATGTTCGAGCAATGGGTCGCCCCGGGAAATGGCGCGCCGACCCATTCGCATCCGGTGGAGGAAGTGCTGACGGTGCATGCCGGCGAAGCCGAGATGTGGCTCGATCAGGAGAAAGTCTTCGTCAAGGCCGGCCAGTCGCTGATCGTGCCTGCCGGGCGGGCGCACGGTTTTCGTAATTCCGGCACCGTCACGCTGCATCTTCACGCCGTGCTGGCATCGTCGATTTTTGAGGCGTTGCCCGAAGGGGCGACTGAGGTGGTACGGAGGTGGGGCGTCGCATAGGGCATTGTGCCCGTCCGAGATGTATCGACGCGCTGCCATTTTGCGCTAACAGAAGACTTCAACCGGAGTACCAACGTGTCCCTGACGCTACACTTTCATCCATTGTCGTCGTACTGCCACAAGGTGCTGATTGCGCTTTACGAGAACGCGACACCATTCGCGCCCAACGTGGTCAATCTGGGTGACGAGCACCAACGGACGGCGTTGCTGACGCTTTGGCCGGTCGGAAAATTTCCCGTGCTGCGTGACGAGGCGAGGGATCAGACCATCCCGGAATCGACCGTCATTATCGAATATCTGGACCGTCATTATCCGGGCCGCACGCGTTTTATTCCCGCCGAGGTCAGTCCCGCGCTGCAAACCCGGTTGCGTGACCGGTTTTACGATCTGTACGTCCACGAGCCGATGCAGAAGATCGTCGGCAATCGTCTGCGCCCGCAAGGTGCGAAGGACCAGCACGGCGTCGAGGAGGCCAAGGCGCGACTGCTTAACTCTTATGCGTTGATCGATCGCGACATGGCGACGCGAAACTGGGCGATGGGTGATTTCTTCAGTCTTGCCGATTGCGCGGCGGCGCCCGCTCTGTTCTATGCCAACAAGGTGCTGCCGTTTTCAGGAAACCCGCATCTGGAGGCTTATTTCGGCCGCCTGACGACGCGGCCCTCCTACGCACGCGTGCTGGAGGAAGCGGAGCCCTATTTTTCGATGTTCCCCAAGGAGACATGATGCCGACCGATGCAAAAGGGCTCTCGAAAGCGGGACTTGATCGCTTGCGCGGCGTAATGGCCGCTCACGTCGAGCGCGGCGAGCTTCCGGGCCTCGTGATGCTGGTGAGCCGTCACGGGCAGCTTCACGTCGATGCGATCGGCCGTCTCGCGTTCGACGGTTCGCCGATGAAGCGTGACACGATTTTCCGCATCACTTCGATGACCAAGCCGGTCACGGCTGCGGCTGCGATGATCCTGGTCGAGGACGGCAAGATAGGGCTCGATGACGCGATCGACCAATGGCTGCCGGAATTGGCCAATCGCAAGGTGCTGCTCACGATCGACGCGCTGATCCATCAGACGGTGCCGGCGCGCCGGGCGATCACCTTGCGGGATCTCTTAACCTTTCGCTGCGGCTACGGCATCATCCCGATATTTCCCGATCGCTTTCCGATCCAGCGGGCGTATGCGGAAGCGGGCCTCGCGCCGGGGCCGGTGTTTCCGTCCTTTCCACCAGACGAGTTGATCCGGCGATACGCCAGTTTGCCGCTGGCATCCCAGCCGGGTGAAAGCTGGCTCTACAACGCCGGCAGCGAAATACTCAGCGTTTTGATACCGCGGGTGGCCGGCCGAACGTTTGGGGAATTCCTGCGCGAGCGCATCTTTGCGCCCCTGGGGATGAAGGACACGGCATTCCATGTCCCTGCCGATCAGCATTACCGGTTCGCGACCGCCTATGTCCACGACAACGCGGCAAAACAGTTGAAGGTCTTTGATCCGCCGGTCACGGGCAGGTTTTCAAGTCCGCCCGTCTTCGAAAACGGCGCGGCAGGTCTGGTCTCCACCATCGACGACTTCAACGCCTTCGCCCAGATGATGCTCAACGGCGGCAGTCTTGGAGATGCGCGGGTGCTGTCGCAGGAATCCGTGATCTTGATGACGACGAACCACATCATGGCGGATGAGAAACGCGAGTCGCAATTGTTCCTCGGCAGCGCCCGAGGCTGGGGTTTCGGCCTGTCGGTTTTCACCGGGCTCGACGATCCGAATTCCGCGCCCGGCCGGTTCGGCTGGGATGGCGGCTACGGGACGTCCTGGTATTCGGATCCGCGAGCGCAGCTCACGGGCATTCTGCTCACCCAGCGAATAATGGATTCGCCAAAGCCACCCGCTGTGTTCACGGATTTCTGGAGCACGCTGGGCGAGGTCGCAGCCGCCTGATATTCTCCGAAATAATTTTCTGGACCTTGTCGGTATCGCTAAACGCCAATCGTCTTCCTGACGAGAGCGCCGGCTTGTTCGGGGTTGGTCAAAGCTGGATCGGGGATGGAGAGTACGATGCGATTTATGATGCTGATGATTCCGCGAGGGTACGAGGCGGCGGCGCCGGGCGCCACGCCGCCCAAGGAGGCGGTCGCCGCGATGATGAAATACAATGAGGCGCTGAAGGAAGCCGGCGTCCTGATCACACTGGATGGTCTGCATCCGCCGTCGGCAGGGGTGCGGGTTTCGTTTGAGACGGGTGCGCCGGTCGTAACCGATGGTCCTTTCATCGAATCGAAGGAGGTAATCGGCGGCTACTGGATGATCGACGTGAAGTCGCGCGACGAGGCGATCGCCTGGGCCAAACGCTGTCCGGCTGCCAATAACGAAACCATCGAGATTCGTCAGGTCTTCGAAATGGCGGATTTTCCGACCGAAGTTCAAGAGGCGGCGGCCGGGTTCACTGAAATGCAGCGCGGCTCGGCCACGCGCTGATTTGAGTTCTTTCAACGCATAGAAACTGCAAACCTCAAGGAGAATCCGATGAGCACCAACGACACGTTTCTCGCTGTCTTCCTCGGTGGCAAGGGGACTGCGAAAGCGGCTGCATGGGACGCGCTTCCCGAAGCCGAGCGTAATGCCCGGATGCAACGGGGCATGGCGGGCTGGAAGGCCTGGGTCGAGAAGCACCAAGCGGCGATCGTCACGATGGGCGGCCCGCTCGGGAAGACCAAGAAGGTCGATCCAAAGGGCGTTGCCGATACCAGCAACCTGCTGACCGCCTTCACCGTGGTCCGCGCGTCGTCACACGAGGCGGCGGCGAAGATGTTCGAAGATCATCCGCATTTCGCGATTTTCCCGGGCAAGTCCATCGAGATCATGCCGGTGCTTCCGATCCCCGGCGCCTAGGTGAAGATTAGCTTTGGTTCCGCTTCAGGGCGAAAAATCCGCTAACCGCGTTTTTGGCTTGACCCTGTGGGCTGCTCATTTGCGGCCCATGGGCTTCTAATCGGTGCCGGCTTCATGTAAAGACTTTTTACATGAACTGGAAAGATCAAGCCCGCAGCGAGCGCGGTTATCACCACGGCAATCTGAAAGAGGCGCTGTTGCAGGCGGCGCTCGACTTGATTGCAAAGAAAGGCGCGGCTGGCTTTACGTTTGCCGATGCGGCACGCCTTGCCGGCGTCAGCCCGGCTGCTCCTTACCGGCATTTTCGCGACCGCGACGAATTGTTGTCGAGCATCGCGCAGCGCGGTTTCGAGCAATTTGAATCGGCGCTGTCGCAGGCCTGGGATGATGGCCGCCCCGATACGGTCACTGCGTTCGAGCGGGTCGGCAAGGCCTATCTTGCCTTCGCGCGCGAGAAGCCGGCGTTCTATTCCGCGATGTTTGAATCAGGGCTTGCAGTCGATGTCAGCGTGAGTTTGCAGGCTGCCGCAGAGCGCGCCTTTGCCGTGATTCGCGCGGCGGCCGAGCGGCTCGCTGCGCTCGCGCCCCCAGGCTCTCCGCGGCCGCCGGCGTTGATGATGGCGCTGCATATCTGGTCGATGTCGCACGGCATCGCTTCGCTATTTGCGCGCGGCGATGCGGCGCGGCGCAAGCTGCCGATGTCGGCGGAGGAACTGCTGGAAGCCGAAGTGCTGATCTATCTGCGCGGCCTCGGCTTTCTGACCGACCGTAAGTCGGTGACCTCGGATACGGCCGATAAGAAGCCATCAGGACCCTGGGGCAGCCCAAAATAATTTATGCGGGGGTGCTTGCGCCCAGCTTGACAAAAATCAGGGAAGGTTTACGTATGTAAATGTTATTTACATTCACAACGGCATTGCCGTGATGGAGAGGGAAATGGCCTACACCGCAGATGTCAATCGATGGCGCGGCCCGACCGAAGAGTACGACCGCCACCCCCGCATGTTCGATTCGCCTTGGCATCCCGGCTGGATCGCCGTGACGGTGCTCGGTTTCGTCTTCTGGTGGCCGATCGGCCTTGCCCTTCTCTTTTTCACACTCGGGAGCAGAAAAATGGGTTGCTGGAATCATCAAGACCGCTGGGCCAACAAGATGGAGCGGATGCAGTACAAAATGGAACGGATGCGCGGCCGCATGGAGCGGCGCGGCTTCCCGTTCGGGTCGCCCACGAGCGGCAACCGCGCTTTCGACGAATACCGCATGGAGACGCTGAAACGGCTTGAGGACGAGCAGACCGAGTTTCGCGAATTCCTGGATCGTCTGCGCCACGCCAAGGACAAGGAAGAGTTCGATCTCTTCATGGCGCAGCATCGCCCCCGTCCGGCGGCGCCATCCGATGACCACCCCCAAAGCTGAGATTGCGCTAAACCCTCAGGCGTAGTGCCCCTCGACCTGATGGTGATTGAGCCGCCCGTCTGCCCCAAGCAGACGGGCGGTTTGCATTTTGCCCCAAAACGGCCGCTTGGCGGCGGTTTTAAGCCTTTGGGCCGCCGGTATTTCCCCCGATCGAAATCTCCATTGGTAACCGGACGTTAACCACGGTTGGCGTCTGGTTAGAGACGAAAAGACGCGCGGAAAGCCCTCGTTTTGACACGTTGGCAGGGGAAGCCAGCCCCGGCTTTGGACGGGCCTCCCATGTGACGGACCATGGCATTTCGCGCCGGCGGTGATGGGCCGCGTTTCTTGCGCGGCCGATAGGACCGATAGCCATTGCATCATCAAGCAAGCGGCCATCGGAATAGAGAGGACATCGTTTATGAATCCGGCCGACGTGGCGCAGTCCGCCTTGCCGCTGCCATCCGCTGACGTCTCGCTGATTGCCCTGTTCTGGCAGGCTCACTGGATCGTCAAATGCGTCATGCTGGGGCTGTTGTCCTGCTCGGTCTGGGTCTGGGCGATCGCGATCGACAAGCTCATTCTCTATTCGCGCACCCGCCGTGCGATGGATCGCTTCGAGCAGGCCTTCTGGTCCGGCCAATCGATCGAGGAACTTTACCGCACGCTCGCGGCCAAGCCGACGCAGTCGATGGCGGCTTGTTTCGTGGCCGCGATGCGCGAGTGGAAACGCTCCTTCGAAAGCCAGGCGCGGTCGTTTGCCGGCCTTCAGATGCGGATCGAAAAGGTCATGACGGTCTCGATTTCGCGCGAGATCGAGCGGCTGGAGCGCAGGCTCCTGGTGCTTGCTACCGTCGGCTCGGCCGGGCCCTTCGTTGGCCTGTTCGGCACCGTCTGGGGCATCATGTCGAGCTTCCAGTCGATCGCCGCGTCGAAAAATACCTCGCTCGCCGTGGTTGCCCCCGGCATCGCGGAAGCACTTTTTGCTACCGCCATGGGCCTTATCGCCGCCATCCCGGCGACCATTTTCTATAACAAATTCACGTCCGAGGTGAACCGGCAGGCCCAGCGGCTGGAAGGGTTCGCGGACGAGTTCTCGGCCATCCTCTCACGTCAGATCGACGAGCGTGGGTGAGGCAGACACGGATATAAAATGAGCGCCGAGGTAGAGCACGGACTTCGGAAAGCAGGCACCAGCGTGAGCACCAAAACATGGCGATGAACATGGCAGGCTCTTCCGGCGGCGGCCGGCGCGGTGGCCGGCGTGCCGCCGTGATGGCTGAGATCAACGTCACGCCGATGGTGGACGTGATGCTGGTGCTGTTGATCATCTTCATGGTGGCGGCGCCGCTGATGACCTCGAATATCGATATCGATCTGCCGATCGCGCCGGGGGGCAAATCGATCGCGTCCAACACGCCTCCGCTGACTTTGTCGGTCAAGCGCACCAACGGCGGCTGCAATTCGAAAGTCGAGCTTTATTTGGGCGACACACCGATTGCGGCCACGGATTTGCCAGCTAAAATCAAGGCGATCCGCGAGACGCGGTCGGAGGCCGAAAGCGTGGTCTATCTGCGCGGCGACAAGGATGTCTGCTACACGGACATGATGAAGTTGCTTGGCGATATCCGCGCCGCCGGATTCAAGGCCAATATTGTCATCGTTCCCGAGCAGGGTTCTTAGAGAATGACGATCGAGCGCGAAACCACCTGTGGATTGAAACGGAAGGCCTGATCTTGAAGGTCAAAGTCGACAAGACTCTGATGGCGGCAATTATCCTGCACGTCCTCGTGATCGGGTGGATGATGATTTCATTTCCGACCAGGGCTTTCGTGATGCCGGAGGAAGAGTTGATTCCAGTCGACGTGATCTCCACCGATCAACTCGCCAAGGTCACGGCTGGCATCAAGTCGGGCAAGAAAGAAAATCCCAAGCCGCTGGTCGAGAAGGTCGCCGACGCCAAGCCGATCGACGATGCCGTCGGCAAGATCACCGAAAAGGCGCCGGTCGTCACCGACACCGCACCGCCGCCACCGCCGAAGCCGGTCGAAAAGCCCGTCGAGAAAAAACCCGATCCGCCCAAACCTGTCGCCGAGGCGAAGCCGAAGGAAGAGCAAAAGCCGGTCGAGAAAAAGCCGGAGGCGACCGACCCGATCGCGGAAGCCATCAAGAAGGAAGAAAAGAAGCAACCTCCTAAGCCGAAGGTCGAAGCCGCGAAACCTCCACCGCAACCGCCGAAGCCGAAGGAACGTACCTTCGACCAGAACCAGATCGCGGCTCTTCTCGACAAGCGCGATCCGTCACACCAGGCCGCGACCGGAGACACGCTCAATTCCAATGCCGCGCTCGGAACGCCCAAAGGCAACGCCGATGCCATCGTCGCCACCTGGAAGGGTGCGTTCGTCGCAGCCGTCAGGCGTTGCTTCAACTTTCCCTACAACGGGAGGGACGCAGATCAGTTCGAAGTCGATATCGACATCCAGATGCGGCGAGATGGGAACGTTGCCTCGACACCTGTGGTTGTCGGCGTACGCGGACCTACGAAGTCGATTGCCGACGCGTTGGGTGAAAGCGCGCGGCGCGCCGTCGAACAATGTCAACCCTATGCGCTCCTGCCAAAGGATCAGTACGAGACCTGGAAATACATCCCTATGACTTTTGGCCTGAAAGACATGCTGTGAGTGAGAGCACGAAGGCAATGTTCCCGATGAACGAGGTTCGATTTTTGACACGCCGCCGGTTCATGATGGCGACCGGTTCAACGCTTGCAGCATTGGGCGCCAGCCCATCCTTCGCGCAGCAGCCGCCGCGGCTGCGCCTCGATCCCAACGAATTCCAGCCGATGCCGATCGCCATTCCCAACTTCGTCGGCGGTACGCCTTCCGATGGCCAGGTCGGAGCTGACGTGGCCGGGGTCATTACCAACAATCTCAAGCGCAGCGGGCTGTTCGTGCCGATCGATCAGGCTGCCTACATCGACAAGATCACCAACTTCGACGTGGCGCCGCAGTTCAACAGCTGGAAGAACATCAACGCGCAGGTCCTGGTGACCGGCCGCATGACACGCCAGGCGGACGGACACCTGACGGCCGAATTCCGCCTTTGGGAAGTTGCGACGGGCCAGGTGCTCGACGGCAAGCAATATTCCACCCAGCCCGAAAACTGGCGGCGGATCGCTCATATCATCTCCGACCAGATTTACTCGCGCCTGACCGGCGAGAAAGGCTACTTCGACAGCCGCGTGGTGTTTATCGACGAGACCGGCCCGAAGGAGCGGCGCATCAAGAAGCTGGCGCTGATGGATCAGGACGGCTTCAATGTCCGTTACCTGACCCGCGGCAGCGATCTCGTGCTGACGCCGCGGTTTTCGCCGACGACCCAGGAAATCACCTATATGGAGTTCGGTCAGGGCGACCCGCGCGTCTATCTGATGAACATCGAAACCGGGCAGCGTGAAGTCGTCGGCAATTTTCCGGGAATGAGCTTCTCGCCGCGATTCTCGCCTGACGGTCAGCGGGTGATCATGAGTTTGCAGCAAGGCGGCAATTCGAACCTGTTCGTGATGGACCTGCGGCGGTCAAACTTGACCACGCGGCTGACCGACACGCCGGCGATCGATACTTCGCCGTCCTACTCACCCGACGGCAGCCAGATCTGCTTCGAGTCCGACCGCGGCGGAAAGCCGCAGATCTATGTGATGCCGGCGGGCGGTGGACAGGCCCAGCGCATCTCCTTCGGCGAGGGCCAGTACTCGACGCCCGTATGGTCACCGCGCGGCGACTACATCGCGTTCACCAAACAGGGCGGCGGACAATTCTCCATCGGCATCATGAAGCCCGACGGTTCCGGCGAGCGGCTTCTTACCTCGGGCTTCCACAACGAAGGCCCGACTTTTGCGCCGAATGGACGGGTCGTGATGTTCTTCCGCGATCCCGGCGGCAATGGCGGCCCGTCGCTGTTCACGGTGGATATTTCCGGACGCTTCGAACAGCGCGTCCCGACCCCTGGATTTGCTTCCGATCCGGCGTGGTCGCCTTTGCTGGCCTGACAGGATCAATCCGGGCAAAAGTCGGCAAACCTTGCCTACCCTGCTGATTTAGCGGGCGCATTTTTTCTTACCGGGTCAAAAAACAACGTCCCGGTAACGATGTTCCCTCAGAAAGACTTCACCCGCAGCAGGTAAGACTTCGCCGGCAAGGAAGTCTGCGCTCAGCATGCAATTGGTCGATCAGAAAAAGCAAAGCAATCGTGAAGAGCTGCCGCCTGCGATCTATGCGGCGCTGGTCGATTCGCTATTTCAGAATTTCGTCCCGACGTTGGCCGGTACGTTTTGTACGACCATTGTCGCCGTCATGACGGCTCTGAAAACCGGCAATCACCTGATCTGGCCGTGCGCGGTCTGGATCTCGATTGTCGGTATCGGCCGCGCGATGCAGATGCGGAAGTACGAACTCGAACGGCGCATTTCTCCGCTGACCCCGGAACGCGCCCCATGGTGGGAAAACAACTACAAGAATCTGGCGGATCTTTACGCGAGCTCGCTCGGGCTGTGGTGCTTCGTGGTTGTGCTCGGCAGCGGCGACGCCGTCGCCCATATGCTCTGTGCTTCCGTTACCATCGGGTACACGGCTGCGAGTGCCGGGCGCAACTATGCCCGCCCGTGGATCATTCAGCGTCATATCGTGTTTGCATGCGCACCGCTGGCGCTGGCGTTGATCCTGCACGGCGACGCTTACTACAGCGGGCTTGGCCTGCTGCTGGCGCTGTTCTTCATCGGCCTGAAGTACATCAACCTGAGCCTCAATGCGATTTTCGTCGGCGCTCTCACCTCCAGCATGAGAGAGGCGGCGCTCGCCACCCAATTCGACACCGCTCTGAACAACATGCCGCACGGCCTGTGCATGTTCACCAGCGACGGATGTCTTGCGGTCATGAATCGTCGCTTCGGCGAGATGATGAAGCTGCCGGTTGATTTCGCGCATTTGCGCCCCGGCGCTTCCGACATTCTCTCCGCCTGCGTCGATGCAGGATCGATCTCGGCGGCGAGCGCAAAGATGATTCTGGCGGAAATCGAGAATCCGCAAGCCAAGGGCATCATCACGACCGATCCCGACGTGGCGCGTGGCCGTTCGCTGTCGTGGGCTTTCCAGCCGATGGCTGACGGCGGCGCCGTCGTCCTGCTTGAGGACGTCACCGAGCGCCGTAACGCCGAGGCCAGGATTACGCATCTGGCGCGTTACGACGAACTGACGGGACTGCCGAACCGCGTCAATTTCCGCGACGAGATTGAACACCTTCTCGCCGCCCCGCACGACGCCGGTCAATTGTCGGCGCTGCTGTTCATCGATCTCGACCAGTTCAAGCAGGTCAACGACACGCTCGGACATCCCTGCGGCGATCAGCTGCTTTGCGTGGTGGCCGATCGGCTGCGCGCCATGCTGCGCCCGGAAGATTTCGTGGCGCGGTTCGGCGGCGACGAATTCGTGGTGTTCCAGCAAAACATCAAGTCGCCGGACGAGTCGGCGGCACTTGCACGCCGCGTCGTCGATCACCTGAGCGAACGCTACAAGATCGACAACCACCTGGTGGAAATCGGCGCCAGCATCGGTATTGCGATGGCGGCAGGCGTCAGCGCCGACACGCTTCTCAAGAATGCCGATATGGCGCTCTACCGGGCCAAGGCGGATGGCCGCGGCACCTTCTGCTTCTTCCGCGACGAAATGGCGCAAGTCGTCGAGGCGCGCCGCATTCTCGAACTCGACCTGCGCAGGGCACTTGCGAACGAAGAGTTCGAGCTGTTCTACCAGCCGCTCGTCAACCTCCAGAGCGGCAAGATATCGACCTGCGAAGCGCTGCTGCGATGGAATCATCCCCTGCGCGGCATGGTTTCGCCGATCGACATTATTCCGGTCGCAGAAGACATGGGCATGATCATCGATCTCGGCCGCTGGATCCTGCGCAAGGCGTGCGTGGAGTGCATGCGCTGGCCCGAGGCGGTCAGCGTCGCGGTCAATTTCTCGCCGCAGCAGTTTCATCAGCGCGATTTGCTGAGCGAGGTCCGCTACGCGCTCGATGTGTCGGGATTGCCCGCCCATCGCCTTGAGATCGAAATCACGGAATCGTCCCTGCTGCGCAATACGCAGCTCACCCGTGAATTGCTCGCGCAATTATGCGAACTCGGCATACGCATTTCGCTGGACGATTTCGGCACGGGTTATTCAAGCCTCAGCTACCTGCATGACTTCCCGTTGCAGAAGGTCAAAATCGACCGTTCGTTCCTGGAAGGCATCGACACCGATCGTCCGCTGCGGCTGTTGCGCGGCGTGGCGCGGCTAAGCGCAGACCTCGGCATGTCGGTCGTCGTCGAAGGCATCGAGACCAATGAACAGCTCGAACTCGTCAATGCCGATGGCACAGTCACCGAGGCCCAGGGCTATCTCTTCAGCCGGCCGGTTCCCGCGCCACGTGTTCTGCAATTGCTGAACGCTTCTCACGGCCGTCGGCCCGACGAAGAAGTTTTTCCTTCCAGATCGACCGCCTGAAGACGTTTTTCACGGCAGCGAGTTCGTTTCCGACAAGATTTGTTCCCTGCCGCGTGAGCTTTTTTTGTATGCGGCAGATTAACCGTATTCGGTCGATTTGTTTGCACTTGCGGTAAGAAACAATTAACCTTCGGTTGCATGCGGGTTATGGCGCTGCCACGAGCGGCTAAGACGCTGCTACGAGGAGGCCCGGTTGAATTTAGTACAAGAGACAAGGAACGGCCCCGCTCCGCGCCAAATCGATCTGCTGGATCAAGTCGAGTACCGGCTCGCAACCTCGCTAGTTGAAAAAGAAGAGATATACAGCTTAAGATACCGCGCCTATTTGAACGAAGGCGCGATTGAGCCGCGGGTTGATCACCGTCTGACGGATCGTTTCGACGAGCTTCCGAATTCCTGGACCTTCGGTATTTATCTCGGCGGGGAACTGACGAGTTCCGTCCGTATCAGCATCGCGACGCCCGATAACAGCGACACGCCGGCAGTCGAGGCATTTTCCGACCTGCTCCGGCCAGAACTCGCCAAGGGCAAAGTCATTGTCGATCCGAACAGGTTCGTCGCCGATCCCGTGCGGCGGACCAAATATCCGCAGCTTCCCTACATCACGCTGCGGCTTGCTTACGTCGCCTGCGAGCATTTCAAAGCCGATATCGGCACCGCGACCGTCCGCAAGGAGCATCAGGCGTTTTACCGGCGTGTGTTCCTGCACCAGCCGCTGTGTCTGCCGCGTCCCTATCCGACGCTGACCAAGCCGTTATGTCTGATGGCTGTGGATTATCCGAAGCTGCGGGAGAAGGTATTTCAGCGTTATCCGCTGTTTCGTTCGACCGAGCTTGAGCGGCAGACGCTGTTCAAGCCTCGCCCGGGTAGCTCGCCGTCGGTGATCGATCTGCCCGATTTTCCGTTCGTTCAGGCACCCATTTCGCCGACCGCCTGAGGCGGGTTCGGCCGGGCGCTTGTCCGCAAGGCAGGCCGGCTTCGGTTGTTGGCTGTCAGCGCGGCGTTGGCTTTCGGCCCGGTTTGGCCGTGCCCCCGGCTTTGGCTGAGGCGGCAAATCACAGCTCTAAGCCTTGAAAAGCCGATATATTCGGGTGAACAGCCTTGCTTTCACCCTCGTGCCACATTTACAACCCATTAACCATGGCGGTCGCTTTTCGCTGACTGGGGGCATTTGAACGGGTTCGGCAACATCCCATCAAGGTTGACGGAACGTTCGCTTAACTATCGCCCTGTAGACCGGATAGAAGTCGAAAACGCGAGCGTGGAGGCTCCCGAATGAAACACCGTATGCGTATCCTCCAGGGTTTGAAGGTCGCTGCCGTGCTGGCGGTGGCGCTGTCGATGGGCGCCTGTGCGAAGAACCCGCTGACCGATGGTGCGATGGCCAGTGCGGCGACGCCCGGTAGCCAGCAGGACTTCGTGGTCAATGTCGGCGACCGCGTCTTCTTTGAGAGTGACCAGACCGAATTGTCGCCGCAGGCGATCACGACGCTGGAGAAGCAGGCGCAGTGGCTGCAAACCTACAACCGCTACTCCTTCACCATTGAAGGCCATGCCGACGAACGCGGCACCCGCGAATACAACATTGCGCTCGGCGCCCGCCGTGCCCAGTCGGTGCGGACCTTCTTCGCCTCGCACGGCATCGATCCCTCGCGGATGCGCACTATCTCCTACGGCAAGGAGCGTCCCGTCGCGGTTTGTAACGACATCTCCTGCTGGTCGCAAAATCGCCGCGCGGTGACGGTGCTGAACGCAAGCTCCTGAAGCGGCTTAATTTTAACGAGCAAGTTTCGCCGGCGCCTTGATGGCGCCGGTTCTCGTTTTGAGACCGCTGTGATGAGCGCGGGATTTGTCTCAGTCACATTTTTGGCGTAGTCCCTCTCTCAAGGTAATCCGTCTTCGCGCTCACGCCGGTTCTGTCCGCAAGGCCAAAATGTCGTCCAGATTACATGAAGTTAACCGTGCCACGGCGCTGGCCGTGGCGTTCGTTTTGTGCGCACTCGCGTGGCATTCCCCGGCGCTGGCGCAATCCGATGAGGTCGATCCGGAGGTGCGGATCCAGCAACTTGAAAATCAGTTGCGCCAGCTCACCGGGCAGAACGAGGAACTACAATACCGCAACCGGCAACTGGAAGAACGGTTGAGGGTGCTTCAGAGCGGCGCCCAGCCGGGGGGGCCTGACCAGCCGGGAGCGCCTCCGTCCAACACGGCCGCGATGCCCCCGATGCAGTTGGCTCCGCCCGGCGGCTATCAGCCGCAGGCCGCGGCTCCCGCGCCCATTGTCCAGGAACAGGCCAGCCCGCCGCGAGGCACCCGGCGTGGCGACGCCTTCGATCCGACCCAGAATCCGAACGCGCCAGGCGCACCGCGGGCGCTTGGCGGCGGTCAGTTGCCTATGCCTGCCGATGGAAGCGGCGCGCCGAGGGGCCTCGCCAATGCCGGCACAGGAGTTCCTTCCGGCGCTCTGCCGCCGCCTCCGCCGCGCAATCTCAACGGCACCGGCGCACTTACCACCCTGCCGCCCTCGGCGACCCCTAGGGACGAGTTCGATCTCGGCGTCGGCTATATCGAGCGCAAGGACTATGCGCTGGCCGAGGAAACCATGCGCAATTTCACGCGAAAATATCCCGGCGATCCTTTGCTGTCGGATGCACAGTTCTGGCTTGGCGAGAGTTTGTTCCAGCGCCAGAGCTATCGTGCGGCGGCCGAAGCGTTTCTGGTGGTGACGACCAGATATGACCGCTCGGCGAAAGCGCCGGATGCCATGTTGCGGCTTGGACAGTCGCTGGCGTCGCTGAAGGAAAAAGAAGCCGCCTGCGCCACATTCGGCGAGGTGATGCGGAAATATCCGAATGCCGCGGCCGCCATCAAGCAGACCGTCGACCGTGAGCAAAAGCGGGTGAAGTGCTAGTGTGGTGGTTCAGAAGTCCACACTAGAGTGCCGCACATGGGCTAAGCTTCAGCCCCACCAGCGGGCGATACCATGCCTGAGGATGATAAATCCCCGATCTCGGCGCGGCAGGCGAAAAGCCTGTTTGCGGACTGGAAGCATGCGCCAGGATTGGTCTTGGCCGTTTCGGGTGGTCCTGATTCCATCGCGCTGATGTGGCTCGCGGCGCGCTGGCGTGGAGCGTTGTCGCGCGGTCCTCGTCTTCTCGCAGTGACGGTCGATCACGGCCTGCGCGCCGAGGCCTCGCGCGAGGCGCGTGAGGTCAAGCGCCTGGCGCGTGAGCTCGACGTACCTCATCGCACGGTCCGCTGGACCGGCGAGAAGCCCGCATCGGGGGTGCCGGCGGCGGCAAGGGCGGCGCGCTACCGTCTGCTCGCCACGGTCGCGCGCCAGAGCGGCGCCAGCCATATCCTCACCGCGCATACCCGCGACGATCAGGCCGAGACATTGTTGATGCGGCTGTTGCGCGGCAGCGGCATCGGCGGTCTGGCGGCCATGACGCGTGAGAGCGAGCGGGAGGGCTTGCTCATTGTCCGTCCGTTTCTGAACATTTCGAAATCTCAACTGTTCGCGACGCTGGAAAAAGCCAAAATCGGCTATGCCGACGACCCGACCAACCACGACACGCGTTTTACCCGGCCGCGCATCCGCAAGCTGATCGAGGAGCTTGGTGCCGAAGGCGGCGATGCCCGCAACCTGGCAAGGCTGGCCTCGCGGCTGGCGCGGGCGAACGCGGCGATCGAAATTCTGACCGATGGCGCGGCGCGCTATCTGGCGCTCAGGGATCGCGAGGCCAGATCCCAGCCGAGGTCCATCGGTCCCAGCCCCCGGGATGTCGGCTTCGCGGCGGCGGCTTTCGCAGGCCTGCCCGAGGAGATCAGGTTGCGGCTATTGCTGCGTGCGATCGACCGGGTTGGTCACGAGGGGCCGGCGGAACTCGGCAAGGTGGAGGCCCTGCTGGCGGTTTTGGACCACGCGTTGCGAACGGCCACTGAAAAGCGTCAACCGCGGCTAAAACAGACGCTTGCCGGGGCCGTGGTTAGCCTTGCCGGGGGCCGTATCATCGTCTCGGCGGCTCCGCCACGCCGTCATCGGCCGAATTGAGAGGGCTAGAGCTCCGATTCGGAAGTTCGCAGGCTATCGCCGCGGCCTCTGTTGCGACCGGACGCCCTGGTGTTCCGGCCTTAACCACCCCCCGAAATCACCCTATATTCGGGACATGATTTGAACCGTATTAGTCCCGGAATAGGCTAAATAGTCCTATGTAGTTCCCTTGGCAGCAACCATCGCGGCACCTAGATTGTAATCCGCAGGCGCCTCAGGGGATTCTCTAGGGCTTCCAAGGACCAAGGCCGCGATCCGCGCGACCACGAAGGAAAATCAATGAACGCCAATCTGCGCAATTTCGCCCTCTGGGTTATTATTGTCCTGCTGTTATTGGCCTTGTTCACGCTTTTCCAGAGCAAGGATCTGCGACCGCCGTCACAGGATATCTCGTTCTCGCAATTGCTGAACGAGGTCGACGCCAACCACGTCCACGACGTCGTCATCCAGGGACCGGATATTCGCGGCACCTTGACCAATGGTTCGAGCTTCCAGACCTATGCGCCGAACGATCCGACGCTGGTGACACGCCTCTACAACGGCAAGGTACAGATTACGGCCAAGCCGCCGGGCGACAACGTGCCGTGGTTCGTCTCGCTGCTCGTGTCGTGGCTGCCCTTCATCGCGCTGATCGGTGTGTGGATCTTCCTGTCCCGGCAGATGCAGGGCGGCGCCGGCAAGGCGATGGGCTTCGGCAAGTCGCGCGCCAAGATGCTGACTGAGGCGCATGGCCGGGTGACGTTCGAGGACGTCGCTGGCGTCGACGAAGCCAAGCAGGATTTGCAGGAGATCGTCGAATTCCTGCGCGACCCCGGCAAGTACCAGCGGCTGGGCGGCCGGATTCCGCGTGGCGTATTGTTGGTTGGCCCTCCCGGCACCGGCAAGACGCTGATTGCGCGCGCGGTCGCGGGCGAAGCCAACGTTCCCTTCTTCACTATTTCGGGTTCGGACTTCGTCGAAATGTTCGTCGGCGTCGGCGCCAGCCGCGTCCGTGACATGTTCGAGCAAGCCAAGAAGAACGCGCCCTGCATCATCTTCATCGATGAAATCGACGCGGTCGGCCGCCATCGCGGCGCCGGCCTCGGCGGTGGCAACGACGAACGCGAGCAGACGTTGAACCAGTTGCTGGTCGAGATGGACGGCTTCGAGGCCAATGAGGGCGTAATCCTGATTGCCGCCACCAACCGTCCCGATGTGCTCGATCCGGCGCTGTTGCGGCCCGGCCGCTTCGACCGTCAGGTCGTGGTGCCCAATCCCGACGTCGTCGGCCGTGAGCAGATCCTCAAGGTCCACGTCCGCAAGGTGCCGCTGGCGCCCGATATCAACCTCAAGACCATCGCGCGCGGCACGCCCGGTTTCTCCGGCGCCGATCTGATGAACCTCGTCAATGAGGCCGCGTTGACCGCTGCACGCCGCAACAAGCGTATGGTGACGCAGGCAGAGTTCGAAGAGGCCAAAGACAAGGTCATGATGGGTGCCGAGCGCAAGTCGCTTGTCATGACCGAGGAAGAGAAGATGCTGACCGCCTATCACGAAGGCGGCCACGCGATCGTCGGTCTCAACGTGATTGCCACCGATCCGATCCACAAGGCGACGATCATTCCGCGCGGCCGTGCGCTGGGCATGGTGATGCAGTTGCCGGAACGCGACAAACTGTCGATGTCGCTGGAGCAGATGACCTCGCGTCTCGCCATCATGATGGGCGGCCGTGTCGCCGAAGAACTGGTGTTCGGCCGTGAGAAGGTGACCTCCGGAGCCTCGTCCGACATCGAGCAGGCGACGCGGTTGGCGCGCATGATGGTGACCCGCTGGGGCCTCTCGGAAGCACTCGGCACCGTGTCCTATGGCGAGAACCAGGACGAGGTGTTCCTGGGCATGTCGGTTTCGCGAACCCAGAACGCGTCAGAAGCGACGGTGCAGAAGATCGACACCGAGATCAGGCGGTTCGTCGAGGAGGGCTACAATCAGGCCACCAAGATATTGACCGAAAAGCGCGCTGATCTGGAAGCGCTCGCCAAGGGCCTTCTGGAATACGAAACGCTTACCGGCGACGAGATCATCGATCTCTTGAAGGGCAAGAAGCCGAACCGCAAATCCGTGCTGGAGCCGACGACGCCGCGCGCTTCCGCCGTACCGCCCGCCGGCAAGCCGCGTCCGCGTCCCGATCCGGATCCCGGCCTGGAGCCGCAGCCGCAGGCGTAAGTCGTTAGCAGCGATGGCCGGTACTTCCGGCAAAGCAGTTGTACAAAAGCTCGGCATCAAGCCGGGCTTTTGCATTTTTGTCGATGGCGCACCGTCAGCCTACGACGAGATCGTCGGCCCGCTGCCCTCGGGCGCGTCGCTGCAGGCTGAGCTGAGGCCGCCCCTCGATATGGTGCATCTGTTCGTTATGCAGTCGAAGGGGCTTGCCGCGAAGCTACGCCGTTACCGCAGAGCAATCGCGCCGGACGGCGTGATCTGGGTGTCGTGGCCGAAAAAATCCTCAGGGGTTGCGAGCGACCTGACGGACATTGTCGTGCGCGACACGGCACTTCCACTTGGTCTTGTCGATATCAAGGTCTGCGCCATCGACGACATCTGGTCCGGCTTGAAATTTGTGATCCCGAAAGACCAGCGATAGACCACGCCCCGAAAGGACCAAAATGGCGCCTTGGCGCGGGATTTGCTTGAAGTAAGCTGTGGTCTTGGGTGCCTACGCACTTTGAAAATTGGGCGCCAGCACAGGAGCTGCCGATGTCAGGTAACACGAGCGCCTCTCCCGTCATCGTCGTGCCGAATGCCGACGCCAAGCTCTACAATCACGATCTCGCGCCGGTAGCGCCCGCGGGACGCTCCTGGGGTGTTTTCAGCATCTTCGCGATGTGGATGTCCGACGTGCATTCAGTCGGCGGCTATACCTTCGCGGCGAGCCTTTTCTTCCTCGGTCTGACCGGTTGGGAGGTGCTGCTCGCGATGGTGGTGGGCATTACCATCGTCTATTTTCTGATGAATCTGATCGGGCGTCCGTCGTTGAAGTACGGCACGCCATTTCCGGTCGTGGCGCGGATGGCATTTGGCGTGATGGGCGCCAACGTTGCAGCGGGCCTGCGCGGCATCGTCGGCATCGTTTGGTATGGCGTGCAAACTTACTTTGCATCCAAGGCCGTCCAGGCGTTGGTGTTGACATTCTATCCGGGCGCGGAAGCGTGGACGCATTTCGGCTTTGCGGGCCTCACAGCGTTGGGCTGGGCCAGCTTCCTGTTCATGTGGATTTTCCAGCTTTTGATCTTCCTCAACGGCATGGAGACGATCCGCAAGTTCATCGATTTCTGCGGACCTGTGGTCTACATCGTGATGTTTGCACTCGCGATCTGGATCGTGATGCAAACCGGTGCTTCCAGCCTTTCACTGCAGCTCAGCCCGCGGGCCGAGGGATCCGCGATCGGGCATATGGCAAACGCGACGATGTTGATCGTTGCCTATTTCGCCGCGCTGCTACTCAACTTCGGCGACTTCTCCCGTTTTGCGAAAGACGAACGATCGATGAAGGTCGGTAATTTCCTCGGCCTTCCCGTCAACTTCATTGTCTTTGCCATCATCACCGTGATCGTCACCGCCGGCACCGTGAAGGTGTTCGGCGAGGCTATAATGGATCCCGTCGCGATCGTTGAGCGCATCGGCAATCCTTGGGTGGTGGCAATCGGCTCGATTACTTTCATCGTGGCGACCATGGGCATCAACATCGTCGCCAATTTCGTGTCGCCGGCTTACGACATCTCGAACCTCTATCCCGGGAAGATCGATTTCCGTCGCGGCGGACTGATCACCTCGATTCTCTCGGTAATGGTGTGTCCGTGGATTTTCGTCTCGAGCCCACAGGCGATCACGATCTTTGTCAGCATCTTCGGCGCCGCATTGGGGCCGATGTTCGGGATTATGGTGGCCGACTATTATCTCGTGAAGCGCCAGCAGATCGTCCTCAACGATCTCTACACGATGTCACCAAAGGGCTCGCTGCATTTCGATAGTGGCTGGAACCGGAAGGCGCTGCTCGCGCTCGCAGGCTCGGCCTTCATCGCGATCGGTTTGTCGCTCGCCGGCGCCTATGGGACTATCACCAATGTCGGGGATTGGGGCTGGCTGATCGGTGCGGCGCTCGGCGCTTCGTTCTACATGGCGTTGATGCGCGGCCACGAGGCGCCAGTGGAGCGGATTTTGCATTCGCGATCCACGTAGCCGCGAGTTCGTCAAGCGAATGCAAAATCCAAAACTCCACTGGAGCTTATATTTGTCAGCGGTCCTTTTGATTCTAACATTCGTAAAAGTGGCCGCTGAGGAGGGGTGCGAATGTTAGAATCGGACCACTGCCGGCGCCGGGCGCCCTTGCCTGAATTGCCATATCCCGGGCGTAAATCCCGAAAGTCTTAAGATTTCGGCAAGCGAGCCGGCCTAAAGCTGGGGGGTGGCGCTGTTTCGGCGTCAGGAATCCGCTATGGCCACGCTGACATCCGATATCATCAGGCCCGCAGCGAGGAGTGCAATCCCGCCAGCGCTTCTGATCGGCTGTCTTGTGCTTTGCGCGATCAACGTAGCGATGCTGCAAAACGGGTTCACCGGCCATTGGTGGATATTTGACGAAAACGGGCTCGGGATTCCAACCGATTTCGTCAATGTCTGGTCTGCCGGCCGCCTCGTGCTCGATGGACATCCCGAACTCGCTTACGATTGGGGTATCCAGAAAGGGGTTCAGGTCGCGGTGCTCGGCCAGAGTTATGAGGGCAACTTCGCCTGGCATTACCCGCCGCCGTTTCTGTTAGTGGCCGCGGTGCTCGCCCATTTTCCGTATGCCGTGGCCTATGTCGGCTGGGCCGCGACGAGCTTCGTGCCTTATCTCGCGGCGATGCGTGCGATCGTCGGACGTTCGTTTGGCTTTCTGCTCGCGGCCGCCTTTCCGGTGGTGTTCACCAACACGCTGGTCGGACAGAACGGTTTTCTCACGGCCTCGCTGATCGGCGGCACGCTGGTTCTGATGCCGAGGTGGCCGGTTCTTTCCGGTATCTGCCTCGGACTTCTGAGCTACAAGCCGCAATATGGATTGCTGTTTCCGCTGGTGCTGATCGCAGCCGCGCAATGGCGCGTATTTTTCACCGCGGGTGTGGTCGCGGTCTTGATGGCGATGCTGTCCTGGCTCGCTTTCGGCACCGAAAGCTGGCAGGCTTTTTTTCACTGGATGCCGATGTTCAATCAGGCCTTCCTCGTCGAGGGCCGCGCGCCGTGGGGCAAGATGCAGAGCATCTTCGCGCTGACCCGCTATTTCGGCGGGCCTGAATCATTTGCCTGGGTGCTGCAATGGATCATGAGCGCCACGGTGGCGGTCCTGCTCGCGCTACTATGGCGCAGCCGTAAGGTCCAATATCCGTTGAAAGCCGCCGCGCTTGTCGCGGGCACGCTGTTGGTGACGCCTTATCTGTTTCTCTATGATGAGATGGTGCTCGCCATTGCAGTGGCGTTTCTCGTCCGCATCGGGCTGGACGACGGGTTCGAGCGTTACGAGTTACCCGCACTCGGCCTCGTCGCCGGGCTCCTGATGATTTATCCGCTTCTCGGCGCGCCAACCGGCTTTGGCGCGACGCTCGTGGTTGCCGCCCTTATTGGCTGCCGCGTGGGACCGTGGTGGCGCAAACCAGCGCCGATGGCTCCGGCCCGATAGGCCTGCATCCAAAACCAGCTTGTCATCTGCCCTGAATTATAGTTCACTTCTTGGAGCGATTGAGAGCAATCGCCAAAAACTAAATACGCGCCTCGACGAGCTTTCGCGTCGGAGCGCTTGGGAGCGAGAAACGCACAGATGGTCTATCGGCGGACCCACCAGGTCGTCAAACGCCTCGCGGCACGCCGCGGCGCCATTCTGGCGGCAGCACGAAATGCCGCCGCCGAAGGCGGTATGGCCGCGGTGCAGATCGCGCCGATCGCGGTCCGCGCCAATGTCGCCGCCGGCACGGTCTACCGTTATTTTCCGTCCAAAGCCGATCTGATTTCCGAGTTGATCGCGGACGTTTCGCGCGATGAATTGTCCGCGATAAGGCGGGCCGCGGACGCAGCCCCCGGCCCATCGTCGGCGCTGGCGGCCGCCGTGACCACGGTCGCGGTGCATACGTTGTCGCAGCGAAAGCTCGCCTGGGGCATTCTGGCCGAACCCGTCGACGTCGATGTGACGGCATCTAGGCTCGCCAGTCGCCGCGCGGTTGTCGACGAGATCGCAGGCCGGATCGACGCTGCTGTCCGCGCCGGGCATTTGCCGGCGCAGGATACCAACCTGGCCGCCACCGCGCTGCTCGGCGCTCTGCACGAGGCCCTGGTTGGACCGTTGGCCGCCGAGACGATGGACGATCCGGGCAAATTGCGTGACGCCGTACAGACCGTGACGCTCCTGGCCTTGCGTGCGGTGGGTGTGATGGATGCCCGGGCCCGCGGGCTTGTGGTGCAAGCGGTCTTGCCCGCCAAGGCACTCGTCGGCGTGTAAGCCGCTAGCCCGATAGGAACCTTCCGGGGACGATAGCTATATTCCGCTGCATTGTTGGTGCAGTACGGATCAGCACCAAAATCCAACCCCGAGGGAGACGTTCGCATGACAACGACATCCGGATCGGCCAAGTGGCAGGGCGGCATCAAGGACGGCAAGGGCGCGATTTCGACCAAGAGCGGCGCGCTAAAGGATTACCCCTACGGTTTCGCCAGCCGCTTCGAGGGTAAACCGGGTTCCAACCCGGAAGAGTTGATCGGCGCCGCGCACGCGGCCTGTTTTACCATGGCGCTGTCGCTGATCCTGGGTGAGGCCAAACTCACCGCCGAGCAGATGGAAACCAAGGCCGACGTCACGCTTGAAAAGGTCGGCGACGGCTTCGCCATTACGTCTGTGCACCTGGCGCTGAGCGCCAAAATTCCCGGCGCCGACAATGTGAAATTTCAGGAACTGGCCGGTATGGCCAAGGCCGGATGTCCAGTGTCGAAACTTCTCAACACCAAGATTACGCTCGATGCGAAACTCGTGAGCTGAGCGCGCTCTGCCGCGCGTCGCATCTCGATGATGCGCAAGAGCGCGGCAACGGTTCGTCATCCAGATCATAAAACCGGGGCCGGTCAGGTCTGGCCCCGGACGTTCCACTGGCCCCTGTTCCATTGCAAGGCCGGCGCCATGACCGCGCCGAGGAAACTGGTGTCCCCCCATTCTTTCGGCATGCAATTGTTGGGACCGATCCCGGTCTTTCCATTGCCCGACAAAACAGCTTCGACCCAGCTCCGGTAGTTGCCATTTGCAGTCGCCGGCATATTGCTCCTGAGGAAAGCTTCCTCGCCGAGCTTTACCAGCGTGACGAACAGGGCGGATTGATAATTTGGGTCGGAAGAGGCGGCGACAAGCCGCTGCTTCATTTCCGCAACAACTTCAGGGCTGGCCTCGCCGATCCTGCATATCGCAAGGACTGGCAACAGCTGTTTGTAACCTCGTATCTCGCCCGACATGAATTGGGACTGGTAATAGCCGAGTGCCTTCGTCCCGGTCTCGGCGGCGCGCACGTAAAGACGCGGATGGCGCTGCCACCCCTGATGATGCCTGATGAAATCGAAGATCGAATCCGATACCGGCGCGAATGCAGTAACCGATAGCGACGCGAGCGCAGTGTCGAGCGCTTCGATCTGATAGCGATCTTGTGTGTTGCCGTGATAGGTTTGGGCGATTTCCTGGAGACGTTTGGCCATCGGTTCTGCGAACGGCGCCAGCCGCGCGGGGTCGAGCGCAAGTGAATATCCGAGGCCGACAGGTGTCGCCGGGTTTTGGCCGTCGACAATTTGCTGCAACAAAACGAAGCTGTCGTTCTCGACGCGCTTCGGCTCCTCTGCGATACGCGCTCGCGCTTCGTCATTCTGATGATAGCCGTGAAAATCACGCAACTCGGCTTCGCTGTATTTCGGAATCCCGAGCATGACGCTTTCAGGCAATCCGTATTTCGCATGATCCACGTTCACGGGAATGGTGTCGATCTCGGTATAGGTTCGCAAGAAATCAGCAGAGCACTTCCAAGCGGGCGTGCCGCCGCTGATCAGCCCGCAGCCGATCGCGCCGTTCGGCCATAATGGCAGCCGCCAGATCGATGCCGTCTTGAACGAGCCGATGACCCTTCCATCGACGAGAATCTCCGTCGATTGCTCGCCGAAATCCCACTTTCTTTTCCAGATTTCCTCGTCGCCGTGCTTGACGACTGTGATGATCTTCTTGGGAGGGTCTTCCGGAAACCGCAGCAGGCAGAGATTGTTCTGGAACGAGTTGCCGATGCGCACGCCCAATTTAATAATTCTGTGCCGGCTGTCGACAGCGAGGCTGCTGCACTGGTCTCGCGGCAACAAGCGAAACGCGAGATGGGTTTCGGGGCCAAAATTCTTGTTGGGTTGATAGGCCACCGGAATCGCATATTCAGAGGCCAGCTTGTCCGCATCCGCCGTTACGAGGGAATACACCTCGGGATCAAAATCAAAGACCTTGCCGGAATTCTCAGCCCGGAGCTTCGCGGATTCTTGCCGGATTTCGATCGTCTGGCGGATGTAGAGCCCGTAATAGCCGGCGTAGGCAACGACCGGGATGACGGCAAGCGCGCGCGGGATACGTCCAAGAAAAGCTTCCACGGCCAAGCCGATCAAGAACACATGGATCAGAAGGCCGACAAGGAGTGCCGCGCCCAACATCATCAGAATGATGCCGGTATACGGAAATGCCTGTAACGCAAGTAACGCAACGATTGCGAGCAGGGCTATCCCGGAGACAGTCCTGAAGAAGGGCGGCATCGGCAAACTCCGTGGAGATTGCGCTATTTTCGCCTTGGCCGCTTAAATCCGCTCTAAGGCGCAGGATGTCCGGAGTGAAAATGGATTGAGTGGCATTTTAGTTAGTTGCCTTAACAGTTCATATTTCCGCGTCTTCATCCGGACCGACGGAGGCGATACGCAGCATGTTGGTGGTGCCGGGTGAGCGAAGCGGCACGCCGGCCACGATGATGATCCGCTGGCCGGTCCGCGCAAAGCCGTCGCGAAAGGCAATACTGCCGGCGCGGCTCACCATGTCGTCGAGATTCTGCGCGTCCTCGGCGACGACACAATGTACGCCCCACACCACCGACAGCTTGCGTCCGGTCACGAGGTTCGGTGTGATCGCCACGACCGGCGGCTTGGGCCGCTCCCGCGCGACGCGCAGCGCGGTCGAACCCGAACTGGTCCAGCAGATGATCGCGGCAAGGTCGAGCGTCTCGGCGATCTGGCGGGCGGCATCCGCAATGGCGTCGCCCGCGGTCGGCTCGGGCTCGGCACGCTGCGCATTGACGACGCCGCGATAGGTGGGATCGCGCTCGACTTCCTCGCCGATGCAATTCATGGTCGAGACCGCCTCGACCGGATATTTGCCGGCTGCCGATTCCGCCGACAGCATGATGGCGTCAGCGCCTTCATAGACCGCGGTTGCAACGTCGGAGACTTCCGCGCGGGTCGGCACCGGCGACTGGATCATCAATTCCAGCATCTGCGTTGCGACGACGACCGGTTTGCCGGCGCGCCGCGCCAGCCGCGTCATCTGCTTTTGCAAGGAAGGCACGCGTTCCAGCGGCAATTCGACGCCAAGATCGCCGCGCGCCACCATCAGCGCGTCCGAAACCTCGATGATCTCGGGCAGACGATCGATCGCTTGCGGCTTTTCGATCTTGGCCATGACGGCGGCGCGGCCGCGGATCAATTTCTTGGCTTCAACGACATCTTCGGCGCGCTGCACGAAAGAAAGCGCGATCCAGTCGACGCCAGTCACGAGCGCCGCCTCGAGGTCGGCGCGATCTTTCGGTGTCATCGCGGAGACCGGAAGGTCGGTATCCGGCAGGCTGACGCCCTTGCGGTCCGACATCTTGCCCCCGATCACGACGCGGGTGACGGCATGATCCGGCGAAGTTTCCTCGGCAATCAAGCGCACCTTGCCGTCGTCGAGCAGAAGCGCGTGGCCGGGTTTGAGCGCTGCGAGAATTTCCGGATGCGGCAGATAAACGCGGGTGCTGTCGCCCGGCGTCTTGTCGGAATCGAGCGTAAAGTTCTGACCGTTGTTCAGCTGCACCGCGCCCTCGGCGAAAGAGCCGAGCCGCAGTTTCGGGCCTTGCAGATCGACCAGAATGCCGATCGGCCGGCCATAGCTGCTCTCGACATTGCGAATGGTGCTGACCAATTCCCGCATCTTGTCGTGCGGGGTGTGGCTCATGTTGATGCGGAAAACATCGGCGCCCGCCTCGAACAGCTTCCGGATGACAGCGCTGTCGGAAGAGACCGGCCCGAGCGTTGCGAGTATCTTGATGCGGCGCAGACGTCTCATGGCTTGGACCGAGGCGTAGGCGGCAGACCCGCGCCCGGCGCCAGTCCGCCAGGTGAATTGGAGATGCCCGGAATATTTCCGGCTCCATCCGGACCGATCGTGCCGGGAATGCCTGGCACGCGCTGCGGCTGCTGCTCATTGGAATCGGTGAGCTGCACCGTCCAGGCGCGCTGTTCGCCGGTATCGACCTCAAAATAACCGGTCCGGTCGAATCCCCGCGCCAGACAATTATCCGCACCGCGGATCGTGAATTCCTTGTCGCGCGAGCACATGAAAGCCTGTCCCGACCATTCGCCACCGTGATCGTAATCGATCGCGTAAATGTAATAATACCGTGCGACGAGCGTGCCGCGCAGCAACGTCTCGCAAGCCCGCGAAGACACGTTCCACCAGCCTTCGGTGGTCCAGCCCTCCGCGTCCTTGTAGCCAAGCGCAATGCCGACCCGGCTCGACGTGTTATTGCAGAGACGGAAGTCGGCCGATGCCGATCCGTTCCACAGGCAGGCCAGCGCGAATAGCAGGGCAGGTGACCAGGAGGCCGTGAGGCGCTTTGCGGTTTGGGTCAGGGAAAGCGAATCTCTGGGGATCATTGAGGCCAAGCTATATCAACATATTGACGATTTCGCGTGGGGCTCGTCGACGGTCAAGCGGAATTTAGCAAGGGTTTCGAGGTATTGGAGCCGTCCAAGGCCTTGCAACCGCCGGAATGTTTGCGTCGCGATATGGAAAAATATGTGACAATTTCCTACATGGACGTTTGGAGCATGACCCAAGGCGGACGCGGACCATGACGATTGACGACAAAACCAGAACGGAACTTGAAGCTGCGGTGTTCCGGCGTCTTGTCCAGCATCTGCGTTCCCATACCGAGGTTCAGAACATCGACCTGATGAATTTGGCGGGCTTCTGCCGCAACTGCCTGTCCAACTGGCTCAAGGAAGAAGCCGACGCCAAGGGCACGGCCATGAGCAAGGATGAGAGCCGTGAGGCGGTCTACGGCATGCCTTATGAGGCCTGGAAAGAAAAATTTCAGGCAACAGCGACGCCCGAGCAATTGGCCGCAATGAACAAAGCCAATCCGGGCCATTGATATCGCAGGCTGGGAAACCGACGGGTTGCAGGCGTGTGCTTCGCGAGCCATACCATTGAAAGAGATTGCAGCGTCGTTGTGCGTCCTGAAAATTGAATTGCGGACCGTCGATCGATCAATCGCGCAATCGCCCATCAAAGTCTCTCGCTGCCTGC
This sequence comes from uncultured Alphaproteobacteria bacterium, assembly GCA_963752265.1. Lineage (GTDB taxonomy): Bacteria > Pseudomonadota > Alphaproteobacteria > Rhizobiales > Xanthobacteraceae > Bradyrhizobium. The sequence goes on from CAVVZW010000114.1 coordinate 37,135, forward strand.
GCCTTCGGCCGGCTTCCGAAGCTGACATCGAAAAGAGTTGGGAGCGGCGCAGGCGCGGTGAGCGATTGCGACGATGATCGAGAACATGGTTTCTCAGTTAACTTTTTCTATAGAAACACCCCCTAAAAATCTCTGGTAGCACATTACCGATCGAATCAGGCAGAGGTTGTGCGAGGAGTTCTCGGCCGAGGCTCCGTAATCTGGGCAGGTTGACGGAGAAATGCGCTCCGGGTTTTTTTGGGGGACTACGTGCAAAGGACTCTTCTATTCTCAACAGCGGCCGTCTTAGCTTTCGCGGCGGCCGGCCATGCCGACGAGCTTTCGGATATCAAGGCTCAATCAAAACAGCTTCGCGATCAAAATCAGGCTTTGACCAAGCGCCTGGCGGATATTGAAAAGCGACAGAAAAAGCTTGAAGCGCAACCCAAGGCGCAGCCCGCCGTGTCGGTCGGGAATCCGGCGGACGCGATGGGCGCCGACTTGCCTTACAAGGCAATGGTCAAAAAGGCGCCGGAGGACGACGGCATTTGCTACCACGGCGTCTGTGCGTACGGCTTGATCGACATGGGTCTGACGTACCAGAACCATGGAGCTCCGCTGAATAGCATCGTCGGTTCACCGCTGAACAATGTCATCTCAAAGAACAGCAACGGTTCGTATTTCGGCGCCGGACCAAACTCGCTAAGTACTTCGTTTATTGGCTTGAAGGGCAGGCAGGAAGTTGCGGACGATCTTTACGCCGTGGTTAATCTGCAGACCGGCTTCAATCCGGAATCGGGGACGGTTTCCAACGGTCTGGGGTCAGTCGCCCAAAATAACGGACTGCCGATCACTCGGCAGAACGCGTTTAGCGATTCGTCCAGGAACGGTCAGGCATTCAGCAATGCGGCCTATGCCGGTCTTAGCTCGCCGGTCTATGGTACGCTGACCTACGGTCGTCAGAGCGCGCTGACCTCGGACGCCATCGTGAACTATGATCCCATGGGCAATTCGCTCGCGTTCTCGCTGGTCGGCTTCCAGGGGGCGATCGGCGGTGCCGGCACTACCGAGGACCGCATCTACGACAACTCGTTCGAATACCGAGCCAATGCCGGCCCGTTCCGCTTCGCCGTTGAGGCGTCGCTCCGATCTGGTAACAACAGTGGCACGGGCAATGCCTTCGAAGGTGATGTCGGCTTCGACTACATGGGCCTGTCGATGGATTTCCTCGGCGCCCGGATTTATGACGCGGTTTCCGCAGCTCCGCTCTCTGCTGCGCAACTCGCAGTGGCCCCCGCTATCGGCATCCCGTCGGCAAGTGTCTCGGGTACGATCTTCGACAACACGGCCTTTATGGCAGTTGCAAAATACTCCATCGGGGCGTTCAAGCTGTATGGCGGTTATGAATATATCGAGTTCGCCAACCCGAATAACCCGTTGCCGGTTGGAAGCTTCCTTCAGGGCAGCTTTACGCTTGGTGCGGTCAACAATACCAACTTCACCACCGACAAGATTCTTCAGGTGGCCTGGGTTGGTGTGAGATACGCGGCGAGGGCCGATCTCGATCTGACGGTCGCTTTTTTCCACGAATGGCAGAACAGTTTCATCATCGGGAATGGCAGTAACCCGACTGGTACCTGCAGTACCAACGTCTCTGCGGGCTGCAGCGGACAGTTGGATGCGGTTTCGGCCCTCGCGGATTGGCGATTTGCGAAGCACTTCGATGCTTACGCGGGCATGATGTGGTCGCAGGTTTCGAACGGTCTCTCCAACGGCTTCCTTCAGAGGTCCTCGATCGATCCGACGGTTGGTCTGCGCTACCAGTTCTGATGATTTGACCAAAGGTACGGAGGAGATTTGAGACCCACATCGACCATACCGGTTCGCACGTCTCCCTCGTCCAACAACCCCGATAGGTCCAAATCTGCCTCACACCATAAAAAGGAGCATGATATCTATGTCGAAAGCGCTGAACTCTTGATAGCCCAGTAGGTGGGTGGTCGCTCGGCAACTTTTCTGTCAAGGTTCGCATTCTTGTCGGATTTGGCTTGGTGCTTCTGATGCTGGTGGCATCCGCAGGATTCAGCGCAGTCCTAATTCGCGGCATCGACGCCAATTTCGATATGTCCCGGCTCGCGGCCAACCGGAAGTCCCTTGCCTCGGATGTGGATCTTCTGATGCAAAAGGTTCGTGTTCGAGTTCAATCAATGGTTGCGCAGCATGAATCCGGGCTTTGCGCACCAGGCGGATGAGCTACTAGCGCAGGTTTCCGTGGCTGTGGCCAACGAGGCGGCACAAGCAGCCACCGAGAAGGAAAGGACGATTGTTGCGGACATCGACCGGGCGCTGAAGGCATATATCGAGAGCTGGCGGGTAGTTCAGAGTTTTTATGCCGAAGAGGCCAAGCTCTACGCCGAGAATATCGAGGCGCCTGCTGCGGGGATTAGCACCAACTTGGCGAAGCTCCGTGATTCAGTAGCGACACATGACGGACTCGATGGCAGTCGCCTGGTCACCGAAGCGCGCGACGGATTTATGGCCGCCGAGATGCTTGCCGCACGCTACCGTTTTCGCGAGAGTAAAGATGATGCCGATCAGCTCGGTGCCGTAATCGCGGAGTCGCTGGCCATCATGACCAAAGCCGAGCGGGTCATCACTAATCCTGCGGATATCGAAATGCGCAAGCGAGCGACCGCGGCGATCGTCTCTTGGCGAGACGCTTTTGCTCAAGTCACCAAGGTGAATGCAAATCGGGTCGCCCGGATAGATACCTGGACCCGCAACGAAGGTGAGGTTATGGCGGTCGGCGCAAACGCTCTGCGCTCCGAAGCCGAATCCAGTGCCGCGATGGCGCAGACGCAGTTGATAACTACGCTCTCAAACAGCCAAATGACGCTTTATATCTCTACCGCGATCATTCTTCTCGTCGGTATAATTCTTAGCCTGCTCCTGGCACGCTCGATTACCGGACCTCTCGCGCGCATGACAACGGCGTTGAAGGCACTGGCCGCTGGCGACCGTTCGTTACAGGTCCCCGAAATCGGGCGGCGCGACGAGATCGGCGAGATGGCGAAGGCGGCGGAGGTGTTCAAGAACAACATCATCCAGGCCGAACGGTTGCGCGCCGAGCAGGAAGAGCTGAAGCAGCATGCCGATCAGGAGCGGCGTCAGGTAATGCTCGATCTGGCGGCGAAGTTCGAAACCAACGTCGGCGGCATCGTCGTAGGCGTTACTTCGGCGGCGACCGAATTGCAATCGACCGCGCAAGCAATGACAATAACCACCGAGGAAGCCACTCGGCAATCGGCGAACGTAGCGGCGGCCTCCGAACAAGCGACGGAAAACGTGCAGGCTGTCGCCTCCGCAACGGAGGAGCTTTCTTCCTCAATCGCGGAAATCAGTCAGCAGGTCGCGAAATCGAGCGGGATGGTCGGGGAAGCGGTGCAGCGCGCCACCTCGTCGAATGAGCAGGTGCAGGGCCTGACCGCGGCGGCCGAGAAGATTGGCGACGTCGTGAAGCTCATCAGCGGGATCGCCGCCCAGACGAACTTGCTCGCTTTGAACGCCACCATCGAGGCGGCGCGCGCCGGCGATGCCGGCAGGGGCTTCGCCGTGGTCGCCTCCGAGGTCAAGGCGTTGGCCGATCAAACGGCCAAGGCAACCGACGAAATTGGCCTGCAGATCAGGGCGATCCAGGAGGCGACAGCAACCTCAGCGCGGTCGATCCAGGGGATCGTCGAAACCATCGGCGCGGTAAATGAGTCTGCGACGGCCATTGCCTCGGCGGTGGAAGAACAGGGCGCGGCGACGCAGGAGATCGCCCGCAATGTGACGCGGGCGGCGCAGGGTACATCCGAGGTGGCCAGCAACATCTCCGGCGTCAATCATGCCGCGCAACAGACCGGTACGGCTGCGGCGCAGGTGCTCGCCCGGGCCGGTGAGTTGTCGAAGAACGGCGGGTTGCTGAAACAGCAGGTCGAGGCATTCCTTTTCGAGGTGCGTGCGGCCTAGTCCGACTGGATGCCTTGCGACATCAAGACGTCAATCTGGCGCAGAAACACAACGATCTATTCCGCGCAGCAGCTTTTCTTCGGCCGCAGGACCAAAGTTCCTTTCCGAGCTCATTCTCTCCCGAAGCTTGGACCAAAAGAGTACCGATATCGTTTTCTCCTGTGGGCGCGCTGTGGATGAACGAGGATGCCGCCTTGACGTAAGCGGCCTTACTCTTGAGGGTCATTTTACGACATGCGCCTTACGGTCAAACGTGCGGCGCTTTCTTTTTCTGCCCTAATCGCCAGTTCACTTCAGGAGTACCCGATGGCCACCGCTGCTGCCGCCGTCAAGGACGAAGCCCCCGCGACGAAGTTCGCGAAAGACCAGCTCAAGGCCATTATCGAACGCATCGAACGGCTGGAAGAAGAGAAGAAGACCATCTCCGACGACATTCGCGACGTCTACGCGGAGGCCAAGGGCAACGGCTTCGACGTCAAGGCGTTGCGCACCATCGTGCGCCTGCGCAAGCAGGACGCCAACGAGCGGGCCGAAGAGGAAACGATCCTGGAAACCTATATGCAGGCTTTGGGGATGCTGTGAGCTTCTCCTCGCGATGAGGAGATAACGCTTACTTAGCGCAGCGACGCCGTCCGCAGGGCGAAGGACTGCACCGTAAGGGGAGCAAGGGCAGGGCCGCTAAACCGGTCGGTGGTCAGGCCTGCTTGCGGATCGTCCGAGAAGCCCATCACGATCGAAGCCTGCGGTTTGACGAACAGCTTGTTCAGCACCGTCATATTGGCATCGCCGAGAACGGTGACGGACATTGATGTGCTCACGCTCGGCGCCAGCATCATCACCCGCATCCAGGTGTCGCTGACCTCGGAAACTGCGACTTGCGTCGAGGCAACTACGCCGCCCCGGCTCTTCGCGGCGGCGGTCGTGAGATCGTTGGCGGCCATGACATTGCGGTTGGCCGGGGCCGGGCGCGCGCTACGGGGAGTGGCCGCGCTGGCGGGAACAATCGCGCGATCGACAGGTGCGGACGCATCCGGCGCGTAGGCCATAGCTTGATAGGCGGCGGGAACGCTGGCGGTCGATTGCGGGTCGGTTGCCAAGGCCTGGCGCGCATTGAGAGCCGCGACCTGTGCCGGCGTCGCCTGCTTCGGCCCGGCCGACATGTCACCCCAGAAACCGCGTGCATTGATGATATCGGCCGGGGTCTCCGGCTTGGCCCCAGAACGTTCGGATGCGGGTGTTGGTTTCGGCCTGGCCGGCTGCACGGTCTGCACGTCGGCTGCGGCGAGTTGCAGCGTTGCGGCCGCGGGCTTTGCGCGTGGGGCGGGCGCAGAGTTGGCCGGCTTGGCGGCGACCTGTACGGCTGGAACAGCCTTGTCCTGGATAGCAGGCGCAGAACCTTCGTCCTCGTCATCCTGCGGCTTGCTGCCGAACAGGCGAGCCAACAGGCCTGGCTTGCTTACCTTGGCTGCGTCCGTACCGTCGCCGCGACGCTCGATGTCAGCACGGGCGAGCTCATATCCCTTCAGCGGCGTGCCGTCGGAGGGGACATGGACGGTGCGTCCATCGGGAAACACGCGCGCGAGTTGGTCGTGGGTCATGCGCGGCCAGTGGCGGATGTTGCCGGTATCGAGATGCACGAACGGCGATCCCGAGGTCGGGTAGAAGCCGACGCCGCCGCGCTGAACGCGCAAGCCTGCGTAACGGATCTGCTCAAGCGGCACGTCGGGGATGTAAAAATCCATCGCGTGACCCAGCATGTGCTGGCTGAAGCGCGCCACGCCCGAATGGGCGGAGCGATGCCGGAGCATGGCGTTGGTCTCGGGGGAGCGGTAGGCGGAGATGATCTGGACCGGCTTCTTGCCGTCGACGTCGTGATAGACTTCCCAAATGATATCGAACAGATGGGGATCCATCGTGGTCTGTTCCTGGGTGCGCCAGTCACGCAGGAAGTGGTTGATCTCCTTCAAGGCCTCTTCGTCAAAGCGGCCATCGCGCTTGAAGGTGACGGTAAGGTCTTCGCCGGAATGGGTGTGATGGAAGGAAAGCGTACGGGTTTCGCTCAAGGCGGTCGCGTCGTGGACAGAGGCGATCCCGGCAAGCAGCAGCACCGAGGTTAACCCGAGCTGGCATCCGGCTTTGGACAGAAAGTTAGATTGGCGTGCGAAACCAGTCAGCACGTAATGAGCCCACCCCAACAACAGACCGAGCGTTAAGCTCCTTCGCGACCCCGTGTGGCGAAAGATGGTAAAGGCACCCTTAACGCGGGAGGGTTAAGCGAGATTTAACCCTTTCCCCCAAATTGGAGGGAAGCTAACCCGTCGAGTGTGGCGAAAAAGAGCCGAGTGGTTAAATCTGGATGGATAATGGTTAACGTGAAAAGGCCTCGCCCGAAGGGCGAGGCCTTTGATTTAGCTGAATAATCCTAAGTCGCCGTCAGTCTCAGCGCTGATAGCTCTGGGGCTGGGGACGCCGGCGGCCGGGAGGCGCCGGGGCTGGCGTCGGGCCGCCAAACAGCCGCTCGAAAAAGGAAGGCCCGGAGTTGTCGCTGGCAATCCGCAGATCGCCGACTGGCTTCACATAACTCGGCTGGGCATGAGCGACCACACTCTCCAGATCCCTGCTTCGGCCCGAACGGAGCAGCGACAGCATGTTGGCGTCGCGGCCGTAGACGTCCTTGCGTAGTTGCAGGTTGCCGTCGTCATCCACGAAGGCGGTCTGGTAGGTGATGTTGACCGGGATCGGCGTCGGGAACTTCAGGTCGATCTCGCTTTGCCCAAACATGCCGCGGATTTTTTCCGGGGTGTAGTGAGCATTCGGCTCGGTGATGTTGAGCAGGATCGAGGCATATTGGTCGGGATTCTGCACCCGCATACAGCCGTGGCTGAAGGCGCGATCTTCCTTGGCAAACAGGTACTTCTCGTTCGTGTCGTGCTGATAGACCAGGAACTTGTTCGGGAAATTGAAGCGGATGCGGCCGAGCGCATTTCGTTCGCCCGGCGGCTGCGAAATATGGATGCTGCCATCGGGGTTGTGATCGAGCTTCAATCCCATGCGTTCCAGCACCGTTGGGTCCTGCTGCAGGGCCGGCAGATATTCGTTGTAGATGATCGACGGCGGCACGTTCCAGGTCGGGTTGACCGTGATGAACTTCATGGTCTCCGTCAGAAGCGGGGTCGCGTGAATGCCGGGCTTGCCGGTCACTACCCGTGTGGTCCAGACCTGCGCGCCATGCTGCATGACCTTGAGGGTGTAGTCTGGAATATTGAGGATGACGTAGGCGTCCCCGATCGCAGGCGCGCCGAGCTCGCGCGGCAACCAGCGCCAGCGCTCCATGTTCACGACGATCGTATCGATCTGACGGTCGCGCTTCGGGCTGTTGATGGCCTGGATCGTCCGGTCGTCGAGCACGCCGGTCGGCTTCATCTCGGCAGACGCCTGGAACTTGCGGACGGCTTCGGCGACCTTGGCATCGTAGTGGTGATCGTCGGCGTTTTCGCTGATGCCAAGCTTGGTACGCAGCTGCGGCACCCGGTCGTCTTCCACTTCGATCGCTGGCTGGTTTCTGCCCCGCGGCGGCGTGTATTTCAGCACCGGACCGTCGGCGATCCGAGCGGCCGATCCATCGGCCTCGCCACGCAATTCCGCGAGCTTCTTTTTCAGAGCGACATAAAGCTTCTGAGGCGGATTGTAACCGTCGAGCGCGAGTGAGGCGTCCGCAGCCGAGGTGACGTTGGCGAGGACTTCGTTCGGATCGGTCGGATGTTCCGGGTATTGAATGTCGCCCGACACCTGCGACCAGTGCATCCGCCCGCTCTGGGCATGACGTGCATATTCGAGCATGCTGGCGGTGAGTTTCAAATCCGCGTCCGCGAGCGCATCGGGCGTGGTCGCGGCGGCTAGATCGGGAACAGGATAGTCCGCCGGATTCAATCCGTCGGATGCGGCATCCTTCAGCCGCGCCACGACGCCCTTGCCCCCGTCGGTCAGCTTGCCGTTCTGTGTCCAGATCGGCGCGAAGTCGCGTGCCGTGTAGAACTTCTCCACCGCCGCTCGCTCCGCCTTGCGGTCGAAGTAACGCGCCGACTTCGAGGCGATCATGTCGCGCAGCCTGTCGGCAACCGGCTGATCGGCTGGAGCAACGCTGCTTGCGGCTCTGACGGGCTCCCTGACCGGCTCGGGCGATGAAGCCGTGGCGGCCGGCGCCTCTGCGGGAGGTGCCGCCTGTGCGGGGGCTACGGTAGCCGTGTCGTTCCTGGGTGCCTCGTTGCTCGCAGGCTCGGCCCTCGCCGGTTCGGCTCTGGCAGGCTCGGAGCTCGGAACGGTGGCTACATCCGCGGGCCTGGTGGCGGCTGCTGCTGCCGGCGCTTCTGTCGCAGCCGGCGATGCCGTGTCGAGTTTGAAATCAGAGGGCGTTGGCGGCGGGACGTTGGCAGGTTCGGGGCGAGGGATTGCCGCATCGATCGCAAGCTCTGCGGCGGAGCTGCGTGGGGTATCGTTTTGCGCCAATGCCGAACTCGCCGACACCGCGAGGAAGGTCGCCGCGACTGTCATCAAGACGCGGTCATATCCCCTACGGTTCTTCCAACATTCATGCATCGTCACACCCCTCGGGTGAGCTGCCCCTGTTTTGGAGCAGCTTTGGTTTGTCCGTCAAAGCTTTCGCGAAAGCGCCGGCCTGATCGGGTTCTGAAGCTTGTTTAGACGGATTGATGCTCCAGAGCTCCAGGTTTTGGCGCGCTTGCCGCAGCAATTCATGCGCAGACGATACACGGGCGTCCCTCACGCAGACAACTCACGACAAGCTGACTTCACAGTGTCCTGTTGCATCGCCTTCGGCCTTTTCTTGCCATGCGAGCCGCCATTTGTCTGTCACTTGCGGGCAACGGTTCAAATGTTCCGGCTCACCCAAATTTCAGCCGTCTCATCCGTGTGTTACGGCTGCAGCATGGGTATCAAGTCTTATCCCGCCGGATCCGTTCCGCCACCTGTGGAGTCGGACGCCTCCTCGTCAAGCTTGCGGTAAAGCGTCGAGCGGCCGATTTTCAGACGCCGTGCGACTTCCGACATCTGCCCGCGGTAATGCGAAATCGCGAAGCGGATGATCTCGCTCTCCAATTCTTCCAGCGGACGGACTTCGCCGCCATTCGTGAGCATCGCGAGCATGCCCGACGCCGGCGAGGGCAGGGGCGCAATGGGTATTTCACTACCAGATACCATATCCGGCCCAGCCGCATGCAATGCTGACCCGACGATTAGCGGTTCGGCAAAGGTTGTCGACATGGGTGGCGAGGAGATGCCTGCCATTTGGGGGAAGTCGGAAGCGATCAGCTGATCGCCTTCGCTCATCACGACGGCACGATAGACCGCGTTCTCCAGTTGCCGGATATTGCCTGGCCAATCCAGTTGCGAAAGATGCACCATCGCCTCGCCGCTCACACTGGTGATGTGACGATTTTCCTCGGCCGAGAAGCGTGCGAGAAAATGCCGCACCAGATGCGGAATGTCCTCGCGGCGCATCCGCAACGGTGGAACGGTGATTGGCAAAACGTGAAGCCGATAGAACAGGTCTTCGCGGAAGTGCCCGCTTTTGACCCGGTCGAGCAACTTGCGGTTCGTTGCGGAGATGATCCGCACATCGACCTTCACCGGCTTTCGTGCGCCGACCGCCTCGACGGTTCCCTCCTGCAACGCGCGAAGCAACTTGACCTGGGCGGAGAGCGGCAGTTCCGAAACTTCGTCGAGAAACAGCGTGCCGCCGGAGGCTTCGACGAATTTGCCGGCATGACGTTCGGTCGCTCCGGTGAAGGCTCCCTTTTCGTGGCCGAACAGAATCGACTCGACAAGATTGTCCGGGATTGCGCCGCAATTGACGGCGACGAACGGCTTTGATTTTCGTTCGCCGCTGCCGTGAATGGTGCGTGCGAATAATTCCTTGCCTACGCCGGATTCACCCTCGATCAGCACGGGAATGCCAGAGGCTGCAGCCTTTTTCGCCGTTCGCAGCACGCCCGCCATGACCTCGCTGCGGGTGATGATGTCGGCGAAGGTCAGCCGTCCCTCGCGGCTGTGGCGGATGCGTTGCAATTCGCCCTTCAGCGCGCTGGTGGTGAGTGCGTTGCGCAGGCTGACCTGAAGCCGCTCCAACCCGACCGGTTTGACGACGAAGTCCTGCGCGCCGGCGCGCATCGCCGACACGACATTGTCGATGCCGCCATGGGCGGTCTGCACCACCACGGGGATGGAAAGCCCGGCTTCGCGGATTTTGGCCAGCACGCCCATGCCGTCGAGCCCGGGCATCACAAGGTCGAGCACGAGGGCATCGAAGGCGGGGGCGTCCGGGGCGGTCAACAACGTGATTGCGGCATCGCCGGAATCGACTGTGACGGTTTCATAACCGCATTTTTGCACCATATTCTCAACCAGCCGGCGTTGCACTGCATCGTCGTCGGCGATCAAAATGGTGGTGGCCATGGTGTTCCTCACACGCAACAACTATCTGTCTCGAATCGGGGCACTCTGGCCGACGCCGATTAACGACTGCTTAAACCTTCCCTCGCCGTTCTGATTGAATACAGGTTTCGAACAAGATGACCTCGCGCTCCTCATCCGCCCTCCGCAAATCGACCGCTTCTCGCAAGACGAACTCCAGGAAGGTCGCCTCGGCGAGAGCGGAAAAACTGCCGGAATGGAATCTTTCCGATCTTTATTCCGGAATCGGCGCGCCGGAAGTGACGCTCGACCTGGACAGGTTGGACGCCGAATGTGTCGCGTTTGAGAACGACTACAGAGGCAAGCTGGGCGAGCGGACCGCTACGGAAGGCGGCGGTCTTTGGCTCGCGGGAGCGGTGAAGCGCTTTGAGGCGATCGACGACCTCGCCGGCCGTCTTGGCTCCTATGCCGGGCTGGTGCATGCGGGCGACAGCGTCGATCCCGTGATCTCGAAATTCTACGGCGATGTTTCGGAACGGCTGACCAACGCATCGGTCCATCTGTTGTTCTTTTCGCTTGAGCTCAATCGTATCGAAGATGCCGTGATCGAGAACGCGATGCAGACGGCCGAGCTCGCACACTATCGTCCCTGGATCGAGGATCAGCGCAAGGACAAGCCGTATCAGCTGGAAGACCGCGTAGAGCAGCTGTTTCACGAAAAGTCGCAAAGCGGCTATGCCGCCTGGAATCGGCTGTTCGACCAGACGATCTCTTCCTTGCGCTTCAAGGTATCGGCCAAGGAGCTCGCGATCGAGCCGGTGCTCAATCTGTTGCAGGACCGTGACGGCAAGCAACGCAAAACGGCGGCGGAGGCGCTGGCCAAAACCTTCAAGGCCAATGAGCGCACGTTCGCGCTCATCACCAATACGCTTGCCAAGGACAAGGAAATTTCAGACCGCTGGCGCGGCTTCAAGGATGTCGCGGATTCGCGCCATCTGAACAACCGCGTTGAACCTGAGGTCGTCGAAGCGCTGGTTGGCGCCGTGCGCGCGGCCTATCCGAAACTTTCGCACCGCTACTACCACCTCAAGGCCGGCTGGTTCGGAAAGAAGAAGTTACCGCATTGGGATCGCAATGCGCCGCTGCCCTTTGCCGCGACCGGTGCGATCGCCTGGCTCGATGCCAAGAACATGGTGCTCTCGGCCTATCGCGGCTTCTCACCGGAGATGGCCGGGATTGCCGAACGATTTTTCACCGACCGCTGGATCGACGCACCGGTGCGGCCGGGCAAGGCGCCGGGCGCCTTCTCGCATCCGACAACTCCATCGGCGCATCCCTATGTGCTGATGAATTATCAGGGCAAGCCGCGCGACGTGATGACACTCGCCCACGAACTCGGACATGGCGTGCATCAGGTGCTCGCGGCCAGGAATGGCGCGCTGATGGCGCCAACTCCCTTGACGCTAGCGGAGACCGCGAGCGTGTTCGGTGAAATGCTGACCTTCCGCCGGCTGCTCCGCGAGACCAAGAGCGCCAAACAGCGCCAGGCCATGCTCGCGGGCAAGGTCGAGGACATGATCAACACCGTGGTGCGGCAGATCGCGTTCTATACCTTCGAGCGCGCCATCCACACCGAGCGCAAAAACGGCGAACTGACCGCACAGCGCATCGGCGAAATCTGGCTCAGCGTCCAGGGCGAGAGCCTCGGACCGGCGATTGATATCCGGCCCGGTTATGAGAATTTCTGGATGTACATCCCGCACTTCATCCACTCGCCGTTCTACGTCTACGCCTATGCCTTCGGCGATTGTCTGGTGAACTCGCTCTATGGGGCTTACGAAAGGGCGCAAAGCGGGTTTGCCGAGCGTTATCTGGCAATGCTTTCAGCCGGCGGCACCAAGCACTATTCCGAACTGCTGAAACCGTTCGGACTGGACGCCAAGGACCCCCAATTCTGGAACGAGGGACTATCGGTCATATCGGGCATGATCGATGAACTCGAAGCGATGGGCTGATGGGGTTTCCGTAAAACATTTGTTGAACGCGCCTTTTGGGCATGTTATACACTTGTATAACGGAATAGGCCCAGGAGCGGGAACATGGGCGAAAATCAGAAAGAATTTCAGTCCGGCGCCGGCACCCTTCAGGTCCGGAAGATCGGCAATTCCATCGGCTTCATCCTGCCAAAGGACACCGCCGCCCGGCTCGATTTGAAGGAAGGCGACCGGCTGTTCGTGGTCGAACAGCCCGGTGGCGGCTTCGTCCTGACCCCGCATGATCCGGATTTCGAGAAGGCGATGGAAGTCGCCCGGCGTGGAATGAAGCGCTACCACAACGCTTTGGCAGAGCTTGCCAAATGAGTGAGCCGTTTTGGCTCACGCGGCAGATCATTATTGCCATCCACGACGAGCAGCTTGCGATCCACGGCGGCGCAAGCGGCTTGCGCGACGAAGGTATGCTGGAGTCCGCGCTCGACCGGCCGAGGAACAGGTGGGCCTGCGAACGGGCGAAATTCGCAGAGCTTGCCGCCGCTTACGCGTTTGGCATCGCGCGAAACCATCCGTTCGTTGACGGTAACAAGCGTAACTCGCTGTTGGCCCTCTACACTTTCCTGGGTGTGAACGGCATCGATTTTGTCGTAGCCGAGGCCGATGCGGCGGCGATTATCCTGGCCCTGGCCGCCGGCGAGGTCAGCGAGGAGAGCCTTACCCGATGGATCCGGGACAATTGGCCCACCGAATAAGCCGTTCAACCGGGGCAAAAGCCGTCTGCACGGCGTTGCCCTGACTTGCGCTTTGCGGTAATTCGACGGCTAATTGACTGGCGCTGAGATTCACTGGGGATAGAGATGGCAGACCATAGCGAAGTGGCTTACACGACCGCCGACGGCAACGATTACGTGGCCCATGAGCAGACCTATGAGGGCTTCATCAAGCTGGTAAAGTATGGTTCCGCCGTCGTCATCTTCATCGTTGCCATGATGGCGATCTTCCTGACCTGATAGATGCTCGCGCCGCCAAAGGGGGCGCGATTTTAAGACAAGGCTCGCCGTGAACCGGCGCTTGGTGGTTGCAAGGCCGGTGTCGGATTTGCAAAGCTAGCGCGGCAAATGACGCCTGCGAGTTTTCCGCGCCGCCGGAGGCCCCATGAAGATTGCCGTCGCCAAGGAAATCGATCCCTCCGAGCCGCGGGTAGCCGTTTCGCCCGACACGATCAAAAAATTCAAGGCGCTCGGGGCCGAGGTTTCGGTCGAACCGGGCGCCGGGATCAAGTCCGGTCTGCCGGATTCGGAATTCACTGCCGCGGGCGCCACCGTGAGTGCGGACGCGCTGAAGGATGCCGATATCGTCATCAAGGTGAAGCGGCCTGAAGCTTCCGAACTTGCCAACTACAAGCGCGGCGCGCTGGTCATCGCCATCATGGATCCCTACGGCAATGACGCCGCGCTGAAGGCGATGGCGGATGCGGGCGTTTCGGCTTTTGCGATGGAGTTGATGCCGCGCATCACCCGCGCCCAGGTGATGGACGTGTTGTCCTCGCAGGCCAACCTTGCCGGTTATCGCGCGGTGATCGAGGGCGCCGAAGCTTTTGGCCGCGCCTTCCCGATGATGATGACGGCGGCTGGCACCATTCCGGCGGCGAAAGTCTTCGTGATGGGCGTCGGCGTCGCCGGCTTGCAGGCGATCGCGACCGCACGGCGTCTCGGCGCCATCGTCACCGCCACCGACGTGCGCCCGGCCACCAAGGAGCAGGTCGAAAGTCTCGGTGCGAAATTCCTCGCCGTCGAAGACGACGAATTCAAAAACGCGCAGACGGCCGGCGGCTGCGATCAAAACTTTGCGCCAACACGGACAAGTCACTCTTCGCAACATCGAGAACGTCACGTGCCTTGTTGGCAGCGGCGGGATTCGCGTTGAGGAAGGATGCAAGCGAATCAATGGTCTTCGCGAGGTGGGTTAGGACCGGCTCAGATGACCGTAATTCTTCGACGACAGGTGCGACGAGAGGGAGTGGTTCACCAGGCGCCAGAGGCTTCGGAGGTTTGGGAGGGGCCGGACGAGTAAAGCCAGGAGGGGGTTCATGCCCAAGTGGCAGCGGAGCATCGTAGACATTCTTCGGTGGGGGTTCTGTAGGCTCTGCAGCGGAAACTGGGGCAGTTTGGGGTTCGGAAGCCTCCAAAGCGGCAGCTTTTGCGTGGTCAGAAGTGGGGGTGGTCGCCTCGGGCTGGGGACCTGGTGGTGACTTTTTGAAGGGTTTGCCCAAAAGTGCGGCCTCTGCCTCGAGAACGAGATCCTCGACACCTTCTGTGAATTGAATTGCCTGGTGTTTGGCGATGGCTGTGGCCTTGACACCCTGGTCATGGGCTTTCTTAGCCTCAAGCTTTACATCTGTTTTGAGTGCATCTACAGCCTTCTGGACCCGCGTCTTGACTTCATCCGCTCTGTTCTCAGTAGTATTTTTCGCTGGTTTTGGCTTCGGGGGAACCTTGGAGGGCGGTTCCTCGACAGAATACCCTAGTTGTTTCCGCACATACGCGTATGTCCCCGAAACGCCGTCATAGGCATTTACGATGACATCGATAACTGTGAGGGAATCCCAACCGTGGTCCTCCCCATATTGAAGCACAAAAGGTGCAAATGGAATATTCTGTTGGAAGAACGTATGGTAGGAAGGGTTGTTGAACGCAAGGAAAGCACCGCCGACGTAGAACGTCGTTGTTGCAGTGGCAGTGTAGACTACGATTTTGGTGAGGGAGAAGCTGCTCTTCTTCGGTGGAGTGACAGAAGAGGTGGCAGCTGTATCCGTCGTCTCTGTCACGAATCGCTGGTGTGGGTTCAGTTGTTGTGTGCTGGCCACTACGGGGGATAACTCACCCGACGAGAAACACGAACTCGACCCCCATTCCTTGAAAGAGCCTGTCTCGCAACGGGGAATGCGCGGAACATGCGACCAGGATGTGAAGTTGTCTTGGCTCGGGGACTGGCGTGGCGTGGCTGCTTCGGGGAGCTCGGGGACTGCCGGATACGGGAATGTGTAGTACTAATTTAGTAATCCTGGGTCAACCGAACGGAGGCTGTGCTGCTGTACGTCGGCTCTTGAATGTACAGAACGGTGACTCTGACCCCAGCGCTCTTACTAATAAGACTCTCCTCGAGAGTCTCTGACTGAGGGAATTGGTTGTCGGCGTACCTTTTTAATCCCGGTAATACTGCCTGTTATGCCGTTATCACGAACGTGCGTGCCCCATACAGCGTTACTGGTCTGAAGTTATAATCTAGGTCCGGTCCTCTATACTTCGTGTCTATACACTCAATTCTCCCTGCCATGGCTTATCCTGTAGACAGAATCCGCAGCGAACGAGCAAGCGTTTCCGTCAAGCCTTCCCCTCCCTTCGACGCAAATGCTCTTCTTCGACGGTTTTCTACCCCGTCTCCTTACACTGGCCTCAATTCTGCAACTGATCAACCTGCCGTGCAGCCCGCTGCGGGACCTTCGTCCCAGGGACCCAGCTTGGAACCATCTACAAAGCACAATTATATTTTGAAGTCCCGTGGGAGAGACTATGCCACCATCGTCGTCCTGAGCCGTGCGCCCATGGTCCAGGAGACCCCACTATTGCACTTTGGAGACGATTTAAACGGTCTCGTTGTATTGACTCGGGATCACCTCGATGATATGCAGAGCATGGAGGTGGTGGTGAGCTTGTTTCCTAATTTCAGGGCTCTGAACTGAGCCAACTATTTACAGTTTCAGTTGTTCGAGTCAGACCTAATCAAACCGTCCTACGAGATTACGCGCACACTCTCGTCTCAGCAGGTCGACACATCTTGTACCTCTGGCGGTCAATTTATGTGGCCCTTTCTTATCACACTTCCGCCTATTCTATCCTCGTCCGCGAGCTCATCCACGGCACCACGCCGCGCTGATTCCTCCTTCGGACACCTTTCGCCTCCTGGCCATAGAACCGGACTAAGAGGTCAACTAATAGTTACAATGTATCGTCGCGGCCGTCTCACTCGTAATGTCGTGTACGTGCTATCCGCCTTCCTCTTCCCAAGAGTGCTTTTTCACAGTAGGCTTCGGTTTCAGATTGACTCAACAAATCCACTTCGTTCCACCTCCAGAGCCCGTACTAACATCTTCCCCCTCTCTGCTCTCGACCGATCTCCCGTCTAGTAACTCGGGAGAAACGCCTGGTCTTCCCGCGGATTCGTCCTGGCCACATCAAAAATTCCCAAGGGTGGTTGTGAGGGGTGTCATATTTCGTCGGCTCCAGGTCGACGTCGAATGCAAGGTAAGCCTGAAACACCGAATTTGGCTATCTTGGCTCACCTTGGTATCGATCTCAGCTTATTGTACCCGTAAGCAGTGCACTTCCTATGCGTGTTTTTGGTGCCTTCGCTTACCTTCGATCATCATAGGTTTCACACCCAGCGAGCGACGTCATCCCACTCCGCCTTGTCATGACATGCGAATCCCGCGAAGCACTCGACCTGCTCGGCGTATCTCATGCAATTGACATACGGCTGCTCAAAGTCTTGGCTTTCGGAGATAACGCAGCAAATATTCATCCCTTCACCCTAAGAAACCGATCTTCGTATCACCGTACGGATTGGGCTGCGAATGCTCAGTGGGAGGCCAACGCTCACTCTTGGGAACTTCCTCCAAACGATGAACACCCCCGGGCCCGTTGGCGCATTAAACTTAACGGGAAGCTCCACCGAGTTCCGAACGTCGAGATCAGCGAAAGCTATGATCAGACAGGCATATCGCTCATGGTGCGCAGTTTTGAGTCAGATGAGATGTTGCGCTAACTGATTTCTTATTCAGTACTTTGTGTGCCTCTTCCCGTTCCATTCGACAAGCTTTCGCCCTGCGAGCGACCCCAAAAAGGAGCTTTTTATGGGAAAACTCCCGATTATCAGACAGCGTTAGAATCGCTGGGCTACTACCTTCGGCGTTTGTATGCTTACTTCATCGCCTGCACTTGTAACTTGCACATCACACAGATTCCCAGTTTGCGATACACTACCACCTTCCCCATTCTGCTTACGATATCATTGTCACTTCTATGCGAACATTTTGATACGTCGATACCTTTTTACTATGCCTCACCACATTCTTGCTCACATCTGGCCAATATCTTGGGTATTATCATTGCTAGTGTATCAGTCGTTCGTTACTGTAGTTGTAGTATGTAGATTAGATTACCAGAAAGAGCTCGTTGGCCCTGGCCGCGACATGTTAATGTTACAGCTGGAGTCCTTCTGCTTAGTCAACTTGGAGTCCTTTCCGCCTTTCCGACTCGCAATCATAAAAAAAACAGCTTCTGAGAAGCTTATCCGATAGACAAGCGACTGGTTTTTTTTCTTATCATGAGTCGTCGCTTCGAATCTTTGTTCTTCCACTCTTCTGCCCTCCCACCATGATTGGCGACACCTGGGACTCGAAAGACGATGCTAAAGACATTCTTGACGTCGAGGGATCTCAAGTCGGCAAGAAAAGCCCAGATGTGACCGCCCTGGAGGGGAAGAAAGGACCGTGGACGACGACGTCGCGTCGAGAGCTCTGGTGTTTTTATCTGTACTATGTCGTGCGTCGTGCTCGCGTGCCCACTCTTTCGTTTCCTAACGTCGCGTCGATCAAGGGCAACAATGGGCTCTCCGGCTTCAACTTCGGTCCATCCCAGTTCCAAAACTTGCTCTACCTCGCGGGATATGACCCAAGCCATCCACCATATACCGCGCCGTGTGGTAGCGATACCGCATGTGTGCTGCCTTATCTGGGGCGCGTTAGGAACAGCAAGTCATCCTTCTCACGTGATCATCCATGGACGATCTTTGCTCATCATAGATCGGCGATCATATCTACAGTTAACTCGATCGTCCTTCTCACGAATGGGATCAGCTTCGCCATTCAGGCGGTTTTGTTGTTGACGATTGGCGGATGGGCCGATTATGGGACGTGGAGGTGCGCTAGGATTGGTATTGAACGGTGGACTGACAGTGAGAGTCGGTCCATAGACCAAACATCACCATTTTCTTCACGGTCATGGCCGTCGGCGTCTCGTTCGCTTGGCTTGGGGTAGAAGACCCGTCTCAGTGGCGTACCGGTGTCGCATTATATGTTCTCGGCCGTAAGTTTCGCGATTTCTGTTCTTGTTATTCTCATCTCAACGCATGCACCCGCTGTTCCAGTGATCTCGTATCAGGTGAGAAAAAGCATTGCGTTTCTTTGTTGACGCACTTACTGATTCGCTGTTGTTTAGGGCGCCCTTACGTTTTGGACTGCCGCATTCCCTGGCCTGGCTCGCAATCTCCCAGAAGTTCATGAATCTGCGGAGGAGGCGAAGCGAGGATTAAAGCTGTCAGGATCCCCGTTTGGATTTCATCTCCGATTATTAGCTGACGAGTCAAGATAGCCCGGATGACCATTCCCATTTTGAATCATTGGCACGCAATCGCGTCTCCAACATCTCCTTCGCCATAAGCTCGGCCGGGGAGATCGTTATTCTTACCATCATGGTCGGCCTTCTCAAGGCCCTGAATGCTGACGCGAGCGCAGAAAATAATACAAAAGCATTCAGCGTGCTCATCGCATTCTCTGGAGGCGTGTGGTGTGCGTCTCTCCGCTTACTAGTTCTGTTATGCGATTACGCGTCTCATCAACATTCCCCCAGTTCTTTGTGCCATCCCTTTAGCC
>CAVVZW010000115.1:0-37141 GCA_963752265.1 uncultured Alphaproteobacteria bacterium
GCTCGGCAGGGTTTCTGGAATGGCGCGTTGCCGCCGATCGGCTACCGGATCGTGGAGGCCTCCGAGCAGCGCGGACACCGGACCAAGAAAACCTTGAGATTGATCCTGTCCAGGCCGAGACCGTGCGCCTGATCTTCCGCCTGGCGCGCGAGGGCAGCGGAAGCTCGGGGCCGATGGGCGTCAAGTCCATCGCCACACACCTCAACGCAACCGGCATTCGAACCCGCGACGGCGGGCGGTGGGGCGTCGATGCCATTCACAAGGTCCTGACCCGAACGACCTACATCGGCCGGCACCGTTTCAATACCAAGTTCTGGAAGACCCGCGAGCGCAAGGCGGAGACTGAAATCGTGGAAATGGCGGTGCCAGCAATCGTCGACAAGGATGAATTTGAGGTCGTCCAAATGCTGCTCAAGAGCCGAAGTCCGGCGATGGTCGCACCAAGGGTCGTCAGCGGCCCGACGCTCCTTACCGGCATCTGCTTCTGCGCCGCGTTGCGGTGGAGCGATGACGCTGCGCACCGGCAAGAGCGGCCGTTACCGCTACTACACTTGTTGCACCAAAGCCCGCCAGGGCGAGACCGGCTGTCCGGGTCGCACGGTCCCCATGGAAAAACTCGACACTGTTGTCGCGGAGTACATCGAGCAGCGTTTGTTACAGCCCAAGCGTCTTGATCAGCTTTTGTCACACGTACTCGATCGCCGCACCGAGCGCGCCGAGCGACGAAAGTCGCACATCGCCGAATTGCGCAAGCGGGCGGCCGAGGCAGACACCAAACTCAAGCGACTCTACGACGCGATCGAGAGCGGCATCGCCGATCTGTCCGACCCCATGCTGAAGGACCGCATCGGAGAACTGAAGGCCACGCGCGATCAGGCCCGCCTTGACGCGGAGAGGGCCGAGGATGCGATCGATCGCGCCGGCCCGACTATCACACCAGAGACGCTAAAGACATTCGCCAGGGCAGCCCGCAAGCGAATGCGGGCCGAGGGCGGCGGCTACCGCCGCGATCACCTCCGCGCGCTCGCCCAACGCATCGAAGTCGATCAGAAAGAACTGCGCATCATGGGATCGAAAAGCGCTGCGAACACTCGTCGCCGCTTCAAGCGCAAAAACGGCGAGTTTTGGCGTGCCCAGTTCTGTACCGAAGTGGCGCGCCCGGAACAATTCGAACGTCCGACCCTCAAATTCGTAGTCTGATGCTCTATCCAGCTGAGCTACGGGCGCGTTTTTCGCTAAGTATCGGACCTCAGGGGTCCGAAAATGGCCGCTGCAAAAATGGTTGCAGGTCCGCGAAAGCGGGCCATTGCTAACGGCTCCGGGCGGGCTTGGCAAGGTCTAGGCAGACCCGAAAAAACAGCGGTCAGGCTTTTTTAAGCCCGGGCGCGCTCGTTGCGGATGCTTAACAATTCGACCGGTCGATCGGGGACGGTGATCCGGAAAGTCGCACCAATTGTCCCTTCGACCAGGTGAATTTCCCCACCGTGGGCGCCGATGAGCTCGGCGGCAATGGCGAGCCCCAGTCCGCTGCCGCCGGGCCGCCCCGACGTCTGGAACGCCTTGAACAGATTCTCCCGGCTTGCAGGCGGAACGCCGGGCCCGGTATCGGACACCTCGATGATGGCAACGGTACCTTCGCGGCGGCCGGTAATGCGTATCTGGGTGGTGGGCTGACCTTCAAGCGCCTGCTCGGCATTGCGCACCAGATTGAGCAGCACGCGGAATAACTGGTCGGGATCGGCATCGATCGAAAGGCCCCGCTCGATCGCGCTGATCCAGGTGATCGAGGTATCGGTGGCCAGCCCTGCGGATTCACGCACCTCGGCCACGACCGGCTCGATCAGGATCATCCGGCGGTCGGGCGCGGCCTCCTGCGCGCGGCCGTAGGACAGCGTCGACTGGCAAAACGCGATGGCGCGCTCCAGCGAACGCATCAGCTTCGGTGCGAAACGCTGCACGCGCGGATCGGGCACGCTGGCGAGCTGGTCCGACAGCAATTGCGACGAGGCCAGCAGATTGCGCAAATCGTGATTGATCTTCGAGACCGCAAGGCCGAGCGCGGCAAGCCGGCTCTTTTGATGCAGCATCGAGACGAGGTCGCGCTGCATGTCGGATAGTTCACGTTCCGCCACGCCGATTTCGTCGCTGCAATTCGACGGCACGATGATCCGGGCCGAGCTTTCCGGATTTTCGTGAAAGCTCACCAGACTCTCGGTGAGGCGGCGCATCGGCCGCACGAACAGGAAATGCAGCGCGAGATAGACCAGCGCCGCGGTCAGTATCGCAATCGCCAGCGAGACCAATAGCAGGTTGCGCGAGAACCGGTACATCGCCTGACGTAGCGGCAACTCATCGACCACCACCTCGAGGAACTGCGCGCTGCCGGGCGCCGGTCCGATGATTCGGATCGTCTCGTTGCCGGTCTCGAACATCATCTGGAAGGAGGTAACGATCGAGGTCCAGGCCGTCAGCGTCCGCAGGTCGACGTCATGGTCGATCGCCGGCGGCAAATTGGCGCTGGCCAACAGACGCCGCTGCTGCCCCAGCTTGATAGCGACGCCACGCGCGCCGATGCTGTCGAGGATTTGCCGTGTCAGCGTTTCCGGCACCATTCCCGAAGGCGCCGCATCCAGCACTAGCGCCGCGGTATTGGCCGACGCGAGGCGGGCGTTAAGCCGGTTCATCCAGAAGTTCGCCATCGAAGGCACGTAGATCAGAACTTCCGCGATCATCACCAGCGGAATGGTCAGCAATAGCAACTTGCCGGACAGGCCGAGCCTGCGCGGGAGCCTTGCCCGCGGAGGGGCTCTATTCGGCTGCTCATCGGTTGCTGACGTCATAACGCCCTTCGAAAACTCACTTTTTTACTATGTGGGCCCGGCTCGCCGGGCGGTCAAATCAAGGTTTAATAACGAGGGTTCCCGAAAGAACCGACGGCGCCGACACAGGTCCGGAGCCGAAAAACCACCAAGTCCAGCAGCACGCCACGTTCGGCTGACGGTCCCGCCCGAGACGGACGGCTTCTTCTCTCTGTAATACACCGCAAACGTTGAATTATTCGCGCCAAATATGCCGTTTCAAAGAACCGCAGTTCAACCGCCTCGCTGGATTGACGAAAAGAGGCCCCTCCCTTATAAGCCGCGACAACTGCCCGCGATGATCCGGCCGAAGCCGGTCGGCCTTTTTGGGGCCGGAAATGGCCTTCTTGGGGCCTGTCAGCATCGGCGGACAACCCTCATTTATCAGGCAAATTGTCTTTCCTCTCAGGCAAGTTGTCAGCGGAGAACGACCCGTGAAGCGGACTTATCAACCCTCTAAACTGGTGCGCAAGCGCCGCCATGGCTTCCGCGCGCGCCTCGCCACGACCGGCGGCCGCAAGGTTCTCGCCGCGCGCCGCGCACGTGGCCGCAAGCGCCTGAGCGCCTGAGCCGCGCCCCTCAAAGAGATCTGATCATGGATCGGCTAAGGCAGCGGGCGGACTTCCTCGCCGTTGCCGGTGGCGCGCGGGCGGCTACTGCCGCCTTTGTCGTGCAAGGCCGCCGCCGTGACGATGGTGGCCCCGTCCGGATCGGCTTCACCGTCACCAAAAAGAACGGAACCGCGCCTCAGCGCAACCGAATCCGGCGCAGGCTTCGGGAGCTGGTGAAACGGCTGCCTGCCATATCGCTGCAGCCGCACAGTGATTATGTGCTAATCGGCCGGCGGGCCGCTTTGACTTGCGACTTTTCCAACATGCTCGGGGACCTCCGTCAGGCGCTGCATCGCCTCGACCGGCAAACCGCCAAGCCGCGCGCGGCAACTGAAAAAGAATGACGAGACCTGACCGATGACTGACAATCGCAACACCATCCTCGCCGTCATTCTTTCCGGGCTCGTGCTGCTCGGGTGGCAATATTTCTTCAACATTCCGCAGATGGAAAAGCAGCGCGCCGCGCAGCTCGCCCAGCAGGCCCAGACAGTCACGCCGGCACAGACTGACGGCAACACGGCTGCCCCGCAGGGGACGACACCCTCACCCTCTGCCAATGCGCCCGGGAGCGTTCAGGTGAGCTCGGCCGCTCCGATCAGCCGCGAAGCCGCGATTGCCGCCTCGCCCCGCGTCAAGATTGAAAGCCCCCGTATTTCCGGCAGCATTTCGTTGCAGGGCGCGCGCATCGACGACCTGTCGCTGGTGCAGTTCCGTGAAACCGTCGATCCGACCTCGCCGCCGATCGTGCTGTATTCGCCTTCGAACACGGAAGAGCCTTATTACGCGGAATTCGGCTGGGTCGCGGCCGCCGGTTCATCGGCAAAAATGCCCGACCGGACCACGATCTGGCAGCAGGACGGCACCGGCAGCCTGACACCGAGCCATCCGGTGACCCTGAAATATGACAATGGCGACGGGCTCACCTTCAGCCGCACCATTGCGATCGACGAGCGCTACGTGTTCACCATCAAGGACAACGTGACGAATGTCGGCAATGCGCCGGTCACGCTCTATCCGTTCGCGCTGATCTCGCGGCACGGCACGCCCAAGACCTCGGGCTATTACATCCTGCATGAAGGCCTGATCGGCTATCTCGGCGATCAGGGTCTCCAGGAATATACCTACAAGAAGATCGATGACGCCAAGGCGGTCAGCTTCAAGGTCACCAATGGCTGGCTCGGCATTACCGATAAATATTGGGCGTCCGCCCTGCTGCCCGATACCCACGCGCAATTGCAGGCGCGCTATTCCTCAAATCTCGTCGGCAACGTCCATACCTATCAAACCGATTACCTTGAGGACCCGCAGACGATTGCCATCGGCGGCACCGGCAGCGCCTCTACGCGGCTGTTCGCGGGCGCCAAGGAAGCCAACGTCGTCGGCATCAATTTTCCGATCCTCGGGCCCGCCGGTTACAACAAGCAGCTCGACCTCAACCACTTCGATCTTCTGATCGATTGGGGCATGTTCTACTTCATCACCAAGCCGATGTTCCTGGCGCTCGACTTCTTCTACAATTTCTTCGGCAATTTCGGCATCTCGATCCTGCTGGTGACGGTGCTGGTCAAGCTGATCTTCTTCCCGCTCGCCAACAAGTCCTATGCCTCGATGGCGAAGATGAAGTCGGTGCAGCCGCAACTAGCCGTGCTGAAAGAGCGCTATCCCGACGACAAGGTGAAGCAACAGCAGGAGATGATGGAGATCTACAAGAAGGAGAAGATCAACCCGATCGCCGGTTGTCTTCCCGTCGCCTTGCAGATTCCGGTGTTCTTCTCGCTCTACAAGGTGCTGTTCGTCACCATCGAAATGCGGCACGCACCGTTCTTCGGCTGGATCAAGGATCTCTCGGCGCCCGACCCGACCAACCTTTTCACCCTGTTCGGTCTTCTGCATTTCGATCCGACGCAATTGCCGCTGATCGGCCACTACCTCGCGCTCGGAATTTGGCCGATCATCATGGGCATCACCATGTGGTTCCAGTTCAAGCTGAACCCGACGCCGCCCGACCCGACCCAGCAGATGATCTTCGGCTGGATGCCGCTGATCTTCACCTTCATGCTATCGGGCTTCCCGGCTGGCCTCGTGATCTACTGGGCGTGGAACAACACGCTCTCCGTGGCACAGCAAAGCCTGATCATGCGCCGAAATGGCGTGAAGGTGGAACTGTTCGACAATCTCAGGGCGACGTTCTTCGCCAAGAAGGCCGAATCGAAGACGTGACTGGGGGCTCGCATCGGCTCCCGTCATTGCGAGCGCAAGCGAAGCAATCCAGCTTTTGAAAATCAACTGGATCGCTTCGTCGCGGAGCCTGTCATCGGGCCGCGCGCGGCGCGGACCCGTTGGCTCCTCGCGATGACGAAAGTGAGAAACTTCGCATGACCGCCGAACCAGATGCGAAGCTGATCGAACAGGGCCGCAAACTATTCGCCGGCGAGTTCAAGTTCATCTGGGCGTCGCCCTCGATCGAAACGCTGCCGCCGATGGCCGGCGTGGAGATCGCCTTTGCCGGTCGCTCCAATGTCGGCAAATCGAGCCTGATCAATTCGCTCACCGGCCGCAACGCGCTGGCGCGGACATCGAGCACGCCGGGCCGCACCCAGGAATTGATCTTCTTCGATGGCCCCGACCATTCCGGCCTGCGGCTGGTGGACATGCCCGGCTATGGCTACGCCGCGGCTCCGAAAGCCAAGGTCGCGTCGTGGACCGCGCTGATCCACAAATATCTCCAGGGCCGCAGCAACCTGGCGCGGGTCTACGTGCTGATCGATGCCCGGCATGGTCTCAAGGAGGTCGATCTCGACGTGTTCAAGACGCTCGACCGGTCGGCGGTCAGTTATCAGCTTGTCCTGACCAAGGCCGATCAGGTCAAGCCGGCCGAGCTTGAAGGCCGCATCAGCGACATCAAGGCTTCGCTCGCAACCCACCCGGCCGCTTTTCCGGAGGTACTCGCGACCTCTTCGGAAACGTCTAAGGGAATCCCGGAACTGCGGGCTGCGATGGTGCGCCTGCTTGGAGAACGTCAGGGATGAGAGCCTTTCGTATCCTTGTCATCCTCGCCGGCATCATGGGCGCCGACGGCGTGATCCTGGCGGCGGTTGCCGCCCATCAGGGCGACGCTTCGCGACTGGGGCCTGCCTCCTCGATGCTGCTGTTTCACGCCACGGCGGTACTCGCTACCGTAGCATTGGCCGAACGCGGCATCGTCGCTGTCAAAGGCGGGCTGGCCGCCGCCTTCGGCTTTGTGATCGCATCCGGGTTATTTGCCGGCGATCTCTGTTTGCGGCACTTCGCCGGCCACGCTTTGTTTCCGTTTGCCGCGCCGATCGGCGGCACGCTTCTGATCGCAAGCTGGCTGGTTCTCGCTATTGCTGCCGCATGGCCCAGGCGAACATAGCCCTCAACTCTCGCGATGGCAGTGGTGACTCACGCTTTGCGTGGTCGCCGCCAATCGGATAGAAACGCGCCAGCCCGCAAGCTCCGCGAGACCGCTTCATGACCGACGCTTCCCATATCACTCCGCTCGATCAGGCCCGCATCCTGTCGGAAGCGCTGCCGCACATGCAGGAATATGACGAAGAGACGATCGTCATCAAATATGGCGGCCACGCCATGGGCGCGGAGGACGTCGCCAAGGCCTTTGCCCGCGACATCGTGCTGCTGGAGCAGACCGCCATCAATCCGGTGGTGGTGCACGGCGGCGGCCCGCAGATCGCGACCATGCTCAAGCGCCTCGGCATTCAATCGGAATTCGCCGCGGGTCTTCGCATTACCGATGCGGCCACGATCGAGATCGTCGAGATGGTGCTGGCCGGCTCCATCAACAAGCAACTGGTCGGCTACATCAACGAAGCCGGCGGCAAGGCCGTCGGCCTGTGCGGCAAGGACGGCAATATGGTAACGGCGTCAAAGGCGACGCGTACCATGGTCGATCCGGATTCGCATATCGAGAAAGTGGTCGATCTCGGCTTCGTCGGCGAACCGGAAAAGGTCGACCTGACGCTGTTGAACCAGCTCATCGGCTACGAACTGATCCCGGTGCTGGCGCCGCTCGCGATCTCGAAGACCGGGCAGACCTTCAACGTCAATGCCGACACGTTTGCAGGCGCAGTGGCCGGCGCGCTCAAGGCCAAGCGGCTGCTGCTCTTGACCGACGTCCCCGGCGTGCTCGACAAGTCGAAGAAGCTGATTCCCGATTTGTCGATCAAGGATGCGCGCAAGCTGATTGCCGACGGCACCATTTCCGGCGGTATGATTCCGAAGGTCGAGACCTGCATCTACGCGCTCGAGCAGGGTGTTCAGGGCGTCGTCATTATCGACGGCAAGCAGCCGCACGCGGTCTTGCTCGAACTGTTCACCAACCAGGGCACGGGTACGCTGATCCACAAGTGATGAAAGGCGCGGTCAAGCAACGAGGGCGCATCATCTCCGGATTTATTCCGGTCATCGCGCTGTTCGCCGGCACCGCACCCGCCCATGCCGACCTGAAACTCTGCAACCGCATGAGCTATGTGATCGAGGCGGCGATCGGCATCGACGACAAAGCTGCGACCGCCACCCGCGGATGGTTTCGCATCGATCCCGCGGGATGCCGCGTGGTTTTGCAGGGCACGCTGATCGCCGACCGCATCCTGCTCAATGCCCGCGCGCTCGGCGTTTACGGCACCTCGCCGCTGCCGCAAAACGGCAGCGATTCTCTTTGCGTTGCTTCCGACAATTTCGTCATCGCCGCCGCCCGTCAGTGCCGTCCCGGGCAAACGCCGGCGCCGTTCACCCAGATCAACCCGACCCGCACTGAGGACGGCAACCTCGTCGCCTATCTCGCCGAAGACAGCGAGTACGACGATGACCAGGCGCGGCTGGCCGCCATTCAACGGCTATTGGTGATCGCGGGATTTGACGCCTCGCCGATCGACGGTGTCGACGGCCCGAAAACACAGGCCGCACTGGCGGCCTTCCTGAAGAGCCGCGGTCTCGCGGCGGACTTCGTCCAGTCGCCGAATTTTTTCACGACCATGGTCGAGGCCGTGCAAGCGCCCTCCCCCACCGGTCTCACCTGGTGCAACGACACGCCGCACAAGGTGATGGCTGCGGTGGCGACTGACGACGGCAAGAACGTAGTCAGCCGCGGCTGGTATCGCATCGAGCCCGGCAAGTGCCTGCATCCCGATGTGACCGGCCAGCCGAAGCGCATCCTGAGCTTTGCGGAAGCCGTCGATGCCGAGAACCGCACCATCCGATTCAAGGACAAGCCGTTGAACTGGGGCGGCGACACGCCGCTTTGCACGCGCGAGAGCAAGTTCGAAATCAGCGAACAGGGCGAATGCAGTACCCGCGGTCTCTCCACGTCAGGATTTGCCGCCGTCGACTTGTCGGGCGGCGGCAAGACGTTACGATTCGCGATGCCGTGATGATCTCGAAGCGCTCTTTCAATCATATCGACACCTGGGTGTTCGATCTCGACAACACGCTCTACCCGCACCACGTCAATCTCTGGCAGCAGGTGGATCAGCGGATCGGCGAATTTATCGCTGACTATCTGAAAATTTCCGAGGAAGAAGCCCGCGTCATCCAGAAGGATTACTACCGCCGGTACGGCACCAGCATGCGCGGCATGATGACCGAGCACAGCGTGCAGGCTTCCGACTATCTCGCTTACGTCCACCAGATCGACCACTCGCCGCTGGAGCCAAATCCGGCGATGGGCGCAGCGATCGCCAAACTGCCGGGCCGCAAGCTGATCCTGACCAACGGCTCGACCGATCATGCCGAGGCCGTTCTGACGCGCCTTGGTCTGGCGACGCACTTTGAGGCGGTGTTCGACATCATCGCCGCCGAGCTCGAGCCGAAGCCGGCAGCAAAGACCTATCGCAAATTCCTTGGGCGTTACGACGTCGATCCGACTAAAGCGGCGATGTTCGAGGACTTGGCGCGCAATCTGGTGGTTCCGCATGAACTCGGCATGACGACGGTGCTGGTGGTGCCCGACGGCACGCGCGAAGTCATCCGCGAAGACTGGGAGCTCGAAGGCCGGGACGCGTCCTATGTCGATCACGTCACCGACGATCTGACGGGGTTTTTGCAGGGGTTGGTGGAGCAATGCGGTAGCTGAGAGCTTGCGTCATGCCGCGCGAAAGCGGGGCATCCAGTACGCCGCGCCGCCTGAAGTAAAACCTCTAGCGTCTCGGAATACCGGATCAACCGCTTTCGCGGGTGATGACGACCGAAGGTGCAGCTGCAAGTCTTGACTCTCCTGCCTCAAATCCCGAAAAAGCCGCTTCCAATCGCCTTTTCCAAGGAATCCCGATGTCCGCTGCTGCTCTCGAATCCACCATCAATACCGCGTTCGACGCCCGCGACGGTATCTCCAGCGCGACCAAGGGCGAAGTCCGCGACGCCGTGGATCATGCGCTTGACCTTTTGGACAAGGGCGAGGCGCGCGTGGCCGAGCGTGAGGGAAGCGGCAAATGGAAGGTGCATCAGTGGCTGAAGAAGGCCGTATTGTTGTCGTTTCGGCTGAACGATATGGCGTCGATCGCAGGCGGTCCGGGCAAGGCGTCGTGGTGGGACAAGGTGCCGTCGAAGTTCGAAGGCTGGGGCGAAAACCGCTTTCGTGACGCCGGTTTTCGCGCCGTGCCGGGCGCTATCGTTCGCCGTTCGGCCTTCATCGCGCGGAACGTGGTTCTGATGCCGTCCTTCGTCAATCTCGGCGCCTACGTCGATGAAGCCACCATGATCGACACCTGGTCCACCGTCGGCTCCTGCGCCCAGATCGGCAAGCGCGTCCACATTTCTGGCGGCGTCGGCATCGGCGGCGTTTTGGAGCCGTTGCAGGCCGAGCCCGTGATTATCGAGGATGACTGCTTCATCGGCGCACGCTCGGAAGTCGCCGAAGGCGTGATCGTCCGCAAGGGCGCGGTGCTGTCGATGGGCGTGTTTCTCGGCGCCTCCACCAAGATTGTCGATCGCGACACCGGCGAGACTTTCATCGGGGAGGTGCCGGAATATGCCGTCGTGGTGCCCGGCACCTTGCCGCCGAAACCGCTCAAGAATGGCCAGCCGGGCCCGGCTACCGCCTGTGCGGTCATCGTGAAGCGCGTCGACGAGCGCACCCGCGCCAAGACAAGCATCAACGAATTGCTGCGGGATTAACTCGAACCCGGGGCGCTTTCGCCACGACTAACCTTCCGAGCCGCGGTCCATGTCCCGCGGCGCGGAGGGTGCGATGGACTGGGTCTGGTTTCTCTTTGTGTTTGACGGCCGTATCAACCGCGCCAAGGCGTGGCTGGCGATGCTTGTCATCGTCTGCTGGATGATCTTCATTGCCACGCTGATGCTGGGAATCGACGGGCTGTTCGGAAACCCGGCCAAATCCGTCCATTTCAACGTCAACGATGTCTTCGCGTTTGTAGATCCCGCCGTGCTGCGCGCCGCGTTCCTGCGCCTGCGCGAAGGCAAGGAGGCCTCTCCAGCCCACCTCGTTCTAGCCTTTTTCCACGGCGTCGGTACGCTGCTTTTCGTTTGGGTTTACCTCGCGACGTCGATCAAACGCCTGCACGACCGCGACAAGAGCGCCTGGTGGATAGTCCCTTATTTCGCCTATCCGGGCCTCTACGGCCAGTTTGCGGATCGGCTACCGAATTCCTGGTTGGTATTCCCGCTCGCGCTGGCCGCGCTTCTTCTCATGATTGCTGGCTTTGTCGACATCTATTGCCTGCGAGGGACGCGATGGACCAATCGCTTCGGTCCCAATCCGCTGCCAAAGGTACAGACCAGACCGCGCACCCCCTCGTCGTCGCGTTGGGACCAGACCAGCGCGTACGAATTTGTGCCTCGTCGAGCTAGCCCGCCGCCGGGCATGCATGTTAATCGGGGCACATGAATGATGCCCTCTCGATCACCCGCGATCTCGTCCGCTGCCCGTCGATAACTCCGGCCGATGCCGGCGCGCTAGGCGTCCTGGAAACCCTGCTGAAGGCGGCCGGTTTTGAAACCCACCGGATCACCTTCAGCGAGCCCGGCACGGCGGATATCGACAATCTCTATGCGCGCATCGGCAGCGAAGCACCTCACATCAGCTTTGCTGGCCATACCGACGTGGTGCCGCCAGGTGACGAGTTCGGCCTGGACGGTCGGCGCCTTTTCCGGAGAGGTGAAAGACGGCTTTCTCTACGGCCGCGGCACCGTCGATATGAAGGGCGGCATCGCGTGTAGCGCAGCGGCGGTGCTGCAATATCTCAGCGATCACGGCGGCAAGCCGCGAGCGGACGGCAAAGGCTCGATCTCGTTTCTGATCACCGGAGACGAGGAAGACATTTCCGTCAATGGTACGGTCAAGCTGTTGCAATGGGCCGCAGCGCGCGGCGAAAAATTCGACCATTGCGTGCTGGGCGAACCCTCCAACGTCGAGACGTTGGGCGATTGTATCAAGATCGGCCGCCGCGGCTCACTGTCCGGCACGCTGTATGTCGAAGGCATTCAGGGCCACGTCGCCTATCCGCACCGCGCCTTGAATCCGGTGCCGGATATTTCACGCCTGATCGTGGCGCTGAGCGACGAGCCGCTCGACCACGGCAGCGCGCAATTCCAGGCCTCCAACCTCGAATTCACCTCCGTCGATGTCGGCAATCCCACCAGCAACGTGATCCCCGGACAGGCGCGGGCCAAGTTCAACATCCGCTTCAACGACCTGCACACCCAGGTGACATTGCGCGAATTGGTCGACGCGAGGCTCGCCAAGGCGGCCGGCAACCGGATCAAGGCGCATATCGTCTGGGAGCCGTCGAACTCGAACGTATTCGTGACCAAGCCCGGCGCCTTCACCGACCTTGCGGTGGCGGCGATCGAGGAGATCACCGGCCGGAAGCCGGAATTGAGCACGAGCGGCGGCACCTCGGACGCCCGCTTCATCTCCAACTATTGCCCGGTGATCGAATTCGGCCTGGTCGGCCAGACCATGCACCAGATCGACGAGCGCACGCCGGTCGCTGATCTCGAGAAGCTGACGAAGATTTATCGCGGGATTTTGGACCGGTACTTCGGGTGAGCCCTTGCTGTCATCGTCCGCGAAGGCGGACGATGACGTCAAAAACTCAATAATCCACCCGCACCAGATAGAGCCCATCCGGAGGCGCGACCGGACCACACGCGGTGCGGCTGCGCGCCTCAAGCGCTGTGGCAAGATCATCGGCCGACCAGCGGCCCTCGCCGACCCACACCAGAGATCCCACCATCGAGCGCACCTGGCTATGCAGGAACGAGCGTGCCGAGGTCAGGATATCGACCGCGTCGCCGTCACGCACGACATCGAGCTGATCCAGCGTTCGCACCGGCGATTTCGCCTGACACTCCGTGTCGCGAAATGTCGTGAAATCATACTTGCCGACCAACCGCTGCGCCGCCTCATGCATCGCGTCGGTGTCGAGCGGCCGCGGCAGCCGCCAGGCATGGCCGATGTCGATCGCGAGATTGGCGCGGGTGTTTCTGATCCGGTAGCGGTAGTGGCGCTTCTTGGCGGAGAAGCGCGCCTCGAAATCGTCCGGCACAATGTCCGCTGACAATACCCCGATCGGGTGCGGCCTTAAGTGCGCGTTCAACCCGTCACGAAACCGGCCGGGCACGAAATGCTTGGCAATATCGCAATGCGCGACTTGCCCCAGCGCATGCACGCCGGCGTCCGTTCGCCCGGCACCGTGGACGCGAACGTGCTCACCGCAGATCGCCTTGACCGCGGTCTCCAGCGCGCCCTGTACCGAGGGACCATTCTCCTGAATCTGCCAGCCCGAGAACGGCGCACCGTCATATTCGATGATCAGTTTGTAGC
The DNA here is from genome assembly GCA_963752265.1 of uncultured Alphaproteobacteria bacterium. GTDB lineage: Bacteria > Pseudomonadota > Alphaproteobacteria > Rhizobiales > Xanthobacteraceae > Bradyrhizobium. The sequence goes on from CAVVZW010000115.1 coordinate 13,290, forward strand.
GGGGCATCAGGTGAACCGCGCCGGCGGCTTGACCGGCGTACCACGCAAGAACTCCTCCGCCTTCATCGGCTGCTTGCCCGCACGCTGCAAATCGAGCACGCGTATCGCGCCCTGCGCGCAAGCAATCGTCAGGCGGTCGTCCAGCACATCGCCGGGTTCGCCGGATCCGGAAGCCATTTCACAAAGCAGAATCTTCATGCGTTGGGGCGCGCCTTCGAGCGGTATCTCACACCAGGCGCCCGGAAACGGCGACAGTCCGTGAATATGGCGCAGTACCTGGTGGGCTGGTCTGTTCCAGTTAATGCGCGCTTCCGCCTTGTTAATCTTGGCGGCATAGGTGACGCCTTCGCTCGGCTGCGGCGTACATTGCAGCGTACCGCGCTCCAGGGCACGCATCGCTTGCCGCATGAGCCTTGCCCCGACACCACCCAGATAGCTGCGCAACCCGACTTCAGTCGTTTCGTCTGTGATTTCGACAGACTCACCCAGGGCAATGTCACCGGTGTCGAGGCCAGCATCCATCTTCATCACCATCACGCCACTCTCGGCATCGCCCTCCATGATGGCGCGGTTGATGGGTGCGGCTCCGCGCCAGCGGGGTAGCAGCGAAGCGTGAAGGTTGAAGCAGCCGAGCTTCGGCGCATCGAGGATTGTCTGCGGCAAAATCATGCCGTAGGCGACGACGACCGCAGCATCGGCGTTGTGCGCACGAAATTGGTCGAGCGCCTCCGGCGTTTTTAAGGTGCTGGGTGTCAGTACCGGGATGCCAAGGTGATGCGCTTCCAACCCAACGTCTGTTGGCTGCAATTCCAGGCCCCGACGGCCGCCAGGCTTCGGCGCGCGGGTGTAAACGGCCACGATCTCATGTTCGTCATGAAGCACGCGCAGCGTCGGCACCGCGAACATCGGCGTACCCATGAAAATGAGGCGGAGGGGCATCGGCCCTATTCCTCGGCGCGCTTGGCGGCCTTGGTAAACTTCTTCAGCACGCGGTCGCGCTTGAGCTTCGACAGGTAATCCACAAACAGCACGCCGTTGAGATGGTCGATCTCATGCTGGATGCAGGTGGCGTAGAGGCCTTCCGCGTCTTCCTCATGCACCTTGCCGTCCAGATCCATGAAACGCACGCGCACTTTCGCGGGCCGCTCGACCTCCTCGTAATATTCGGGGATCGACAGGCAGCCCTCCTCGTAAACGGCCATCTCCTCCGAGGAAGATAAAATCTCCGGATTGATGAAGACGCGCGGCTGCGGGGTGGTCTCGCCTTCTTCGTTCTTCTTGGCGAGATCCATGGTGATCAGCCGCAAAGGTTGCGCGACCTGGATCGCCGCCAAGCCGATACCCGGCGCGTCGTACATGGTCTCGAACATGTCTTCGGCCAGTTCGCGGATCTCAGGCGTGACCTTTTGGATCGGCTTGGAGACCAGACGCAACTGCTTGTCCGGCAGGATGATGATTTCTCGGATTGCCATGATGTCTCTTAAAGGGCTGGCGCGCGATTTAAGCTGCCAACCCGCCACGGTCAATGCGAACGGGCGCTCGTTTACCTCTGCTTAACCATGTTTGTTAGGCAGGCATTAACCATAAAAATTTACCCGGTATTAACCATAAATGTTCCCCCTTCGTTCGTATTCAAGGCCGAATCGGCTACAAGGGCGGCATGAACGAAATTCTTTTCATGATCGGTACCATTCCGGTCCGCATCGGTGAGGCGCTGATTGGGTTCGGCGCGCTCGCCCTCGTCCTTTTGCTTGCCATCGCCATCGTGGTCGCACGGTCCGGCCGGCGCGGGCTCGAACTGGCACAGACGCAGGCGATGCGCGCCGATGAGCTTGAGGACCGCCTGAGCGAAATGCTGCGCGCCCAAAGCGAAGCCACCGGCCGCGTCGACGCCATGGGGCAGGCTTTGGCCGGGCGGCAGGCCGAAATGGCCCGCGCCGTCACCGAGCGGCTCGACTCGGTGACCCATCGCGTCGGCCAATCGATGGAACAGACCACGCGAAACACCATGGATTCGTTACGCGTGCTGCACGAGCGGCTCGGCATCATCGACAACGCGCACAAGAACCTCACCGATTTGACGTCGCAGGTAACGACGCTGCGAGATGTGCTCGCCAACAAGCAATCGCGCGGCGCCTTCGGCCAGGCGCGGATGGAAGCGATCGTCCAGGACGGCATGCCGAAGGGCGCTTACGAATTCCAACATACGCTCTCGAGCGGCAAGCGGCCGGATTGCGTGGTGTTCCTGCCCGACCAGCGTCCGCTGTGTATCGATGCGAAGTTTCCGCTGGAGGCAATTACCGCGTTGCACGATGCGCGAAGCGATGAAGAGAAAAAGATCGCGACGCAGCGGCTGCGGGCCGACGTGATGAAGCATGTCAGCGATATCGCCGAAAAGTACCTGATTGCCGGCGAGACGCAGGACACCGCGCTGATGTTCGTGCCGTCGGAATCGGTCTATGCCGAGATCCATGACGGCTTTGACGACGTGATCCAGAAGGCCTATCGCGCCCGCGTCGTGCTGGTGTCGCCCTCGCTGTTGATGCTGGCGATCCAGGTGATGCAGCAAATCCTGAAAGACGCGCGGATGCGTGACGCCGCCGACCAGATCAGAACCGAAGTACTGAATCTCGGCGACGACCTCGGGCGGTTGCGCGAGCGCGTGCTGAAATTGCAAAAGCACTTTGCCGATGCCAACGAGGACGTCCGGCAAATCCTGATTTCCGCCGACAAGATTGAAAAGCGCGCCGGGCGGATCGAGGAACTCGATTTCAGCAAAGAGCCGCCCGCCGAGCCGCCACGTCTCGTCAAGCCGGGCGCGGGCGAACTGTTCCCCTTGCCGCGCAAGCTGCAGGCGGGGGAGTAGAGGCAGCGGCGCAAGAATCTGCTAACACCGCGGCATGAACGCTCCCGAAGCCGCATCAAAAGCAACCTCGTCGTCGGCCGCCGCGCCAAAGGCATCATGGCGCGAGGTGATTCTCGTTTACATGCAGCGCCGCGTTCTTGTCGTATTGCTGCTGGGATTCTCGGCCGGCCTGCCGCTTTCACTGACCCTCTCGACACTGCAAGCCTGGATGACCGAAAGCGGCGTCGACATCAAGACGATTGGCCTGTTCGCCTTTGTCGGCACGCCTTATTGGACCAAGGTATTCTGGTCACCGGCTGTCGATGCGCTTGATATCCCCGTTCTCACGCGATGGCTCGGCCGACGGCGGGCATGGTTGCTCGTCACCCAGATCATGCTGCTTGGCGCGATCGTATTGCTCGCCACCTTTGATCCTCGGCAAACCCCGTTGGGCGTTGCGATGGCGGCACTGCTCGTCACGACCGCCTCCGCCACCCAGGACATCGTCATCGATGCTTTCCGTATCGAGAGCCTGAAGGAAAGCGAACAGGCCGCTGGCATGGCGTCCTATGTGGCCGCCTACCGAATAGCCGCGCTGGTCTCCGGTGCCGGTGCGCTGTTGCTTGTCAGCGCTTTCGCAAGTTACGGCCTCACGCAGCAAACGTCCTATAGCGCGACCTATATTGTGATGGGCCTCTTGATCACCGTGGGCATGCTGGCGACATGGCTTGCCGCAGAGCCGGAGTCTTCCAACGGCGCGACCGCTGAACATACAAGCCCAGGCCACGAGGCGGCAGGGCGACGCATGACCGAGGTCGCGATGGCAAGTCTTAAGGATTTTCTCTCGCGCGACACCGCCATCGCGGTGATTTTGTTCGTCGTGTTGTTCAAGCTCGCCGACGCATTGGCGCAGGCCATGAATACCACTTTTGCGCTGAAGATGGGCTTCTCACGTGTCGAACTCGCTGCCATTCTGAAAGGGGTCGGCTTCGCCGCTTCGCTGCTCGGCGGATTTGCCGGCGGTTTCGTCGCCAGGTCTTTCTCAATAAGCCAAAGTCTGTGGATCGGCGGACTTCTTCAAACGGTTGCGATATTGCCGTTTTCCTGGCAGGCCATCGTCGGCCACGATCCGGCCTGGCTTACCTTTGCGATAACCGCCGAGCAATTCACGACGGGGCTGGGAACGGTTACGTTCGTCGCCTATCTCTCTGCGCTGTGCGGCAACCCGCTGCATACAGCGACACAATACGCCTTGCTGACGGCGCTAACGGCTCTTGGGCGTACGATGTTTGCGGCCGGCAGCGGATACATGGCGGACGCAACGGGATGGGTCGGCTACTTCGTGCTATGCGCGGCGTCCGCAATACCGAGCTTCATCCTGCTGGCTTACTTGCAGAAGCAAGGACATTTCAGAACGCTCGGGACTGCCAAAACCTAGCGGGATCCAAGACGGCGCTCTAGCGCTTCCCCACCACGCTCCATTTGGAGACGATCGCCTCGCTCATCTCGCCGGCATCTTCAGCGCAGGCGACCTCATCGACCCGGAGCGAGATTTCCTTGCCGGCAAAGCTCTTCAGCTGCGCGGCCTGGGCGTCGCTATTTGTCACGATCTGAAATGTTTGGGGGCCGGTTTCGAGCCCACAAAGGCCGCCGGGCGGCGGCAGCCGGTGCGGCTGACTGGTGAGCTGGTAGGTCGCCGTGCGTTTGCCCTTCTTGCCCCCGTGGCTACGCAAGGCATTGAGCTCCCCCGTCAGCACGTCGCCGGCCTTGATCAAGGTGCCTGGCTTGTTGTCGATCGGAGGCACAGGCTCGTCCTGGGCCCATGCCACCGGCGTCACCATCACGCCCGCAATGACCGCGCACAAAGCGAGTTGCCTGCCGAATCCTCGTTTCGTCATTTCAATCATTTCCGTTTATTTGGCTAAAATAGAGTCCGCTGCCGCATCGCAGCCGACAACGTGCCCTCGTCGAGGTAATCCAGTTCGCCGCCGACCGGCACGCCATGGGCCAACCGCGTGACCCTGACATTGGCATCTTGCAGGAGATCGGTGATGTAATGCGCCGTGGTCTGGCCGTCGACGGTCGCGTTCAGCGCCAGGATGATTTCGGTCACTTGAGGTTCGTGGGCGCGCTTCACCAACGCATCGATCGTCAGGTCCTGTGGACCGACTCCGTCGAGCGGCGACAGCGTTGCGCCGAGAACATGATAGAGGCCGTTACTGGCATTTGCCCGCTCCAGCGCCCAGAGATCGGCGACGTCGGCCACGACCACGATGATCGACTGATCGCGCCTGGGATCGATGCACACCGTGCAGGGATTTTGCGTGTCGATATTGCCGCAGATCTTGCAGACCTGGATCTTGTCGATTGCGACCTGAAGCGCCGATGACAGCGGCGTCATCAGCGCCTCGCGCTTCTTGATCAGATGCAGCGCCGCACGCCGCGCCGAGCGCGGTCCCAATCCGGGCAGCCGCGCCAACAACTGGATCAAGCGTTCAATTTCAGGTCCGGCGACCGCAGTGGCCATGGGTTAGCTAATATCCCCTAGCCAAGACCCAGGCCAGGCGGCAAACCAAGCCCACCGGTCAGCGCCTGCATCTTTTCCTGCATCGCAATTTCTGCCTTGCGCCGTGCGTCACCCAGTGCGGTCACCAGCAGGTCCTCGAGGATTTCGCTCTCCTCCGGCTTTATCAACGACGGATCGATCTTGATCGCCTTGACCTCCATCTTCGCGGTCATCCGCACGCTGACCAGGCCACCGCCGGAGATGCCCTCGACCTCGACATTGCCGAGTTCCTCCTGCATCGCCTGCATCTTCGATTGCAGCTGCGCCGCCTGCTTCATCATGCCGAGAAAATCAGCCATCGAGGTTCCTCATCGAAAATCGTTACGCGTCGTCGCCATCGCCGCTATCGGCAAGGTCGTCACCATCAGCATGGGATTCCGGCGGCTCGGCGGCAAGCTTGCGCACTTCGACCACTTTCGCGCCCGGGAATCGCGCCAGCACTTCTTGCACCCGGGGATCGGATTCGGCGGCACGCTCACGCTGATTCTTCGCGGCCTCGTTCTGCGCGCGCAGCGTCGGCTGCCCTACCTCGTTGGACACGATCACGGTCCAGCGCCGTCCCGTCCATTGCTCCAGCTTGCGCGAGAGATCGTTGATCAGCGTCCGCGCGGCGCTGCGCTCCATCGCGAGCTCGAGCCGCCCGTCCTCGATACGAACCAGCCGCACGTCAGCTTCCAGCGCGGCCTTGGTCAGCAGATCGCGCTTCTCGCCGGCCAGCGCCACCAACTCGAGAAAGCTCACGATCCGCCGCGCCGGCGCGCTCTGAACCTCGGGCGACGGCGTGGCCATCTGCGGCCGCATCGACGGCTCGGCACTCGCGCGCGGAGCCGGGGTGGATCGCGGCGGTTGGGACGGCATTGTCGAGACCGGCGCTGCCGGTGTCGGGCGCGGCGCGGCATTTCCCGCAACCGCCGGCGACGTTCCGCCGGCCTGCTCGATCATCCGGATTGCCTCGTCCGGCGTCGGCATGTCGGCAACATAGGCGATGCGCACTAGCACCATTTCCGCAGCCGCCGCAGGACGCGTGTGGACTTGTGCTTCGGTGATACCCTTGAGCAGCATCTGCCACATCCGCGACAGCACCCGCATCGAAATCTTCGTAGCAAACTCTCGTGCGCGCAGCCGCTCGGTTTCGCCGAAAGCGACATTATCGGCGGTCGCCGGCACGATCTTGACGCGGGTAACGAAGTTGACGAATTCGGCGAGGTCCGACAGCACCACAACCGGATCGGCGCCGGTGTCGTATTGTTCGCGGAATTCCTTGAATGCGCTTGCGATGTCGCCGCGAACAAGACTTTCGAACAGATCGATCACCCGCGTGCGGTCGGCAAGCCCCAGCATCTGCCGCACGGCGTCTGCGCGCACCGGACCCGCCGCATGCGCAATCGCCTGATCGAACAGCGAGAGCGAATCGCGCACCGAGCCTTCGGCGGCGCGCGCGATGATACCCAGCGCTTCGGGCTCGGCCTCGACGCCCTCTTTGACCGAAATATTGGAAAGATGCGCCATCAGCACGTCTGCTTCGACGCGGCGCAGATCGAAGCGCTGGCAGCGCGACAGCACCGTGACCGGAACTTTGCGGATTTCGGTGGTGGCGAAAACGAATTTGGCGTGCTCCGGCGGCTCTTCCAGCGTCTTCAAAAACGCGTTGAACGCCGCCGTCGACAGCATATGGACTTCGTCGATGATGTAGACCTTGTAGCGGGCGCTCGCCGGTGCGTAGCGCACGCTGTCATTGATCTGGCGCACATCATCGACGCCGGTGTGAGAGGCGGCGTCCATTTCCAGCACGTCCATGTGCCGGCTTTCCATGATCGCCTGACAGTGCACGCCGAGCTTCGGCATGTGGATCGTCGGCCCCTTCACCGATCCATCCGGCAGTTCGTAGTTCAGGGCACGCGCCAGAATCCGCGCCGTGGTGGTCTTGCCGACACCGCGGACGCCGGTCAGGATCCAGGCCTGCGGGATACGCCCGGTTTCGAACGCATTCGAGACGGTGCGCACCACCGCTTCCTGGCCGATCAAATCCTCGAAACCCGCGGGACGGTACTTCCGCGCCAGGACGCGATAGGGCTTGCCGGCCTCGGCCGCCGCACCCAGGGCGAAACCAGCTTGACCGTCATTGTCGGATTCGTGAGGGGTCAACGGAGCGCCAGCGTCATTCATCGGTCGATCCGCAATTGATTGTCTCTCAAAAGCTGGTTTTGCGGAACAGATGCCGGGGCGGAGCAGGTCGCGCGCACCGCGCTATTCGCCGAAAAATCAAGTAGGAGACTGACGAGCGACCCGATCCGGATCTCGTTAGGGCTGCTTCCTTCCGGACCTGACCCGGTTGGCGAGTGGCTCGTCCACCGCCAATCTCCCGAGACATATTTGGAGCCAAACGGGACGGAAAGCAAGCCGGGCGGTGCGGTTTGCAGGACTTGTACAGAATCGCAGATAAGGCATTAGTTGCAGTGTCTTGGCCGGGCATAGCCGTTCGCAGAACGGCGTCGCTTCCACTCGCCTATGACAAGGAAGATATCCATGACCCCTGAGGAAACCGCCTGGTCGCTGCATGCGCGACTCAAGGAAGACACCATCGACATCGGCGACCTGCCGCTCTCCCGGGTGCTCGTCATCAAGGATGCGCATTATCCCTGGCTGTTGCTGGTGCCGCGCCGGCCCGGGGCGGTGGAGATCATCGACCTCGACGAGGTCGAGCAGGCGCAGCTGATGACGGAAATCTCCCGCGTTGCGCGTGCATTGAAAGAGATCACCAAATGCGAGAAGCTGAATATCGCGGCTCTCGGTAACCTGGTTCCGCAATTACACGTCCACGTCATCGCACGGCGTTCCAGCGATGCCGCCTGGCCGCGGCCGGTCTGGGGGGTCGTGCCTCCGCTGGCGCATGACGCGGAGGAAGTGCAGCGATTTATCAGCGCGCTTCGCCGCAAAATCTGGCTTGGTTAAGCACATGACCGCATTCGATTCGTTTCCATTGGGACAGCCGGCCTTCGTCTCGCACATCCTCGATCGCGCCGCCCATTTGCGCGGCGACGACGCGAAACTGCTGGCGCTGGAAAGCCACCCCGATGCCCGCGCCTATGTCGTCTACCGGGACTCGCTGGTGGTGAAGCGGGAGGCGGCCGGACCCCGCGCGCTTTTGAGCCTCGATGAAGCTTTGAAGTTGGGCGCCAATCCTGGCACCATTTTCTTAGGCTTGCGCGATGGCGCACCGATGTTCGGCATGGGCATATCGCCGGCAGCGGTCGAGCAGTTGTTAACCCGCGACGATACAGCCGTAAGCGAATTGCGCGGCATGGCCATGCAGGGCGTGGTTCTCCCCAACCAGCTGTCGACGATCGCCATGGCGAAGTCGATGGTGAACTGGCATCAGCGCCACGGCTATTGCGCCAATTGCGGCACCCGCACCGCAATGAAAGAGGGTGGCTGGAAGCGCGACTGCCCGAACTGCAAGGCCGAACATTTTCCCCGCACCGATCCCGTCGTGATCATGCTGGTGACCTCGGGCGACAAGGTTCTGCTCGGCCGCCAGAAGCACTTCCTGCCCGGGATGTATTCATGCCTTGCGGGCTTCGTCGAAGCCGCGGAGACGATCGAGGACGCGGTTCGGCGCGAGATCCTTGAGGAGTCCGGCATTCGCTGCACCGACGTTCGGTATTACATGACACAGCCCTGGCCTTATCCCTCGTCGCTGATGATCGGATGCACGGCGCGCGCCTTGAACGAGGATATCGTTGTGGACCGCACCGAACTGGAAGATGCGCGCTGGTTCGATCGTGCGGAAGCGACCCTGATGATCAAGCGGGAACACCCCGACGGGTTAGCCGGCCCGCATCCGTTTGCGATCGCGCATCATCTGCTCGGACGGTGGGTGCAAGACGGGCCCAGTGATCACGGATGACCGGAACCTGTCCCTGACCGCCGCCGTTAGGCATCGAGTTGCAAATACCCGGGAACCCGCATGACAAATACCGCCTCACCGCGAACCAAGACCGGAAAGCCCCCCCGGATTCTTTGCATCGGCATGCCGGTGCGCGACTTGACCTTTCGCGTGCACGGACTGCCGGCGCGTGGCTCCAAGGAAAATGCCACCCATTTTGAAGAAATCTGCGGCGGCAACGCGCTGAACGGCGCGATCGGGATCGTGCGGCTGGGTGGCCGCGCCTCGATCTGCGGACCGATGGGGGACGAAAGCGAAACCACGTCAAAGTACATCTACGAGAAGATGGCGGAGGAAGGCATCGAAACCAGACATCTCGTGCATATGCCGGGGCTGGTGACGCCGATCTCCAATATCATGATCGACCCGAGCGGCGAGCGCACCATCGTCACGTTTCGCGATCCGGAATTGTGGAACGTTCGCTTGCCCGACCACGATACGCTTCTGGAAGACTGCGATGCGATCCTGACCGAGAGCCGCTGCGCGACCTTTTGCACCGATCTTTGCGCTGAAGCGACACGGCGCGGCATTCCCGTGATCGTCGACGTCGACCGCGCCATGTCGCTTCGGGAGGGCCTTCTCACGGCCTCGTCGCATCTGATTTTCTCCAGCGAGCCGCTGCAGGAGACCGCCGGTGTCACTGACGACGGCGAAGCGCTCAAGAAGATTGCGAAGCTGACCCCTTCCTTCCTGGCGGGCACGCGCGGCGCACAGGGCACGATCTGGCTCGACGAACATCAGAACTTGCAACAGACGCCGGCTTTCCCGGTGCACACCGTGGATACCCTTGGCGCGGGCGACGTATTTCACGGGGCATTTGCGCTCGCGATCACCGAAAACCAGGATGTGCCGGCTGCCTTGGGATTCGCCTCCGCAGCCGCCGCCCTGAAATGCACCCGCTTCGGCGGGGCCTTCGCCGCCCCGCAACGTGCTGAAGTTGAAGCACTTTTGAGCACGAACCGACAGTCCTCCCGGTAGCTCTGCCGCAAAGTCAGGCTTGAACTAGAAGAATTTTCTCTATATGAGGAATAAAATCCTATTTATTGGAAGAAAGTTCTTTCAGACATGACCGACCTTGCCGTTCACGCCCCCGATCTCAACCGCCGGCTCGATGCCATCGACCGCAAGATCCTCACCGTATTGCAACAGGACGCCTCGCTCTCAGTCGCCGAGATTGGCGACCGGGTCGGTCTTTCGTCGACGCCTTGCTGGAAGCGAATCCAGCGGCTGGAAGCCGATGGCGTCATTCTGCGCCGGGTGGCACTCGTCGACCAGAACAAGATCGGGCTCGGCATCACCGTATTCGTTTCGGTCGAGAGCGCCGACCATTCCGAGGCGTGGTTGCGGAAATTCGCGGAAGCCGTCTCCGCGATGCCCGAGGTCATGGAATTTTACCGGATGGCAGGCGATGTCGATTACATGCTGCGCGTCGTGGCGACAGACATGCAAAGCTACGACGTATTCTATAAGAAGCTGATCGGGACGGTTCCGCTTAAGAACGTGACGTCGCGCTTTGCGATGGAAAAAATCAAGTCGGTGACTGCGCTTCCGGTGCCGGCGAACTAACGGGAATATCGCTTTCGGCCTGGGCCGGAAGATTGATGCCGACGCCGTGTCCCGCGCCAAACAACCTCCGCGCTTTCTGTTCCAATGGCGCAATCTAATGTTTTGTTTGAACAATTTCGCTCTGAATCACTATAAATTTACCGGTGGTTAGCTTTGCTCCGGTAGTTTTTACGGGATGGGGCACGAAAGCAGCAACAGCATCTGCCGATGGCCTGCGTGGTTGAACGCTGCCGTCCTGTTGCTTTCGAGCTGGATTTTCATCGCCGCGCTCTCCCTCCAGATCCGTCCGGATACCGAGATCGTTGCGGTGGTGTTTCCGCCCTGGTGGAACGCGCAGCAGGCGTTCCAGGCTGCGGCTTCCGCCGATGCCGCGTTTGTAAGGACCACGGCGATCCCGACCATCCTGGTCGTGCGGCCCGACGACCGGGCCGGATTGACCCGGTTGCGCGAGGCCGGCGCCTGGCTTGCCATTGACCCACGGGCCATCGCGGCCTGCTTGACCCTGAAGGGGTGAAGGACCTGACGATGAACGTTGAAAGCCATGATCTGAAGAAACTCCGGGAAACGACCAGCCGGGCCCTGTTCGCGGTGCTCTGGCTGCATGTTCCGATTTGTCTGACCATCGGCCTGATGCGTGGCGCAGACTGGCTGTTTCCCGTCATTCTCACGACCGCCATGGCGGGTGCGGCGACACTGTCATGGCGTATGGCAGGCAATGAGCTTTCGACCCGGCTGATATTTGCCGTGGCGCTGATGGCCGATGTTTCGATCTTCACCTACCAGCTTGCCGGCCATGCCTGGCAAATCGACATGCACATGTACTTCTTCGCCGCACTGGCCTGCCTGGTCGCCTATTGCGACTACCGGCCGATCGTCGCCGGCACCGTCGCGGTCGCATTGCATCATCTGACGCTCAATTTCCTGCTCCCCGCGGCGATCTATCCCGGCGGAGCCGACTTTGGGCGCGTGGTGCTTCACGCGGTTATTCTCGTCATCGAGGCCGGTGTATTGATCTCGCTGGCCCATAAACTCGCGAACCTGTTCGATACGGCGGCGCAGAAAACCGCGGAAGCCGAAGCCGCAATTGCCGCCGAGGCCCGCGCCAATGTCGAGCGTATCGAGGCCGAGAAACACGCCAAGCAAGATCGCGACGGCGCCAGGCGCGAACTCGCTTCCGGCTTCGAGCGCACGATCGGGCACATCGTCGAGTCCGTTGCGGTGACGGCGCAGGAAATCCAGCAGCTTTCGACATCCATCAGCGGCAACAGCCGCGCAACGACCGAGCAAACGGCGGCAGCCGCTTCTGCCTCGACGCGCGCTTCGTCGAATGTCGAGACGGTCGCCGCGGCCACCGAGGAACTGACGGCTTCAATCGGCGAGATCTCCAAGCAGGTGACGCGTTCTGCTGCGATCGCCGGCAAGGCTGCCGAGGAAGCAAAGCGCACCAACGCCGTGGTCGAGGGGTTGGCGAGCGGCACCCAGAAGATCGGCGAAGTCGTGACGCTCATTCAAAACATCGCCAGCCAGACCAACTTGCTGGCCTTGAACGCCACCATCGAGGCGGCGCGCGCCGGCGAACACGGCAAGGGATTTGCTGTCGTCGCGAGCGAGGTCAAGGCATTGGCCAACCAGACCGCCAAGGCGACGGAGGAGATTTCCGCGCAGGTCCAGAGCATCCAGAACGCCACCGGCGAAGCCGTCAACGCAATCCAGGCCATCGTTGGCACGATCGCGGAGATCGACGAAATATCCAGCCAGATCGCAACTTCGGTCGATCAGCAGGGCGCGGCAACACGTGAAATCGCAGGCAACGTTCTTCAGGCGGCCGACGGCACCAGGGAAGTCACCGACAACATCCACAGCGTCACCCGCGCTTCCGACGAAGCAAGCGCGGCGACCGGCCGCCTTCTCGATGCGGCCAACGGCCTGTCGTCAGAATCGGGCCGGCTGAAGTCCGAGGTCGACCACTTCCTCGGATCGATGAAGGTCGCATAATCGACAGCGCGTTCGCGCCCCTTTGAAACGGGGCGCGCGAGGCGATACCTCAAATCTTCTGATTATACTCGCCGACTTCCGGGTGCGTGCGAAGCACCAAATCCATCGCTTCGAACATATCGCGCATTCGCTGCTCCGAGACCGGACTTTCCACCACCACCACAAGCTCCGGCTTGTTGGAGGAAGCGCGTACCAGTCCCCAGCTGCCGTCCTCGACCGTGACCCGCACGCCGTTGACGGTAACGAGATCGCGGATCGCCTGGCCCGCGACCTTCTCGCCCCGCTTTTGCAAGTCTTCGAAATGTTTCACCACCTGATCGACGACGCCATATTTGGTCTCGTCGGCGCAATGCGGCGACATGGTCGGCGATGACCACGTCTTTGGCAGGTCGTTCTTCAGATCGGCCATCGACTTGCCCGGCGCACGATCGAGCATTTCACAGACCGCAATTGCCGACAGCAATCCGTCGTCGTAACCACGGCCGAACGGCCTGTTAAAAAAGAAATGGCCGGACTTCTCGAAGCCGGCGAGCGCGCCGAGTTCATGGGTGCGGCGCTTCATGTAGGAATGGCCGGTTTTCCAGTAGACGGTTTTCGCGCCCTGTTTTTGCAGCACGGGGTCCGTGACAAAAAGCCCGGTCGATTTCACATCGACCACGAACTTCGCGTCCTTGTGGATCGCCGACATGTCGCGCGCCAGCATGACGCCGACCTTGTCGGCAAAGATCTCTTCCCCGGTATTGTCGACGACACCGCAACGATCGCCGTCGCCGTCAAAGCCGAGACCGACATCGGCCTTGTGCACGAGCACCGCGTCGCGGATCGCGTGCAGCATTTCCATGTCTTCGGGATTGGGATTGTATTTCGGAAACGTATAGTCGAGTTCGGTATCAAGCGGAATCACTTCGCAACCGATTGCCGCCATCACCTGCGGCGCGAACGCGCCCGCGGTGCCGTTGCCGCAGGCAACCACGGCCTTGAGCTTGCGCTTGAGTTTGGGGCGCTTGGTCAGGTCGGCGATATAACGCGCTGGAAAATTCTCGTGGAACTCGTAGGAGCCACCGGCTTCGTTCTTGAATTCGGCGTTGAGCACGATCTCTTTCAGCCGGCTCATCTCGTCAGGGCCGAAAGTGAGTGGCCGGTTGGCGCCCATCTTGACCCCGGTCCAGCCATTGTCGTTGTGCGAGGCCGTCACCATGGCCACGCAGGGCACGTCGAGTTCGAACTGCGCGAAATACGCCATCGGCGTCATCGCAAGCCCAATGTCGTGCACCCGGCAGCCCGCGGCCTGCAGGCCCGAGATCAGCGCGTATTTGATCGAGGCGGAGTAGCCGCGAAAATCGTGTCCCGTCACGACCTCCTGCTTGACGCCGAGTTCGGCGATCAGCGCACCCAGCCCCATGCCGAGCGCCTGAATGCCCATCAGGTTGATTTCCTTGCCGAACAGCCAGCGCGCGTCATATTCGCGAAAGCCGGTCGCCTTCACCATCGGCTCTGACTCGAACGCGTAGGTATTGGGAACCAGCAGGGGCTTCGGTTTGGGGAACATTCAGTGGCCTTTGTTGAGGATCAACAATCAGGCCGAAGCCATAGCGAAAGCGCGGGCCCAACGGAAGGCGGAAAGAGCCGTTTGCGTTGGGTTAATTGCGACAAATTCGGGAGAAGCTTAAGACGCGGCCGAGGTGGCGATTACTGCTCCAGCACCATCTTGCCGTTGGCATATTCAAAGCGTTTGAGCTTTGTCAGAAACGACTGGCCAAGCAGATTTTCCGACAGCGCCTCGTCCGGCAACACCATCGCGTCGACATCGCGCACAATCAGTCCGCCGAGTTCGAGCATGGCTAATCTTGTCGGCGCCGCCTTGACAGTGCCGTTCGCGGTCGTAACCGTTGCGCGATAGTCGTTGCGCGAGGGGCGCAAACCAAACCGCGCCGCCGAGCTTTCGTTCAGGGCTACGACCGAAGCGCCGGTGTCGACCATGAAGGCAATGCGCTGGCCGTCGATCCTTCCCTCGGCCACGAAATGGCCTCTGATATCGTGGGGGATGCTGATGCTGCGAACGCCGGTGTCAGCCGCCGTGTCGGGTGTCACGGCCAGGTTTGCAGACGGGGCCGCGGAAGCGGGCCGCGGCGTCATTTTGTCGGCGATCTGCGCCATGAAGGTGCCGAGCCCGATCATGATCGCCGCGAAGATCATAATGTTACGCATTACGCTACTCTCGATAGCATGGTCACCGCACGGACCCACTCCACCACGGTCACGACGAAACTTCGATCCGAGGCACACCACGCGGATGGCAATTTTGGCGAAAAGGATGAGCGAAGGGTTAACGGCGGCAAGATGTCATACGCGGACTTGAGCCGCGTATCCATCTGCTTCGCGAGAAGGCTTTCTTCAGAATAATGGATTGCCGGGTCAAGCCCGGCAATGACGACCTGAATCACGTCCCCCGCGGCTTCACCCGGCGGGTCGGCATCGCGCTTGCCGGATCTTCCGGCCAGGGATGACGGGGATATCGCCCGCGCAGATCGGAGCGCACGCCCGCATAGCTGCCGCGCCAGAAACCCGGCAGGTCGCGCGTCACCTGCACCGGGCGATGCGCCGGCGACAGCAACTCCAGCACCAGCGGAATCGCGCCCCTCGCAATCGAGGGATGGGTAGTCAAGCCGAACAACTCCTGCAGGCGGACCGCGATGGTCGGCCCCTGCTCGGCCTCGTAGTCGATTGCGAGTTGCGTCCCCGTCGGCGCTTCGAAATGCGTCGGCGCTTCCCGATCGAGCCGCGAACGCAAGGCCCATGGCAACAGGGATTGCAAGGCGTCCGACAGATCGCCCGCGGAAAAGG
The DNA here is from genome assembly GCA_963752265.1 of uncultured Alphaproteobacteria bacterium. Classification (GTDB taxonomy): domain Bacteria; phylum Pseudomonadota; class Alphaproteobacteria; order Rhizobiales; family Xanthobacteraceae; genus Bradyrhizobium. Next base: position 29,052 of record CAVVZW010000115.1, read on the forward strand.
CTTTCAGCGATGTCTTGTCGAGCAACGCTGGCACCAGCCATGTTTGGCGCTGGGCTGCGAGCGCATCATCCGATAAATCCGGCCACGGATTGTCGGAAGCCGCACTCTCGGCGGCGCGCAAAAACATCACGCGGTCACGCCATTGCTTCACGGGTTTCGACCACGGCAATTGATCGAGGCCCACGGCAATCAAACCATCCGCGAAAACCTTCGCGGTCTGTTCCGAGGGCTCGAGCGCCAACGGTGTCTCGGACAGCGTAATCGCGTGCAGGGCCTTCTTGCGCCGCGCCCGCAATGCCATTGCACCACGGTCAAAGGAGATATCATCCGCGGTTTCGATCTCATCGGCGAACTGCGCCTCGATCTCAGCCTGCGTGATCGGCGCCGCCAGCAAGATGCGGCCCTGCATGGCCGTGCCGGTGAGCTCGGCGACCGCGATATACGGCACCCGCGACAGCGCGGTAGCTGGATCGAGCGCGGCGCCGCGCCCATTGGCCAGCACAAAACTGCTATTGCCGCGGTTCTTCGCGACGCGATCGGGAAACGCAAGCGCCAGCATGACGCCCGTCGAAGGCAACTCGTCGTTATCCGTCACGGCAGCTTTGTTATCTGCCGCTACCTGGGAGGCCCAGCGCTGCGCCTGCCCGCGTGCGGCCTCGGCGCGTTGCGAGCGATCCCTGCGAAAGCCCTCCAACCGGACATCGAGATCGACATGGTCGCCGCCAAGCCCGCGCTCGGTCAGAACGGCCGCGATGTCGGCCGCCGCGCGGCCGGCGCCCAGACGATGCGAATCCACAATCATCCGCGCCAGCCGCGGCGATAACGCCAGCGCCCGCAGGCTACGGCCCTCGTCCGTGATCCGCCCGTCTTCGTCGAGCGCGCCGAGTTCGCGCAACAATTCACGCGCTTCCTTTAACGCCGGTGCGGGCGGGGGATCGAGAAAAGCGAGGCTCGCGGGATCACTAACGCCCCATTGCGCGAGGTCCAGCACGAGCGACGACAGGTCCGCGCTCAGGATTTCCGGCTGGGTATAGGCTGCAAGCGAAGCCGTCTGCGGCTCATCCCACAGCCGGTAGCACACGCCGGGCTCAGTTCGGCCGGCGCGGCCGCGGCGCTGATCGACCGCCGCGCGCGAGGCCCGCACGGTCTCAAGCCGCGTCAAGCCGATATCCGGCTCGTAGCGCGGCACCCGCGCGAGCCCGGAATCAACCACGATCCGCACACCCTCGATGGTGAGCGAAGTCTCGGCGATTGAAGTCGCGAGCACGACCTTGCGATGTCCCTTGGGCGGCGGCGCAATGGCGCGGTCCTGCACGGCAGCATCGAGCGCGCCAAACAGCGGCACGATTTCGATTGAAGCATCATGAATGCGCTCGGCGAGGAAATTTTGTGTGCGGCGGATTTCCGCCGCACCCGGCAGGAACGCCAGCACCGAACCGGGATCGGCGCGTAGCGCGGTTGAAATCGCGTCCGCCATCTGCCGCTCGACCGGCGCATCGGCCTTTCGGCCGAGATAGCGTGTCTCGACGGGAAAGGCGCGGCCTTCGCTCGCTACCACCGGCGCCTCGCCGAGCAATTTCGCAACCCGCGCACCGTCGAGTGTGGCCGACATCACGAGGATACGCAGATCTTCGCGCAAACCGGTTTGCGCATCGCGCGCCAGCGCCAGCCCTAAATCCGCATCGAGCGAGCGTTCGTGAAATTCGTCGAATAATACCGCCGCGACGCCGTTTAATTCCGGATCGTCGAGAATCTGGCGGGAAAAAATTCCCTCGGTGACGACTTCGATTCGCGTCGCGCGCGAGATCTTTGAGCCAAAGCGGACGCGATAACCGACGGTTTCGCCAACCTTTTCACGAAGCGTATGCGCCATGCGCTCGGCGCTGGCGCGCGCCGCGATTCGCCGCGGCTCCAGCACGATGATCTTCTTCCCCTTGGCCCAGGGCGCATCAAGCAAAGCGAGCGGCACCCGCGTGGTCTTGCCGGCGCCGGGCGGCGCAACCAGCACCGCGGCGTTGTTGCCATCCAGCGTGCGCGCCAGATCGTCCAGCACGGCATCGATGGGAAGCGGCGTGTCGAAAGTGCGAGGCAAATCTCTATCCAGTCATCGCGCGCAAGAGCGGGCAACGACTGAATACCCCGCAGGCGCAGGGGATGACAACAGACTCAGGCCCGCTCCGCCGGCCGGCCGACGCTTTCGTAAACAAAGCCGTGCGCTGCCATGTCCTCGGGGCGATAGACGTTGCGCAGGTCGACGACGACAGGATGGGCCAACTCGCTCTTCAGGCGTTCGAGATCAAGCGCACGGTATTGCGCCCATTCGGTCACCACCACCATCGCGTCGGCGCCGCGCGCGCAGAGATACGGGTCGTCGCAATACTCGATGTCGGGCAGTTCGCGGCGCGCCGCTTCCATGCCGACCGGATCGTGCGCGCGCACTTTAGCGCCCATGTCGAGCAACCCCGTCACGAGCGGAATCGAGGGTGCTTCGCGCATGTCGTCGGTGTCTGGCTTGAAGGTGAGGCCGAGCACCGCGACCGTCTTGCCGCGCAGGCTACCGCCAACAGCAGCGGATACCTTGCGCGCCATCGCGCGCTTGCGGTTATCGTTGACCGCCAGCACAGCTTCCACGATGCGCAAATTCACGTCGTGATCGAGCGCGATCTTCACCAGCGCCCTGGTGTCCTTCGGGAAACACGAACCACCGAAGCCGGGTCCGGCGTGCAAAAACTTGGATCCGATGCGGTTGTCCAGGCCGATGCCGCGCGCGACTTCCTGCACGTTGGCGCCTACTTTCTCAGACAGATCCGCCATCTCGTTGATGAAGGTGATCTTGGTGGCGAGGAAGGCGTTGGCGGCGTACTTGATCAGTTCGGCCGTGCGCCGGGCCGTGAACATCAGCGGCCCCTGGTTGAGCGACAACGGCCGGTAGATATCGCCGAGCACCTTGCGCGCGCGTTCGTCCGACGTGCCGATCACGATGCGGTCCGGAAATTTGAAATCGCGGATCGCGGCGCCCTCGCGCAGGAATTCCGGATTGGAAGCGACCGCGACGTCAGCCGAAGGATTGGTTTCGTGAATAATACGCTCAACATCGTCGCCGGTACCGACCGGAACGGTCGACTTGGTGACCACGACGGTGAAGCCCTTCAGCGCGAGCGCGATCTCACGCGCGGCTGCATGAACATAGCTGAGGTCGGCGTGACCATCGCCGCGCCGCGACGGGGTGCCGACCGCGATAAACACCGCGTCGGCTTCGGCCACCGGCGAGGCCAGTTCGGTCGTGAAATTCAGCCGTCCAGCCTTCACATTGGAGGCGACGAGCGCATCAAGCCCCGGCTCGAAGATCGGAATTTCGCCACGGCGGAGAGCGGCGATCTTGTTTTCGTCCTTGTCCACGCAAGTGACGTCATGGCCGAAATCCGCAAAGCAGGCGCCTGACACCAGCCCCACATAGCCCGTGCCGATCATGGCGATATGCATCTCAAAAGCCTGTCGAAAATGGTTAACGGTACAATTCGTGAGGGTGTCTTAAAGCATTTTGACCCAAACAGAAAACGGACTGTCATCATGACAATGGCATGTCATTTGCGTGAGTAAAGGAGAATGAAACGGATACGCCCGATGATGCGCCAAAGCCGCTTCGGAAAGGGACTGCGATGACATCAAACGGCACATCTGCCGTTGCCCAAAACAGCGGCCCTGCGCGGGTCGACTGGGTCGATTACGCCAAGGGAATCTGCATCATCATGGTCGTGATGATGCACTCGGTGCTGGGGGTGGAATTGGCCGCGGGCGAGACCGGCTTCATGCACTCGCTGGTCGCCTTCGCCAAACCGTTCCGGATGCCGGATTTCTTCCTGATCTCGGGCCTGTTCCTGGCCCTGGTTATCGATCGCGACTGGCGCATCTACCTCGACCGCAAGGTGGTGCATTTTGCCTATTTCTACGTGCTCTGGGTGACCATTCAATTCGGCTTCAAGGCGCCCGGCTTTGCCGCCGAGTTGAGTTGGGCCCACGCTGGATATCTTTATCTGGAATCCTTCGTCGAGCCGTTCGGCACGCTGTGGTTCATCTATCTGCTGCCGATCTTTTTCGTCGTGACAAAGGCAACGCGACGCCTGCCGCCGCCTCTCGTCTGGGGCCTCGCGGCGATGCTGGAGATGGCCCACTTCTCAACCGGCTGGACCGCGATCGACGAATTCGGCGCGCGCTTTGTGTATTTTTATACCGGCTATCTGCTGGCCGACCGGGTGTTCGCACTGTCTAATCGGGCGCGGCGGGAACCGGGCCTTGCGCTCGCGGCGCTGGCGATCTGGGCGCTGATCAACGCGGGTCTCGTGAAAGCCGGTGTCAGCGAATGGCCCGTGATTTCACTGACGCTTGGAATGGCTGGCGCCTGCGCCATTATCACAGTTGCCACCTTGCTGGCGCGGGCACGATGGATCGCCTTCATCCGCTTTTGCGGCGAGCATTCGATCGTGATCTATCTCGCTTTCTTCCTGCCGATGGCCGCGACGCGGACGCTTCTTCTGCGCACCGGCATCATCCACGACGTCGGACTGATGTCGCTTACGGTCACACTGGTGGCGCTGTTCGGCGCGCTCGCGATCTGGCAATTGGCGTTGAAGGTCGGGGCCAACTTCCTGTTCGAACGGCCCGACGCGTTCTGGATCGCGCCGAAGAAAACAGGCCCCGCCCTTCAGGCGGCGGAATAGTTTCCTCACCTACGGCTTAAGATAAAGCGCCCCACTTGTGCGGCCGGCCTCAAGGTCAGCGTGGGCGCGCGCGGCTTCGCTGAAAGGATAGGACTGTCCGGCAACCCTGAGCACGCCGTTTTCGATTCCCGCAAGCACCGCATTAGCCGCCGAACGATAAACTTCGGCTTCATTCAAGTAAGCCATGACACTCGGCCGCGCGAGCGACAGGCTGCGGCGCGGTCCGAGATCATCGACATTGACGGGGGCGATAGGTCCCGCCGCCTGGCCGATGCTCGCCACCACGCCAAACGGGCGCACGCAGCCAAGTGTCTTTGCCAGCGTCGCGCCGCCAACGCCGTCATAGGCGACATCGACGCCGCGCTTCTCCGTCAGCTCTCCAATGATCCGCGCGAAATCGGCGTCACGGCCGACAATCACCTGCCGTGCGCCGGCCTGTCGCGCGATCTCGGCCTTGGCTTCCGACCCGACGGTGCCGATCACGGTGGCGCCGAGGTGACTGGCCCAGCGGGTCAGCAATTGCCCAAGGCCGCCGGCGGCGCTGTGGACCAATAACACCGAACCGCGAACGACCGGATAGGTCCGGTTGAGCAGCATGTGCGCGGTGATGCCCTTGACGAAGGACGATGCCACGACCTCGTCGGACAGCGTGTCCGGCAGCCTGATCGCCCGCCACGCCGGCAGATTACGCTCCGACGCATAGGCACCGACCGGTGCACCCGCATAGGCGATGCGGTCGCCAACCTTGAGCCCTTCCACATCGGCGCCAATGGCACTGACGACGCCAACGGCCTCGACGCCGGGGATTTTTGCGTCCGGCAACGCGTACAGCCCCATGCGCTGATAGATGTCGATGAAGTTGACGCCGACAGCGGTCTGGCGAAGCCGGATTTCCCCCGCGGCCGGAGCCGACAACTCGATTCGCGCCAACTCCAGCTGCTCTGCGCCGCCCGGCGCCTTCAATCTGATGATGTCGACCATAGTAGTTGCTCCTTTTTGCTTGTGAAAAGGACTATGGCGGCCGCCCGTAATATGCGAAATTGCCCAAATCAGCATTCTTGTTGTGAGATTTCGCACAATGCTCGACTGGAACGACCTGCACCATTTCGTGGTGCTGGCACGCGAGGGGACGCTTTCGGCGGCGGCCCGTGCGCTTGGCGTCGACCACGTCACGGTCGCGCGGCGGGTCGCCGCGCTGGAAGCCGCAACGGCGTTGAAACTGGTGGACCGGCGCGCCCGGAGTTATGCCTTGACCGAAGATGGCCGGCGGATCGCCGCCGCCGCCTCAGCCATGGAGGAAGCCGCCTTCGGTGTCGAGCGCGCCATGCAGGCGGCCAAGCCCGGCATCAGCGGCGAAGTCTCGATCAGCGCCCCGCCATCGCTCGCCAACGCGCTGGTGGCGCCAAAACTGATCATGCTGCGGCGGCAGCATCCGGGCATCCTGATCAAGCTGATCGGGGAAAAGCGCAGCGCCTCGCTCAGCCGCCGCGAAGCCGATATCGCACTACGCCTGTCGCGGCCCTCCGAGCCCGGCCTGATTGCGCGCCGGATCGGCCATTTCGGCTTCAGTCTTTATGGCGCGCCGTCTTATCTCAAGGAGACGCCGCCGCACGCTTTTACCTTCATCGCCTATGACACGAGCATGGAGGATGCGCCACAGCAGCAGTGGCTCAAGACCATCGCGGGAAATCGCGACATCGTGCTACGCACCGGTGATCTGGAAAATCAGGTCGCGGCAGCGCGGGCCGGCCTGGGTCTGGCGGCATTGCCGCACTTCCTCGGCGAGGGCGATCCGCGGCTTGAGCGTTATGAGAGCGGCGAGAGGGAAGTCGGCCGCGATGTCTGGTTACTGGTGCACCGCGATCTCCGTCGCGCGCCCGCGGTTCGTGCCGTCATGGAGTTCCTGGTGCGCTGCCTGAAATCGTCGTGATTTTATTATCCTGACAAGCGAAAAATCCCGTGTGCGGCTGCGCCGTACCGGGTGTCAATGAGGGCAAAAATCCCTACATTGCGGCCATGCCGAAATCCCAACCGCAAGCCACCGCCCCCAAGCCCGTTGCCGCCAGAGCCCTCAAGAAGGGTGATCACGTATTTCTGGTCGACGGCTCTTCCTATATTTTTCGCGCCTATCACGCGCTGCCGCCGCTCAGCCGCAAATCCGACGGCTTGCAGGTCAATGCCGTGCTCGGCTTCTGCAACATGCTGTGGAAGCTGCTGCGTGATATGCCGCCGGACAACCGGCCAACCCACCTCGCCATCATCTTCGACAAGTCCGAGGTCACGTTCCGCAACAAGCTTTATCCCGATTACAAAGCGCATCGCCCACCGGCGCCGGACGACCTCATTCCGCAATTCGCCTTGATCCGCGACGCGGTGCGCGCCTTCGATCTGCCCTGTCTCGAACAGATCGGCTTCGAGGCCGACGATCTCATCGCCACCTACGCACGGGAAGCCGGCGAACGCGGCGCTACCACCACCATCGTGTCATCGGACAAGGATCTGATGCAGCTCGTCACCGACCAGGTGACGATGTTCGACACCATGAAGGACCGCCGCATCGGGATTGCCGAAGTGATCGAGAAATTCGGCGTGCCGCCGGAAAAGGTCGTCGAGGTTCAGGCCCTGGCCGGAGATTCCACCGACAACGTGCCTGGTGTTCCCGGCATCGGCATCAAGACCGCGGCGCAACTGATCGTCGAATATGGCGATCTCGAAACGCTGCTCAAACGCGCTGGCGAGATCAAGCAGCCGAAGCGGCGCGAAGCTTTAATCGAGAATGCCGAGAAAGCGCGTATCTCGCGGCAACTGGTGCTGCTCGATTCCTTCACCGCTCCCGCTCTGTTTCCCGCTCTGTGTTGTTCCTCCCACCGCTCCCGCTCTGTTTCCCGCTCTGCGTTCCTCCCACCGCTCCCGCTCTGTTTCCCGCTCTGTGTTCCTCCTCTGCTCCCGCTTTGTTTCCCGCTCCAAGTTTCTCCTCACGACCGATGTTTATTTTGCGTTCGTGGTATCTTTCGAAATATATGCGGCACTGCGACAAAATAACAGCAGTAGAAACCCAAAGGCCTGCAAATGGCTTTTTTGAATTTATTTTTAACTTGTTGGTAAAGATTTAGAAATAAATATAAATTTGTGGCTACTTAATTTTATTTTTAACTTAAAATGAAAAATTATTTATGAAAAAAATTATTGCATTTTTATTTGCGGTTACAGCCTGCGGCAGTGCTTTTGCCCAAAACGGCGATAGCAGGAAACACCAGCCTCGGCGGCAAGACGTTTTCTATTGTTTGCGCAATAGGAAGAAGGTGCCTGGACGCTGACGCAAGGGCAAATGGACAAAATGGTGCTAAAGTTCAACTTTATGACAAATTCCCA
>CAVVZW010000116.1:0-10437 GCA_963752265.1 uncultured Alphaproteobacteria bacterium
CAACGCGAACGTTCCGCCGGTCACCCAACAGCAGCTCAACTCGGCTGACAAGAACTCAAAGGATTTTCTGCTTACCAACGGCAATTACGCCCAGACGCGTTTTTATCCCGCCAAGCAGATCAATCGCGACAACGTCAAGCGCTTGCATGTCTCGTGGATCTTCCAGACCGACGTCAAGGAGTCGCTGGAGACGTCTCCGATTGTCGTAAATGGCGTGATGTTTGTCACAACCTCGTTCAGCCATGTCTACGCGCTTGATGCCAAGACCGGCCAGCAGCTCTGGCATTACAATCACAAGATGGGACCGATCACGACCTTCTGCTGCGGACCGAACAACCGCGGCGTCCAGGTTCTCAACGACAAGGTCTATCTCGCCACGCTCGACGCCAAGCTGGTCGCGCTGAATGCCAAGACCGGCGATGTGGTCTGGACGACTGACATTGCCGATCCCGAGCTCGGCTATAGCGAGACGATGGCCCCGACGGTGATCAAGGACAAGGTGCTGATCGGCACCAACGGCGGCGAATATGGCATCCGCGGCTTTGTCCGCGCCTATGACGCCAACACGGGGAAGCAGCTCTGGAATTTCAGCACCATCCCTGACAGTTCCGTAGGCGTGTGGGCCACCAAGGACGCCACCGGCCGCGACATGCATCGCGACATCCAGGCTGAAAAGGACCAGCTCGCGAAAACCGGCGATCCCGCTGCCAAGCTCGGCGGCGGCGTGTGGCAGAACCCGGCGGTCGATCTCGCCACCAACCGGATCTATTTCGTAGTCGGCAACCCGTCGCCCGATCTCGACGGTGCAGCCCGGCCCGGTGACAATCTCTACACGGACTCACTGGTCTCGCTCGACCTCGATACCGGAAAATACGTCTGTCACTTCCAGTATATCGCCCACGACGTCTGGGACCTCGATGCGGTCAGCCCAGCGGTCCTGGTCGACGTCAAGGACAAGGGCGGCAAGACCATCCCCGGCGTCATCCACGCCGGCAAGACCGGTCATATCTACGTGCACAATCGCAAGGACTGTAGCCTGATCCGCTTCTCGGATGCGATGGTGCCGCAAGAGAACATGTGGGTGCTTCCGACCAAGGACGGCGCGCGCATGCTGCCGGGCGCGAATGGTGGCGTCGAATGGTCGCCGATCGCGACCGATCCGGGCCAGAGCCTGGCCTATGCCATCAACCTGCACCAGCCCATGACCTACCATGTCGAGAACTCGCCCTATCCGAACGGCAAGCTGTGGCTCGGCGGCGCGTTCAAGGTCATTCCGTCGGAGACGCAGTCCGGCAACATCACCGCCGTCAACTACAACTCCGGCAAGATCAAGTGGCAGGTCAAGACGCCGGAGCCGATGATCGGCGGCATTCTCGCCACCGCAGGCGGCCTGGTGTTTACCGGCGAAAGCAACGGCAAGTTCGCGGCTTACAATTCGGCGAACGGCAAGGAGTTGTGGAACTTCCACGCCGGCGCCGGTGTCAACGCTCCGCCGTCGAGCTACATGCTCGGCGACAAGCAATACATCGTGGTCGGCGCCGGCGGGAACGTCCAGGTCAACGCCAAGCGCGGCAACAACATCATCGCGTTCTCGCTCGATTAAGAGAGGCGCGCATCATCGACGACGGGCGGGACCGCTTGCGGTCCCGCTTCTTTTGGAAACGTGTGAAGGCTTAGGCGATGAGCGGCAGGCTTTATTCCGGGTTCGTTGGTGGCCTAATCGCCGCGATCGCGTTGGCGATCACGCCGCTGCGCGCGCAGACACTGGACGAGAAAGTTCAGGTCTGCTCCGGCTGCCATGGCGAGAACGGCAAGCCGGTCGACAAGACAATTCCAAATATCTGGGGGCAGCAGACAGGCTATCTCTACATCCAGCTCCGCGACTTCAAGCGCGGCGATCGCAAGAGCGAGATCATGCAACCGATTGCCTCCGCCTTTGAGCGAGACGACATGTTGGCGATTGCCGATTATTTCTCGAAGAAGCCGTGGCCGGATCTCGGCCAACCGCGCGCGCCAAAGGATGTCGCACAGCGTGCCCGAACCGCGGACGGCTCGATCGGCTGCACGGGTTGTCATCTCGACCACTTCCAGGGCGATAGCACCGTGCCGCGCCTCGCCGGCCAGGGCCGTGACTATCTCGCCCAGACCATGGCGGACTTCCGCACCCGCGCCCGCGGCAATAACCCCGGCATGAGCGACCTCATGATCGCGACTTCGACCGACGATCTGGCCGCGCTGGCGGAATATCTCGCGGGTCTGTGAAAGAGCCCCTCAGTGCGGCGTCAACGCCGCACGTAGCGCCGTCAGCGCGGTGAGATCGGCGGCACGCTTGCCGGCCTTGTCGCGAAGGGCGGGATCGGCGCCATGCGTGAGCAGCAGTTGCACGATCTCCGCGTGGTCCCCTTCGGCGGCGATCATCAATGCCGTTCGACCCCGCGCGTCCCGGTCGTCGATATGGGCACCGGCATCGACCAGCCAGGAGACGACTTCCAGCGCCTGTGGCTCGCCGACGCTTGGGTCTGGGCCCGACGCCCACATCAGCAGCGTGAGGTCGTTGGAGTAACGCGCATTCACGTCAACATTTTTCGCCAACAGCTGCCGGACAATATCGAGGCTACCGCTCGCTGCAGCATAGACGATCGGCGACTTGCCCGTATCGTCCGCAGCATGGGCGTCGGCTCCGTGCGCCAGCAATATCTTGACGACCTGGTTCCTGCCCGCAAACGCAGCGGCGGCCAGCGGCGAGGTGCCGCTTCTTCCCTTGAGGTCAGCGTCGGCGCCTTTGTCGATGAGGCGCTGCACGACGGCGGTCTGGCCGCGTTCGGCGGCAGCGTAAAGCGCGGTCGCGCCCGAAAGATCGCGCCCGTCAATCGGCGCACCTCGTTGCAGCAACAGATCGACCATCTCGAGGTGACCGGATCGTGCCGCACGGCTGAGTGGCCGGACACCCAACCGATCGCGTGCATCAACCGAAACGCCCCGATCGAGCAATGCAGTCGCAAGATCGACGCAGTTGCGGTCCGCAGCCGTGAACAGCGTCAACGACATTTCGATCGCGGTCATTTGGGACTTGTCGGTTTCATAGCGGCGGGCCAAGTCTCGGCACCGGCCTGGATCCGCTGCGAAGGCCGTGTGGATGGCAGCGAACATCGACATCGCAACCAAAGCAATGTGACGCAATGTGTCCCCTCCACTCCGATAGACAGGCGAGTGCCTCGCTCCAGTCCCTGATAGATAGCTGTGGTCGCACTCCAGCTCAAGCGAGACCGACGCCGCGCAGAACACGACCTCTGGTGTAAGTTCCAGGCGCCTATTCCAGCGGCTCGACCTTGACGATCGAAGCGCCGTGGTTGTTCCCGACCCAGAAGCTCACCGGCGTGGTGGAGTTGTCGACAAACACACGCCGGATGTTGGTTGAGCGCGGCAACAGATAGTTGACCATCGCGCCGGTCGCCGGATTGAGCCGGGTGACCTGATCGCTCAGCATCGAGCCGGTCCACGCGTCGCCATTCTTGTCGACGACGACATCATAAGGCGACGACCATTTCGGCGGGACCTGCCACTCCCTGAACTCTTCCTTTTTGGTGTCGAACATACCGATGCGGTCGCCGCGATATTCGCCGAACCAAAGGCGGTCCTGCGCATCCATCGAGCCGCGCCGCGGCGCTGAATTCGCCGTCGGGATCTCGAATAAATCGATCTGTCCGGTCTTGGCGTCCAGACGGCCGATGTGCCGTTGGCGGAAATCGGTGAAGTAGACGTTATTCCTGGAGTCGGGGATCACGTCGTAAATATTGTGCGGCCCCGACATGCCCTTGAACGGCTCGAAGGTTTCGATTTTCCCCGTAGCGATATCGAGCCGGTGGATGCCGGCAAAGCCGTTATTCTGCGCCCACACCTTGCCGTCGACGCCGGAGCTTTGCGGGCTCGCCATATTGATCTGCGCCGCGTCGATATTCTCCTCGCCTTCGAGCGGCCAGAACTTGAAGGTTTCGGTCTTCGGATCGAACCTCGCGATCGTGGCCTGATACATGTTGCCGAACCACAGATTGCCCTCGGGATCGCTGCGCAAGCCAAGCAGGCCGGTCGGGAAGCCGGGCTTGTGTTCGGGAATTGCGAATTCCGTGAGTGTGCCGGAGCGCGGATCGAGCTTGCCGAGATTCTGTTCGCCAAAGGAAGAGAACCAGACCATGCCTTGCTTATCGACGATCACGTCATGCGGCTCGATCGTCTCACGCGGCAGGTCGTATTCGGTATAGATAACGCGGGTCGCCGTACCGGTGGGGCGCGGCTGGGGTTTGAACTCGAAACTCCATGTCGGATGCGAAGAGAGATTGATGCTGGCGATATAGTCTGCCACGCCACGATAGACCTGCACGCGCTGATCGCCGCGCTCTTCCCTCAGACGCTCGGCACGGCGCAATTGCGGGTGCGAAGGCATGCTTTGATTCACATAGCCCTGCATGCGCGGCAGGATCATCGTCAGGAATTCGTCGGCGGTGTATTTCGAATTCAGCGGACGGGCGAGCGTGTGACAGCCGACGCAATTAAGCAATTGCCCCTTTTGCGCATCCGTGCCCGGCATACTGGCGAGCCACTCGGCATTGGTCAGTTGCGATGCGATATCTTGCGCTGCCCGCAATGCGAGATCCGCGGTCGTGGTCTTGTCCGCCACAACAGAAACCTGGGTGGGGCCGTCGAGATCATAGCCCACCGCCCGGATGCGCAAGGCGTAGGTACCCGCCTCCAGTTTCGCCGCCGGGAAGCTGTAGTGGCCGTCCTTGCCGCTGACGACCGTCACCGTGATGGTCGACCCGCTTTTTCGGGCGCTGACCAGGACACCTTCCAGCGCCTCCGGCCCGGCTGTCACCGTTCCCGTGAGCGCAGAGCCCGCTTGCTGCGCGACGGAAGGGCCGGTGGCCGCCAAGCCCATGACACCGAGAAGGCAAATGAGGCTCGCTAACACCGAACGATGCGACATGAGCGTCTCTCCCCTGATTTTGATTGTTGTTATTTATTGCCCACAGTGTAGAGGGCTGGATTGCGGAAAACCAGCGGCTTCAAAACCGCCGTTTCTCCGGTATGATGGGGCGCGCTTCAAACGGCGAACGCCAAAACGGGGCAAGAAGAGGGGAAAGACAGGATGAGTGTCGATCAAGCCAGCGGGAGCCGAGCCAATCTGCCGGGCATTGTCGCCGCGATGTTTGGCAATGCCACGGTCGACCGCGACTACGCGCCTTACGGGCTTTTTCTGTTGCGGATTTCGCTCGGGTTCGACTGGCTGGTACACGCCTTCCTCAAAGTTTCCCGTGGCATGTACACGCATGAGGCGCTGCTCGCGAAAAACGGCATTACGCCGCTGCTGGCCTGGCCGACCTTCGGCCTGGAAGTGATCGGTGGCGTCGCCATTCTGCTCGGCTGGTACACCCGGCAGTGGGCCGCGTTCCTGCTGATATTCCTGGCGGTGGTGGTCTGGATCAAATGGCCGGTCGGTTGGGGCTACTCCAACACGGGTGGTGGCTGGGAATATCCGATGCTCTGGCTGGTCGCCCAGGCCGCGCTGGTGTTGGCCGGCAGCGGCGCTTTCGCGTTGCAAGGCTCCAAATCTTGAACTCTAAGTCCCGGGCTTCTACGACTACTGAACTGGCTGATTGTTGACGTTGACGACCCGGCACTTTGCAGAAGCGCCTGACGCGCAATAGTCCATCGCCGCCTTGCGTGCTTCCTCAACCGTCCGGCGGCCGGTGGCCCAGCCGAAGCGCGAGCCGCCCGCGACAGCGAAAGCCTTGTTGGGTCCGCTCTCAAGATAAGTCTTGAACGTCTCGCGCCCGTTGCTGCTCAACCCCGGTGGCGCCGCCACGTTCGGCGGCGTGATGTTCATCAGGTGATCGCGCATCACAAGATTATTTGCTGCCAGAAACCGGTCGACGATCGGCGACCAGATCGGAATGCCGCTTGCCGTGGTGAAGAGCTGATGGCCGTCGCCACCGAAGGCGGCGGTCTTGACGAAAGTGAGATTTCCGCCCGCCTTGGAGAACGCGCCTGTGAGCAACGGCACGAGCCGGGTACCGAAGAAATGATCATTTTCGGCGGCAACCCAAAGCAGCGGCACCCGCGCTGTCTTGCCGTATAGGGCGAACGCGGCAACGAGCTGCTTTTCGCCACAGACCTCATCCGGGGCGGACGACCCTCGCCCCGGCGCGAACGCGATCGCGGCGGCAAGGTCATCCGGAGCGTCCGCGGCCAGTGCGACGGTTGCGAAAGCGCCGGCGGAGTGGCCGACGCTGATCCACTTGCCTTTGCTGACATAAGACTGACCGCTCATGTATCTGGCGACCGCTGCAATATCGCTGGCTCCCTGTCGTCCGGCGGCGGCGTACTCGGGCGCCGAACATGAGCCGTAGCTCTCGGCCCATTCGCCTTGCGAGTCCCCATAGCCGCGGCGCATGGGAACGACGACGACCCAGCCCCGCCGCGCAAACGTAACCGCCTGCGACCACAGGCGATAAGGCGACATCATCGGACGGTCGTCGGCGTCTCGCGGCGAACCATGGTTGAGTACCGCGAGCGGATGGGCCGCTCGGTCATCCGGCCGTACCACCATGGCTTCCAGCTCCAGCGAGCGGCCTCCGCCCGGTGCGCTCACCGGGATACGAATGGCATCAAAGCGAATCTCCTCGGCCCGCACTATCGTTGCGGGAAGGATGAGAGCCAGCATGATGCATGCCGCAAGCCGCCCAAGGCGTTTCATTGACTTCATGGATGCCGCCGATTCGCCAGATAAGACCGTTCGCGGCAAACTGGATCGGCGAACGCCTCAAAGCAAACTCGATTTTTCAGCGCATTGACCGAGGCCGGCGTGGAGCGGCTTCAGGTCCCGTGATGCAACGGATGTCGATCAAGCCGTGGTCGCACTCGCAAGCTGACGCGCCACCAGCCGCTTCAGCGTTTCGACGGACTGGAAATTTTCCGGCGTGATTTCCGATTGCGGAATGGTGAAATCAAACTCTGCCTCGACGGCGAGCATCAGGTTGACCATGTCCATCGAGGTCAGGCCGACATCCACCAGCAGGGTTGCCGGCTCAAGGTGAGCGGCAATTGCGTTCTGGTCCAGAATGGACTGGACGAGAGCAAGCAGCCTGCCCTGCACATCATTAACGGCCTGCATTTCGAGTTCTCACCTGACAGATGGATTTCAGCAAGCTTGCCGGAAGGCGAGCCATAATGCGTGTGATTATAATTCCGCCGTCACCTTAAAAACAATGAATCCCGTTTGAAACAAATCTCGGTTCGTTTCTTAACGCTAACGACGATCGTTAAAAAACCGGCGATCGTAAAGACGTTCGATTAACTTATATCGCTGAAACGACCGACGTTTGCCTCGAATTTGATCGACGCATTTGAATTAAATCCTTATCCGTATAACTCGATCGGAAATTGTACGCGCCGATGCTTCGCACCGACAAACCATCGAGGCACATCTGCCATGAATGTTCAGCAACCCGATTTTCGTGACGCGAGCGCAGAGAAGACCGGCGAACCATCCGTTCTCGACCGCAGCTCTTTCCCGCAACGAATCGCAGCCGTAACCGCGGCCGCAACCTCGGAGGCCGAGGACGTCGACCGCGGCGCGCGCTTCCCGCAAAAGGCCATCGACTCCGCGCGCGCACAGAGGCTGCTCGGCGTCCAGATCCCGAGACAATTCGGCGGCGACGGCGCATCGATCTTCGACATCACCGACATGTGCTACGCGCTTGGTCGCGCCTGTTCTTCGACCGCGATGATCTTCGCGATGCATCAGACCAAGGTTGCCTGCCTGGTCAGGCATGGCGCAGGCAGCGCCTATCACGAATCCCTCATGCGCCGGGTGGCGTCCGAGCAAATGCTGCTCGCCTCCTCCACCACCGAAGGCCAGAACGGCGGCAACATCCGCTTCTCGTCCGCCGCTGTCGAACGAGCCGGAACCGAAATTTCGCTGGTCCGCAATGCAACCGTGATTTCCTATGGCGCGCAGGCCGACGGCATCGTCACCATTGCGCGCCGAACCAACGACGCCGCGGGCTCGGATCAGGTATTACTTGCCATCACCAAGGATGACTACACGCTGGAACGCAGCGTCGAGTGGGAAACACTCGGCATGCGCGGAACGTGCAGCGCGGGCTTTGAGTTGAAGTTCAACGGCTCAAGCGAGCAGATATTTCCCGAAGGCTACGACAAGATTCATGCGCAGACCATGACACCCGTCGCGCATCTATGCTGGTCGTCCGCCTGGGCCGGCATAGCGGCCGCTTCGGTCGAGCGCGCGCAGGCATTCATCCGCAAGGCGGCGCGCGGCGCGGGCGGGCAGATGCCGCCGGGCGCTGCGCACTTCAACGCAGCCAAAATGACGCTCGCCAAATTGCGCGCGGTCATCACCGCCAATCTGGACACTTATGCCGCCCACGAGCATGACGAACGGGCGTTGTCGTCGCTCGATTTTCAATCGTCGATCAATCTGCTCAAGGTCGAAGCTTCCGAGCTTGCCGTCGAGACCGTGATGAGCGCCATGCGCGCCTGCGGGCTCGCGGGTTATCGCAACGACGGCGATTTCAGCATCGGCCGTCTGCTGCGCGACGTGCTGTCGTCGCCGATCATGATCAATAATGACCGCATCCTCTCCAACATTGCCACCGCGAGCCTCATGAGCTCCGTGCCCACGAGTTTGCGCGACTGAACCGCAACGATCTTACAATACCAGGGAAGGCCGAACATGAACGTCGTCGCCCGAACCGACAAGATGGAAAGCGCCGCGCAATCCGCCGATCCGCTGGACCACCTGGCCGACAAGCTGTTTCACAAGATGGGCACCGACGGCATTTACGCCCGGACCGAGCTCTATGAACATATCGTCGAGCGCCTCGCCGCGCTGATCACAGGGCATCGCGAGGCGGGCACGGAAGTGATGCGCTTCCCGCCGGTGATGAACCGCGCGCAACTGGAAAAATCCGGCTATCTGAAGAGCTTCCCCAATCTGCTCGGCTGCGTCTGCGGACTTCACGGCACCGAGCGAGAAATTCATCAGGCGGTCAGCCGCTTCGATGCCGGCGGCGACTGGACCACCTCGCTCTCGCCCGCCGATCTCGTGCTTTCGCCCGCCGCCTGCTATCCGGTCTATCCGATCGCCGCCGCGAGGGGCCCGTTGCCGCAGGGCGGCCTGCGCTTCGACGTCGCGGCCGATTGTTTCCGGGCTGAGCCGTCGCGTCATCTCGACCGGCTGCAATCCTTCCGGATGCGGGAATATGTCTGCATCGGCAGCCCCGAAGACGTGTCCGATTTCCGCGAGCGCTGGATGGTCCGGGCGCAAGCCATCGCGCGCGACCTCGGCCTGACGTTTAAGGTCGATTACGCCAGCGATCCCTTCTTTGGCCGTGTCGGCCAGATGAAGGCGGTCAGCCAGAAGCAGCAATCGCTGAAGTTCGAGTTACTCGTTCCGCTACGTTCCGAGGAACAGCCCACCGCTTGTATGAGCTTCAATTATCACCGCGACCATTTCGGCACCACCTGGGACATCCAGGACGCAAATGGCGCACCGGCTCACACAGGCTGCGTGGCGTTTGGAATGGATCGGCTGGCGGTTGCGATGTTCCACACCCACGGCACCGACCTCGCCAAATGGTCTGCACCGGTGCGCGAGTTGCTGGGGATGTAAGGTGCGGTCATTCCGGGATGGTGCGCAATCAACCGTGCGCAAACTCCCAGTACAGCTTTCGTGCGCGCTGAAATAACGGGCCCGGTTGCAAGGAGCGATCGTCGATCCGGATCACCGGCGCAACCTTGCCGAAATTGCCGCTGGAGAAAATTTCGTCGGCGCCCAGGAACTCCTGATATCCGAGCGTCGTCTCGATCACCGTCACCCCATCGGCGCGCAATAGTCCAATCACCCGCTGCCGCGTGATGCCGTTGAGGAACGTTCCGTTCGGTGCCGGCGTATAGACCACGCCGTCCTTCGCCATGAACACATTCGAATTTCCGAACTCCGCCACATTGCCGAGCATGTCGAGCATCAGACAATTATTGAAGCCTCTCCCCTGCGCCTCGATCAAGGCACGGGAATTGTTCGGATAAAGGCAGCCCGCCTTGCAATCCACCGGTGCGCTTTCCATGGTCGGGCGGCGAAACGGCGATAGCGTAATCGCCGAACCTGTGACCGGCGGCATCGGCGCCGCGTAGATACACAAACACCAGTTCGTCGTCTCGGGATCGAAGAGAACGCCGCCACCGCTGCCTGTCTGCGCCCAATACATCGGCCGGATGTAGAGTTCTGCTCCAGCGCCGAAGCGCGCGATACCCTCGCGCGCCAGCGCGAGCCAGGTTTCCGTATCGACCACGGGCTTGAGCTTGAAATTGACCGCGGACCGATTGACCCGCTCGCAATGCCGGTCGAGATCGGGCGCAACG